>JAEETB010000017.1 GCA_016286575.1 Prevotella sp.
CGCTGATGTCCATCATCGCCGTGGGACGGATGCCTGCCTCGCGCAGCTTCTCGATGATATCGCCACGGGCCTCGGTCTGCAACTGGCGCTGCAGCAGATATTCCTTGCCGCTGAAGTCGGGCTGGAATTCGAAAGTCGAGAGCTGGGCGTTGAGTGTTGAGAGTTTCTGGGTATCACCAGCGGCTTTGGCCTCGGCGATTCGTTTCTGCAAGTCGTCGACTTGTCCGTAGTAGACTGCTTTCTCGCGCTCAAGCAGTTGGAGCCCCATATAGGCAGCGCCGAGGTCGCCAGAGACGCAGACGAGATCAGTGTTCTTGGCGCCGTTGCGATAGACGATATCCTCCTTACGGGCTTCACCGATGCAGGTGATGCTAATGGCGAGTCCTGTATAGGAAGAGGTGGTGTCGCCTCCGACGATGTCGACGCCCCATTTGTCGCATGCCAGTCGTAGACCGCTGTAGAACGCCTCCATATCCTCGACGGAGAAGCGCTTGCTGAGTGCGAGCGAGACGGTCATCTGCCGAGGGGTGCCGTTCATGGCGAAAACGTCGCTGATGTTGACCATCGCACTCTTGTAGCCGAGGTGCTTCAGGTCGATATACGTCAGGTCGAAGTGTACACCCTCCATCAGCAGGTCGGTGGTGACGAGCACTTCCTTATCGGGATAAGAGAGTACGGCGCAGTCGTCGCCTACGCCGTATTTCGTACTCTCGTTCTTGTTCTCCAGGTCTTTCGTGAGACGGTCAATCAGTCCGAACTCACCGATTTTGGCTATTTCCATTCTTCTGTGGGGTGATCGGTGTTGAACTTCTTCTCGTTGGTGCTCTCAATTTGTTCTGAGCGCACAATCATCTCGCGCATGATCTCGGTCATCAGGGGCTGGGCCTTGTCGGCTGCCTCCTGAACTTCTTCGTGGCTGACCTCTACAGGTACATCGAAGCCGCCCAGGTCGGTCACGACACTGATGCCGAAGGTGCGAATGCCGCAGTGGTGGGCCACAATGACCTCGGGAACGGTAGACATGCCCACCGTGTCGCCACCCAGCGTACGGTACATGCGGTACTCGGCTGGTGTCTCGAACGTCGGACCCTGCACACCTACATAGACTCCATACTGCAGACGGATCTTCTTCTCCTTTCCAATCTGGGCTGCGAGTTCGATGAGCTTGTGGTCGTAAGGCTCATGCATATCCGGGAAGCGTGGTCCCGTGGGGAAGTTCTTACCACGAAGCGGGTGCTCGGGGAAGAAGTTGATATGATCGGTGATGATCATCAGGTCGCCAATCTTGAACTGGGGGTTCATGCCTCCTGCTGCGTTGGAAACAAAGAGGGTCTTGATGCCCAGCTCGTACATGACGCGCACGGGGAAGGTGACCTCCTTCATGGAGTAACCCTCGTAGAAGTGGAAACGACCCTTCATGGCCATGATATCGACGCCTCCAAGCTTACCGAAGATGAGTTTGCCGGAGTGGCCTTCGACCGTGGAAACGGGGAAATTGGGAATCTCCTCGTAAGGGAATTCGTAGGTGTCGGTTATCTCAGAAGCTAATTGTCCGAGGCCTGTCCCCAGAACGATGGCTGTCTTTGGGCTTGTGGTCATCCTTGCCTTTAACCAGGATGCTGTTTCTTGAATTCTTTCGTACATACTTAATAATGTGGTTGTTAAAATCTTCTTGTTGTCCCATCATGATGGTCATGTGGATGGGAAGGGTGTAGAGATGGCTTTTCACCTCGTCGCTCAGTCCCTCGACAGCTTCCAGACGCGTGGCGTCTTTCTCGGTGGTGATGATCAGCTTGGGGTCGGGTAGGGCACTGAAGCGCTCGTTGATGCGCCTGATGTCCTTCGGTCTGAAAGCGTGGTGGTCGCCGAATGTCAGTGTGGAGATATTGGGCGTGACAGGGGTCAGGTCCTGCACCATCTGCTCGGGTGAGGCGATGCCCGTGAGCAGCAGGATATTCTTGCCTGCCAGGGGACTCAGGGGATCGAGACTCTCGAGGACTCCCATGGAGTCGATCACGCCCAAGGACTCGATAGACTCGCGATTGGATAGATCCGGGAAGACGGGCTTTGGCGCGTCGTACTCGTGCGTGGAGAAGAAAAGGCGCTGATAGGGATAGAGCTTCATCGCTTTCGTGATGACACGGTACTCCATGGGCTTCATGTCCTTGGGGCACTTGGTGACAATGACGACATCGGCACGGTCCTTACTCTTCACGGGCTCGCGAAGACGGCCTGCGGGCAGCAGCTTGTCGTAGATGACGAGACGGTGATAGTCGACCAGCAGGATATTGATGCCGGGCTTGACGTAACGGTGCTGGAAAGCGTCGTCGAGGAGGATCACATCGATCTCCTTGCCTGCCTCCCCGTCGATGAGCTTCTGTATGCCACGTGTGCGCTTGCTGTCGACAGCCATCGTGATATCAGGAAACTTCTGCTTCATCTGATAGGGCTCGTCGCCGATGTCCCACATGGTGGTATCCTTGCCTGCCAGCACGAAGCCATGACTCTTACGCTTATAGCCGCGACTGAGCACTGCCACGTTCAGGTGATCCTTCAGCAGGCGGATGAGATACTCGACATGTGGCGTCTTGCCTGTGCCGCCCACCGTGATGTTACCTACAGAGATGACTGGTACCTTGAAGGAACGGCTCTTCAGGACTCCCATCTCGAAGAGGAGATTCCTGAATCCGACTCCTAAGCCGTAGCACCAGCTGAGCGGCAGCAGTTTCTTATTGATATTGATGAAGTCGCCTTCCATCTCTAAACTTTAAACTATTTCACGCGGACATCATCGAGCATGCGGGCCTGAACCGTGTTGCCATCCTTGATGGTCTGGCGGATCTCCATCAGAGGCTCATACAGGTCGCCGAGAAGGGTCTTGAATTCTGCCTGAAGGCGGCTGTCGAGATAAGAACCCTTATTATCGTTTGAAGCCGACATGAGCTGATCAATCCAGCTGGTCTTGCTTGGATAACTTGCGGTATGGTATTCCTCGAGTTTGGCGAGTTCTGCGGCCTTCTTGACGGCGTCATCAAGACTACCGAGCTTATCGACGAGCTTGATCTTGAGCGCGTCGGAAGCCAGCCAGACACGACCCTGTCCGATGGAGTCGACCTCTGCGGGCTTCATGCCACGACCCTCGGACACGATGTCGAGGAAGTTCTGATAACCACGATCGATGTAGGTCTGCATGTGCTTCATGACATCGTCGGGATTCTTTCCGAGAATCATGTCGACCTCGTAGTCGGTGTACTTATTGGTGGTCACACCGTCGAAGGTGACACCAAGCTTGTCGGTAATGAGTCCGCTGAAGTTGGGAATCAGTCCGAAGATACCGATGCTGCCAGTGATGGTGGTAGGTTCGGCGAAGATATAGTTGGCAGGCGAACTGATCCAGTAGCCGCCTGATGCAGCCACACCGCCCATCGATACCACCACAGGCTTCTTGGCCTTGATGAGTTTGAGGGCGTGGCGGATCTGCTCAGAGGCAACGGCGCTGCCACCACCAGAGTTCACACGGAACACCACGGCCTTGACGTCGTCGTCGTCGGCCAGCTTGCGCAGGCCTTCGGCAGTCGACTTGCCCACGATGCAATGTCCACCTCCCTGAATCATGTTCGTCGTCTCGCTATCTACGATACTGCCATAGGCGTAGTAGATGGCAATCTTATCGCCGTCGTCGCTCTTCTTTGACTTCACGTTGAGCATATCGGAGAGCGTCAGTTGAGGAATCTCATCGTCCTTCTCGAGCTTCAGGCGATTCTTGATTTCAGCCTTGATCTCCTCGGGGAACATGACCTTGTCGATCAGTTTGGCTTTCACATAGTCGGTGTTGTTGGCAAACATCATGATGCTGTCGTTGGCCAGTTGGTTCAGGTCTTCGGCTTTCGCCTTGCGACTCTCGGCCATCTCCTTCAGCCAGTAGTTCCAGATACCAGTGAGATAGGCTTCGCGCTGCTCGCGGTCGTAGTCGCTCATGCCCGTCAGCGTGTTGCGCTCTACGTAGCTCTTGTACTTGCCGACCTTGGCCACCATATATTTGATGCCAAGCTTGTCGTAGAGCCCCTTTAAGTATTCGCCCTTGCCACCAAGTCCCTTGAAGTCGATGGTGCCTTCGGCGTTCAGATAGATATTATCGGCTACCGTAGCCACATAATAGTTGGTCTGGTAGTAGAAGTCGGCATAGGCCACAATCCATTTGCCACTTGTCTTGAAGTCTTTCAGGGCATCGCGTAACTGTTGGGCTGAAGCAGGTGAGTCGTATGACGCCTCGCCGCCTTCCAGGTAGATACCTTTGATGTTCTCGTTGTCTTTGGCCTTGCGGATGCTGGCAATCAGGTCGTCGAGGCCCATGGCGCTCATGTCTCCCATGCTCAGGATTTCATCGTAGACCGAAGCGCTTTCAGCCCGTTCGTTGATGGAGCCGTTGAGGTTGATGACGAAAACCGAATTATCCTTGACTTTGGTTGAAGCCGAATCGCTGGCCATCATACCAACGAGGGAGATAACGAGAAAGAATCCCGCAATCATCAGAAAAATCACGATACCACAGATAGTGGCAAGTGTCATTTTAAAAAATTGTTTCATAATAAGATAGCTAAAGTGTTACGTAACAGATTGCAAAGGTACGATTATTTTTTTAATTTGCATAATCTTTTAATAATTATTTGGTGTTTTCGTTTTTTCATCGTAACTTTGCAGGCACAAAACTAATGTACTAAAAAACAAAGACAATGAAGAATCGATTATTTTTATTGGCTATGATTCTTGCTGTTTGCACGACAGCTATGGGCAAGAAAAAGGCAAGAAACGTGGAACTGTGGCCCGATGGTACGGAGATTCCTGCATGGTTCTCTGACACCACGCGTGTAGACCTTTCCGGACTGAAGCGCTACGTTGTGACGGATTATGGTGTAGACCGTTGGGCTGATGGTGTCCAGACCAAAGAACTGCAGGCCGTGATCGACCGTTGTGCCCAGGAGGGTGGCGGTGTGATCGTCATTCCGCGTGGCATCTTCCTCAGCGGTTCGCTCTTCTTCAAACCCAAGACCCATCTGCTGATAGAAGAGGGGGGAGAGTTGAAGGGCTCTGACCGTATCCGCGACTTCAAGATTGTGAAGACGCGTATGGAAGGACAAACGCTCGACTACTTTGCTGCACTGGTGAATGCCGATGGCGTGGACGGTTTCACCATCACGGGTCCTGGCACCATCAACGGCAACGGACAGAAATACTGGGAGGAGTTCTGGATCCGTCGCAAGTATAATCCACAGTGTACGAATATCGAGGCGATGCGTCCGCGTAACGTGTACATCTCGAATAGTAAGGACGTGACCGTTCAGGATGTGAATATCATCAACTCGCCTTTCTGGACGAACCATCTCTATCGTTGTGAGAATGTGCGCTATCTGGGTTGCTTCATCTTCGCACCTACTGAGAACGTGACACCAGTGGATCCCAAACGTGGTGGTCCCAGTACGGATGCCATTGATATCGATGTCTGCAAGAATGTGCTGATCCATGGCTGTTATATGCATGTCAATGATGACGCAGTGGTACTGAAAGGCGGTAAGGGCACTTGGGCTGACAAGGATGAGAACAACGGCCCTTGTAGGAACATCATCATAGAGGACTGTACCTATGGCAAAGTGCATGGCTGTCTGACACTGGGCTCAGAGAGTCTGGATGACCGTAATGTGATTCTGCGTCGTATCGATGTGAAGTCGGCCACCCGTGTGCTCTGGCTGAAGATGCGTCCAGACACGCCGCAGCACTATGAGTATGTCAGTGTGGAGGATATCAAGGGACGGTGCGGCTCGTTCCTCGTGGTGCGTCCCTGGACACAGTTCTTCAAGCCTGAGGAGCGTGAGGACATGCCATTGTCGCAGTGCAACAATATCTATATGAAGAATATCGATATGGAGACGAAGAACTTCTTTGATGTGGGCACGTCCGACAAATATAAACTGACGGACTTCTTCTTCGAGAACATTCATGTGACAGATGAGAAGGATGCGTTCGATGCAGGCTTGATCGAGAACACTACCGTGAAGAATGTGTTGATTAATGGCACAAGTCGCTGACAAGTTGTCACACCCGTAAGTGTTGGCACACTTTTGGCTGAATGAATGGCGAGACGGTTTTTAGGATCGTTTCGCCATATATAATATAATAAGGTATGAGAGATTAAACAATAAAGATTAAACATTAAATATTTAAACATTAAAGATTATGAACATCAAACCATTAGCAGACCGTGTGTTGGTATTGCCAGCACCTGCAGAAGAGAAGATCGGTGGTATCATCATTCCTGATACTGCCAAGGAGAAACCCCTCCACGGCACCATCAAGGCCGTTGGTCAGGGTACCAAGGACGAGACAATGATCCTGAAAGAGGGCGACGAAGTGCTCTACGGCAAGTATTCAGGTACTGAGCTCGAGTTTGAGGGAACCAAGTATCTGATGATGCGCCAGAGCGACGTGCTCGCAGTCATTGAGAAGTAATGTTAACATTAAACATTAAAGATTAAACATTAAATTATTATGGCAAAAGATATTAAATTCAATATTGAGGCTCGCGACCTGCTGAAGCAGGGCGTTGATCAGTTGGCTAACGCTGTTAAGGTAACACTTGGTCCTAAGGGCCGCAACGTAGTTATCGAGAAGAAGTTCGGTGCTCCTCAGATTACTAAAGATGGTGTGACCGTTGCAAAGGAGATTGAACTCGAGGATAAGTTTGAGAACACTGGTGCTCAGCTCGTTAAGAGCGTGGCTTCAAAGACTGGTGACGATGCTGGTGACGGTACCACCACCGCTACCATCCTCGCACAGGCTATCGTGGCCGAGGGTCTGAAGAACGTGACCGCAGGTGCTAACCCAATGGATCTGAAGCGTGGTATCGACAAGGCAGTGAAGGCTGTGACCGACCATATTGCCAAGAGTGCTGAGCAGGTAGGCGACAACTACGACAAGATTGAGCAGGTTGCTACTGTATCTGCCAACAACGATAAGGAGATTGGTGAGCTTCTCGCAGAGGCTATGCGTAAGGTTTCCAAGGACGGTGTGATCACCATCGAGGAGAGCAAGAGCCGTGATACCCACATCGGTGTGGTTGAGGGTATGCAGTTCGATCGTGGTTACCTGAGTGCTTACTTCATTACCGACTCTGAGAAGATGGAGTGCGTGATGGAGAACCCATACATCCTCATCTACGACAAGAAGATCTCGAACATCAAGGACTTCCTGCCCATCCTGCAGCCTGCTGCTGAGAGCGGACGCCCCTTGCTGGTGATTGCTGAGGATGTGGATTCTGAGGCTCTGACCACACTCGTTGTGAACCGTCTGCGTGGCGGTCTGAAGATCTGTGCTGTGAAGGCTCCTGGCTTCGGTGATCGTCGTAAGGCCATGCTCGAGGATATCGCTACCCTGACTGGTGGTGTGGTAATCAGCGAGGAGAAGGGTCTGAAACTGGAGCAGGCTACCCTCGAGATGCTGGGTACATGTGACAAGGTGACTGTCTCTAAGGACAATACGACCATCGTGAACGGTGCCGGCGACAAGCAGGCTATCCAGGATCGCATCGCTCAGATCAAGAAGGAGATCGAGGTGACTACCTCTTCTTACGACAAGGAGAAGCTGCAGGAGCGTCTGGCTAAGTTGGCTGGTGGTGTCGCAGTACTCTACGTAGGCGCTAACAGTGAGGTTGAGATGAAGGAGAAGAAGGATCGTGTGGACGATGCACTCTGCGCTACCCGTGCAGCCATCGAGGAAGGTGTTGTAGCCGGTGGCGGTACGACCTACATCCGTGCTCAGGAGGCCCTGGCTGGTCTGAAGGGTGACAATGCCGACGAGCAGACAGGTATCAACATCATCTGTCGTGCCATCGAGGAGCCCCTGCGTCAGATTGCCGTTAACGGTGGTCAGGAGGGTGCTGTCGTTGTGCAGAAGGTTCGCGAGGGTAAGGGTGACTACGGTTTCAATGCCCGTACCGATGTTTACGAGGATCTGCGTGAGGCAGGTGTGATTGATCCCGCCAAGGTGGCTCGTGTCGCTCTGGAGAATGCCGCTTCTATCGCAGGCATGTTCCTGACAACAGAGTGCCTGATTGTAGACAAGCCTGAGAAGGAGCCTGCCATGCCGATGGGTGGTGCCCCAGGTATGGGTGGAATGATGTAAGTCGCTGAGCAGCAAAAGCTATTATTTTGCTAAGCAAACATAACAAATTCGGGGATGGGAAAAAAATTCCATCCCCTTTTTATGGTATTTTGTGCGCACACAAGCTAATTTTTATTAAAAAAGTTTGTGCCATCGGTAAAATAGCTATACCTTTGCACCGTCGGAAAAAGCCAGGTGCTCCGACAGCATGGAAAGAGATACTATTGAGTAAAAGATATTTTTTTGATTTGTTTTAGTAGATTAGTTTTTAAGTAGTTTGTTTTTTGAACCGATTGTCGTGAGACACTCGGTTTTTTTGTGCGACTATATTTGTGGATATCGCAGATTTTTCGTACCTTTGCCACAAAAACCAGCGCATGCGAAGACAAGTCCTATTCATCGTATTGATGGTCTGCTTCTCTGTTGCAGCCATCTGTGAGGAGCGTCGGCAGCAATACCGGCCTCATCACAACAGTTTCATTTGTGAGAACGGAGAGAATCGTTACACCCGTGCTCTTTACGGTTCACCTACTGACTGGCGCCTGGAGACAAGTGATCGTCCGGTCTTCGCCGTCGTCAAGAAAGGACATCACCGGAACATCCGTCTGGTTTTCGAGAAAGACGGCGTGGAATACCCCTTGGATCAGACGGAGTACTGCCGTTCCTCGTATGGTAATGGCCGGAGGGTGTATGTGCTGAAAGACAAGCGCTGGGGGGAAGGGGAGCTCCGTATTGAGGTATTGGCGATGCCCGACCGTGAGGCTGCCATCTGGCGCATCGCTTCACCGCAGCTGAAAGGAAACATTCATGCTGTTGTCTGTGAAATAGCCCAACCCAAGTTGTATCGGAATGGTGATATCGGTGTCGATAAACCCGGGTGTCTCGAGGCTGTAGGTGAGCCGCTTCAGACGGTGACAGCATCATTTGGCAAGTGCCTGACCCTTTATCTGGAGGTTGATCTGGATGACGTCCATCAGGTGGATACAGAGTCGGGTAGGGCTTGTTATCAGAAAGCACGCAACTATTACAAGGAGTTGACAAGTCGTATCCAGTTCCAAACTCCCGATCCTTATATCAATACACTTGGCGGTGCACTGGTTTTGGCTGCCGATGGTGATTGGGATGGGCAGACATGGTTGCATGGCTGTATCGGGTGGCGCATGCCATTGGCTGGTTGGAGGGCTGGATACCTGGGAGATGTCCTGGGATGGAATGAACGTAGCATCTCTCATTTTGATGCCTATGCCAAGAGTCAAGTGACGGATGTAGAGCCCGTGATTCCCCATCCGTCGCAGGATTCCACCCTCAACCTGGCTCGTGCTGAGAAGAGATGGGGTACTCAGATGTATTCGAACGGCTATATCTGCCGGAATCCTGAACGTAACGACCAGATGCATCATTATGATATGAACCTGAACTACATCGACGAACTGCTCTGGCATTTCCAATATGATGCCGATACAGCCTATATGCGAAAGATGTGGCCCGTCCTGACCTCGCATCTGGCCTGGGAGAAGCGTAACTATGATCCTGACGGCGATCACCTCTATGATGCCTATTGCTGTATCTGGGCTTCTGATGCTCTTTATTATAGCGGTGGGGCCGTCACACACTCTTCGGCCTATAATTATCGTGGTCATCAGCTCGCAGCGAGGATTGCGGAAATCATTGGTGAGGATCCCCAACCTTATCGTGATGAGGCCGAAGCCATCCTGAAGGCGATGAACGAGCGACTATGGATGCCTGAGAAGGGAGTATGGGCTGAATATCAGGATGGCATGGGACTGAAGCGGCTCCACGACCATCCGGCAGTGTGGAGCATATATACCCCGATAGACTGTGGGGCCTGTACACCGCAACAAGCGTATCGTGCCACACGCTATATTGACGATCATATTCCCCATATCCCAGTGGGGAAGACTGGTTATGAGACGATTGCCACCAGCGACTGGATGCCGTATAGTTGGAGTATTAACAATGTGGCAGCAGCAGAGGTGATGCATACAGCACTGGCCTATTTCAAGGCAGGTCGCGCCGAGGAGGGCTTTCGACTGATGAAGGCCAACATCATGGATCAGATGTACTATGGTGCCAGTCCAGGTAACTTCGGACAGATCAGCTATTATGATGCTGCACGAGGGGAGTGCTATCGTGATTTCGGTGATTGCATTGGTATCTCCTCACGTACTTTGCTACAGGGCCTTTTTGGTATTATTCCTCAGGCATTGGACGGCATTTGTGTCATCTGCCCAGGATTTCCTGCCGAGTGGGAACATGCCAGTGTCAAGACACCTTATCTGTCGTATCAGTATAAACGGGAGAATGGGCGTGAGATCTATGAGATTACGCAACATTTCCGTCAGCCGCTGAAAATCGTCCTCCGTCAGCATCTTGGCCATGGCGACTACCGTGAAATAGAGGGCACTGCCGATGAGCATCAGGTGATCGAGGTCTGTCCCTACGATACGTATGGACTCTCGGAGCCAGACCTTTCCAAACCTTTCAGTACGCAGGATATAGCCAGGCACTTCAATGCCAATGTCACTGATATCTTCAGGAACAAGTATCTGAGTCCGCGTCCACAGACGACAACCCTCCAGATACCAGTACAGGGAATAGGGGAGTGGTGTCATCCGCAGATGACTGCCGAGATCAACGATTCCGTTTTCCGTACCCTCATCAAGAACGGGGAGTTCCTGGTGGCAGGCGTTCCTTTCCAAAGCCCTGCTGAGGGGCAGAATATAGTCTTCACCTCGTTGTGGGACAATTACCCTGATGCTGTAGAGATAGCGCTGAAGGGTAGGGCCGAGAATGCTTATTTGCTGATGGCTGGCAGTACCAATCACATGCAGAGTCGCATTGACAACGGATTGGTAATGGTGACCTATACAGACCATAGCGTTGACACGCTCGCCCTGAGGAATCCTGAAAACTGGTGTCCTATCGAACAGGATTATTATGTTGACGGCAAGGCCTTCAAGGCCTCTGAGCTGCGCCCTTACCGTGTTTGTCTGAGCAATGGTGCCGTCGGCCGCAACCTGGGGGAGATCTTGAATATCCAAGGGGTCTACGGGCGCGAGATTCCAGGTGGTGCAGCCCAGATGCTTCGTATGAGACTGAATCCTGAAAAAGAGCTTAAATCGTTGACAATCCGTACATTATCCAACGATGTTGTCATAGGTTTGATGGCTGTCACGCTGCAATAAAAGTGAATATTTATTGCAGAAATAAAAAAATATGGGTTAGAATGAAATTATTAACCAAATATTTCGTATCTTTGCAAACGTTATGGATAAACTCCTGGAACTATATAAGCAGTGGAAAGGTGCTGAACCCGCCAACATTCAGCAACTTCCTGGTGGAGGCAGCAACCGCACCTATTTCCGTCTGACGGATCTGGACGGTCAGACGGTCATCGGTGTGATTGGTACAAGCCGCGACGAAGACCACGCTTTCATCTATCTGACGGAGCATTTTACCAAACGCAAGCTTCCTGTCCCACAAATACTGGCTGCCAGTAATGACGAATTACGATATATCCAGACGGATCTGGGCAGTACATCCCTTTTTGATGCGATACGTGGAGGACGTGAAGCAGGAGGACGATATACCCTGAAGGAACAGGAACTGTTGAAACGCACGATTCGTGAACTGCCGAACATTCAGATACGTGGCGCACGTGAACTGGACTTCTCCAACTGTTACCCACAGGCAGAGTTTGATGTCGACAGTGTCCTCTTCGACCTGAACTATTTCAAGTACTGCTTCCTGAAAGCCACCGAACTTGATTTCCATGAGCTGAAGCTCGAGGCCGACTTCCGACTCTTTGCCAAGGACTTGACGAATGACTCATATGAGGTGGGCGAATGTTTCCTCTATCGTGACTTCCAGGCTCGTAACGTGATGCTCGACCATGACGGCAATCCGTATTTCATCGATTACCAAGGTGGGCGTAAGGGGCCTTATTACTATGATCTCGCTTCGTTCTTATGGCAGGCTTCGGCCAAGTATCCCCATAAGCTGCGTCGCGAGCTTGTCTATGAGTATTACAATTCCTTGAAGAATTATACCGAGGTTCCGCCGTCGCGTCATTTCGCCAACCGTCTGTCGCTGTTCGTGCTCTTCCGTACACTTCAGGTGTTGGGTGCCTATGGCTTCCGAGGCTATTTCGAGCAGAAGAAACATTTCGTGGAGAGCATTCCGCCTGCCATCCAGAACCTGCGCGAACTGCTGGACACCACTTTCCACTATCCCTATCTGATGGATGTCCTGCGTCGACTGACAGAACTTCCGCAGTTCCAGCAGATTGAGACAATTGCCAGTCGTGCAGATGGCTACAAGACAACTGATCTGAACCCCTATAAAGCCCACCCGCAGGATGGACCTGCTACCTTCTCAAAATATGATGCGCAGGGACCGCTGGTGGTGCGAGTCTTCAGTTTCTCGTTTGCCAAGGGCATTCCTGAGGATGAGAGTGGCAATGGTGGCGGTTATGTGTTTGACTGCCGCTCTACCCACAACCCTGGTCGTTATGAACCCTATAAGAAGCTGACAGGTCTTGACGAGCCTGTCATCCGATTCCTCGAGGACGATGGTGAGATTCTGACGTTCCTTGATTCAGTCTATAAATTGGCCGATGCCCATGTGCGTCGTTACATCCAGCGAGGTTTTACGTCTCTGATGTTCTGCTTTGGCTGTACGGGAGGCCAGCATCGAAGTGTCTACTCTGCCCAGCATCTGGCGGAGCATATTCACGCAAAATTCGGTATTGAGGTGCGTGTCTGTCATCGTGAGCAGAATATCAGCCAGACCTTTGAGGCGCGACAGGATTAGGGAGGTGTGGGCGACTTCTGTCGCATGATGTTCTCCCTGTCGCAACAACAGACATAAAAAAACTGAATAAGACTTTGCGGACGTCAGAATAATCCGTAACTTTGCACCAGTAATTAAAAAATTAAAGACAATATATTATGGCATTAACAGCAGTTTTAGAATTTGGCGACAACAACATCAAGCGCTACTCCAAGCAGTATTTGATGTCAGATTGTCGGTTTGTGTTCGACCGCCCGTACAATGAGTTCCGTCCAGAAGGCGCTGCCCGTTGCGAGCGACTCGAAGTTGTTGTAGTAGCACCAGGAAAGACTGATTTGAGTCTTTTTGAATGGTTCTATAGTCAAGGTGTACAGAATGGCCGGATTGTCATCAGTCTGGCTGTTGAGAAGAAATTCGATGAAAACGATACGCAGACCATCTACTTTGAGGATGCGAAGTGTTTCTCCCTCTCTGAGATTTATGATATCGACAGCTCTCGTCGTCGACTCTTAAAGATAGCCATTGGAGCTGAGAAAATGACAATTGATGATACAACTTTTATTTGCAGATAAACTATGGCAACATTACTTTCAAATGAGTTAAAGGCAGTGGTGGTGCCAGATAACTTTCTGGATAACCCCATCAATGTGTTGAAGGAGAACTGCTTGACCGTCCAGCACTTTGATTATCAGTGTGAACATAAGCGTAATGATTCCGGTGAAGTCTATGGAGCGACCAAGCCCGTCATCCTGCAGTTCACCATCCGTGTCAACTCTCCACGTCACGCCAGAACGTTCTACAGACGTCTGATTTCCAATGAGCATACATGCTTCTCATTCCTTTTCAATATTACCTATGGCGCTAACGAGCGTATGTCAAATTATGAGGATGGTATGGTGGTCGACGGCTATGTGGTTCATGTGGAAGAGACATACTCTACCAAGATTGAAGAGGACGGTGGAGACAAGCAGATGCTGCTCAACGTAACGCTTCAGGTCCGCTCGGTCATCTATTTGGGCAGAGAGAATAATTACCAAAGTACATTTATTGAATAAATAAGATAGGGTTCGGGATATGGCAAAATTAAAATTGACACTGTATAATGTCGAGTATAATGATTCGAAATCAGGTAAGTCAGTAACGGGTGAAATATCACTCTATACAGACAAGGGTGAAGCCACTGTCGCTCTGACGCCTGAGGCGGAATCGTCAGCCACGGAGAGGTACAATCTGAGCTTGGTGGATTTCAAGTTCCAGAAGAAGATGTATCAGCCGACGGAAATCATAGCTAAGATTCAGATCAGTCTGGCTGATACGAAATCGACTGAAGTGAACACCGAAACATGGAAACCTGTGAGCAAGAAGGTAGTTGAAAAACTGTTTTCCGATAAGAAAGTGTCATTGTCATCCCTGCCCTCTGATAGTCAAGAAGACTTCGTTGGCGAAGACTATTATGTGAAGGATGTAAAGGTTAACTACAAACCTACATCGATGTTCGTGACGCTGGGTATCTACAGCCTCGACAAACTGTTGACGCTTCATTTCGGTAGTCAGGCGTTTGTATCGAAGAAGTTGGGTGATGAAATTCTGCCTACGGTATTGGAAAATGTGACGGCCCCCTACGACAGTGAAAAGAAAATGGAGGGTCTAAGTAAGAACATGAATGTGCTGAGACGTAATAACACGGAACATATTTTCCCATACCTCGTGCAATATAATGAGAGTGTTTACGACATGCTGGCTCGTACGGCTAACCGCTGGGGTGAATTCATGTTCTATGAGGATGGTGTGCTGAACTTAGGTTATGACAAAACTCAGACGCCTACACCCATCAGTGATTGGGCCGACTTGAAGTACTGTGATCTGGATAGTGGCATGAACTCGGATAAAGCCGAAGATTCATTTGATGCCGAGGCCGCCTACTCCTCCAACATCATGGATAGTCCGCTGCCGAAGAGTCCCGATGTTATCAAGAACCTGGCAGGTTGTAGCCCGGCTAACGGTTTGGATGTCTGGATCATGAAGAAAGTTGCCTCTTTCCTGGGTAATACTGGGAATATTCCCAAATGGATTGGCAATCAGCTTTTCGATGATCTGTACAACCGTGCCTTGGCAGAGAGGAACAGTAAAACCGTTAACGACGATAACGATTCGAAATATTTTGAGGAACAGACTGAGCCGGAGAAGTACGGCATGCATGAATTCAAGGATCTGGGGAAGAACCTTGCCTTTAACCCCTTCACAGAACTCCATTCGCCGTACGATAAAAAATTATATCGTCTCGTTCTTAAAGGCGAGCTGGCCGCCGCCCATGAAGCTGTTCATATTAAATTTGATACCACTTACCCCAATCTTAAACTCGGTCAGATTATCAAGGTCAATGGCGACCAGTTTATTGTCAACGAGATTGAAGGTAAGATTGAAACGGTTCTTGATTACAAGGTTGAGGAATCACAAGTGGTAGTTGTGAAAACCACGAAGCTTGTTTTCGAGGTGATTGGTCTTGCCCAAAACGCCGACACGAATTTCTACCCCATGATGCTGCCTGCGGGTCATTTCCGCTACTCCCCCCCTCAGTTGGCCACAGTACTCGATGCCGACGACCCTCTGAATCAGAATCGTGTGCGTGTCTACTTCCCATGGCAGAAAAACGAGGACGATGGGGATTCTAAGGATCTTGAATCCATCGCTACCCCATGGCTTGTCTATGCCACCAGTGCTGCCAGTAAGTCAAATGGTATCTACGGCAAGCATTACGAGGGCGACGAGGTGCTTGTGAACTTTGCCAATGGCAACGTCGAGAATCCCTATGTCGTGGGTGGTCTGGCCATGAAGGGCAATAAGGTGCCAGGTTCTCTGGCCGAGCGCGACATTGTGCTGTCCTCCCCCGGCGGTCATACCCTCCGTATGGACGACGGCAGTGGCGCTGGACTTGCCGCCTTCCTCGCCGGTGCTCTCACCCCCGGTTATGAACTTGTGACAACCTTCTTACCTGGAACAGCCGGTTTCGACTTCACATATTTAGGTGATAAGACCAAGAATTTCGAAGGCGGATTCCAGTTGACAGATAAATATGGCATCTATACCATCTCGGGCTCTACCGACGAGCGTAATGTGTCGATCAAGTCTCCTTGGGGCGATGTGAGTATCAATGCCTTCACGGGCATCTCGATATCTGCTCCCAATGGCGATATTGAGATTAAAGGAAAGAATGTGAAGATTGAGGCAGGCAATAACCTGGAACTGGTCTCCGGTACGAATATCGGCAGTAGCTGGAGACCGCATAAGGATACCATAGGGGGTGGGTTGGCACAGGTAGGTACCGACATCATGGCTGCTGTCACTAAGAAATTGTCGGAGAAAATAGTCACTTTAGTTGACTTGTCAATTCTAAGATCGATGTTCGAGATTGTAGTACGGCCCATTGAAGGTGCTACAGTGGTGAAGTCGAACCGGTATCTGAAACTGGAAACTGGCGATGACGAGTGTGACTATCCTGATACCAGTTACGCTGCAGCCTTCAACAATACGAATGTAGAAAAATCGAAGGACAAGATCCGGGAAGGTCTGCTTCTGACCGATGGCGTTGCAGCTCTTATTTCAAAGGTAAAAGCTATTGTCAGCGATATTGATGACGACTACCGTTCGCGTTATAACAAGTGCGTGAAGGAACAACGTAGTTTCAAGCGAGCCATTGAAAATGCCAAGATCTACGCCAATGAATTCGACAGCAATAACAATAACAGTCCTGATTTGGTATGTAAGAGTCTGGCAGATAATTTGGCTGTGTTCTGGAAAGAAGGTGATTATCAACCACTGACTGAGGCAGACCTGGGATTCACCGACAAATATAAAGTAGATGGTCTGGGTGATGTTGATGACGATGCCATAGAGAATTATTGGCTTGGTAGGAATTTGACAAACGTTCCTGAGGAACAGCAGAAACGGCCTATCATTAATGCCCGTATCAAGCATCGTCGTAAGATATTGAGCGCTGCTAACGACCTGCGCAAGGCCATCTGCAAAATGAAGGCTTTCAAGAAGTTGGACGAAAAGCAGATTACCCGTAAGATAGGTTGGAACTATGGTACCTCTCTGTTTAAGGATTACAAGTCCGTCATGACCTCGGCTTTCACGAAAGCGGCAGACGTATCCATCTATTACAAGAAAATTGAGGGTGACCGCCAGAAATTGGAGAATGAGTTGACGAAGGCCGATTCGCAAGTAAACCGGAAGGTCATGAGGCGAGTTGCTGCTATTTTCCTGCTTGAGGGCTTAGGGTTCCAAGACGCTTGGCGAGATGATGTTGCTAATAAGCCAGCGCCAAAGACAGCTGCCGACAGCAGTAATGATAATAAATGGAATAATTATGCAGGGTCTTTGAAGGCTTTCCCGCCGCTCGAAGGCAAGGACCTGGCTCTGAACAAGGCATTCGCTGATCCGTTCGCCGAAGTAAAGGAAGGAATAAATCCATTCCAGGTTGTAAGCGAAAACAAAGTATGGGAAAACTCAAAGAAAGGATCCATCCTGTATACCTACGATGGAAGTACTTACACCTTGGGCAATTCTATTGATGTTGTTGAAGAAAATAATATACCGAAAGCCAAGGTTGCTGCCGCAGAGGTCGGCAGTGTAGAAAATCTGGTGGCCGACGATAATGAGAATAAGGATGTGAAGAAATCTCTGAATTATATCATGGATAGATTAAAGACATTATAAATTTGAAAGCGCAATGGAGTATATATATAATGAATGGAAGAAGCTGTTAGACAATTTTCAGCAGTGTGTAGAAAAGGATCTGGAAGAGATTCACGCGCAGAAGTCTGAAGTACAGCAGATCAAGACCGATATCTTCAGTCGTTTGGAAAAGGGTCTGTTCTATCGTGATAATGATCGTATCGTTATCTCTGCCCCTGAGATTGTGATAGGCAATGTCGACAGGAGTGGTGAACTGCAGGGCGGTATTGGCCATGTGATTATCAAAGGTAGCGGTGTGGATGTGGAAGGTGTTGGTGAGTCGGGACAGATTGTCAGCCGTGCCCCCAGCATTCGTCAGATAGCCGTCAATCCTGGCGTGGACGGTATGGAGGATGTGGTTTGTGATACATCAGAGGTGATTTCTCAGGCCGGCAGTATCGTACTTCACAGCAGTGATTCTGAGGGCGCCTTCTCCCAGAACGGATTGTCGGCAGACAAGGGCGGCATATGGATTCATGCTGACAACAACCTGAATATGGAGGCTGCCATTGCCAACGATGTTCGTAAGGAGAGCATTGAGAGTCAGGTGAAGGATCTGACAGAACAGGCCACAAACCTGAAGAAGGTCATGGATGATCAGAAGAAAGCTGTCGACAGCTTCTTCAAGAATATGACCTCACTGTTGGAGAAGCGAGACAAACTGAACCAGAGTGAAAACTACTTACTGCGTGTGAGCATGGACGATCTCGACGAGATACACGCAGAGATGAACAGCCTCATGCCTTCACTTTATCACACAACAGTCAGCTTTATCCACACAGTGGCCCAGTTGGCTGAGGTAAACCGTAAGAAGAAGGCTCTGGAGACTGAGAAGAGCGCTCTGAAGACCGGTGATGAATTCAAGAAAAATACCACGGGGGCTACCATGACCATTAAGGCCGAGTCAATCGATATTGCATCCGTTGATGGCGATGGTAATCTTCATACTAACGACGAAGCCGGTATCAGGATCCGTACTCCGAGATTCACTACAAGCATGTCTGACGATTCAGGCAAACTGATTGAAAATGGAGGATTCTCCGTGAATTCACAGAACATTTCCCTGTCGACGGTTAACGCATCGCCTGATGGTAAGGAACTGCCCGTAGTTGGCAATATCGACCTGCGTTCAAAGAATATCAATATGGAAGCCGTTGACTATCAGCGCGACGACAAGGGTATGACGGAGAAGGAGCTGACCAAGGACAGCCAGATCAAGATGACGGCTCAGACGATTGAAGTGGCTACAACCAATCCGAAGAGTATTGAGCGCGACGACAAGGGTAAGATTACCAAGGGTGAGTATACCGCTGAGGGTGATGTTATCATCCGTTCGAAGACCGTCGCTGTAGAGAGCCTCGACTACGAGGTGAAGGACGGCAAGTTGGCAACGAAGGCCCTGACGAAGGACGGTAAGATAGCCGTGCGTGCAGAGAAGACCGACATCCTCGCTGCCGATGCTGAGGGCAAGGCCACAGGAGCCATCAGCCTGAATGCGAAGACCGTCAGTGTGAAGTCGATGGATGTCGACAAGGAGAAGCTGACCGACGACAAGCTGGCCGCAGGCAGCACGATGACCCTCGTATCAGAAAAGATGTATGTGGGTGCGAAGTCGAAGGATATCAAGAGCAAGAAGATCCAGGCGATGTCAGAGGAGATCGGTGCTTTTGCCGACAAGACGTTGGAGATTCAGCAGGGCGACGGCAAGGCTGTCGTACAGCTCAGTGGCGGCAATGCCTCCATGGGTGGCAGCAAGTCAGCACTTTATGGCGACACCACCATCAACGGTAAGGCAGATGTCAAGGGCGATGTCAAGGCGCCAAAGGGCGTATTCGACAATCTGGAGGCGAAGTCGTCGTTCAAGTCGAGCAACATCAGCGACGGTATCGCCGTGCCTGGTGCAGGAGGTGGCGGCAGCCTGAGTGCTAAGCTCAAGAGCGAGGATGCACCAAAAGAGTGAGTAGTGAAAAGTGAATAGTTTATAGTTGAGATATAGTTATGAGAAGAGCAACTTCTATGGAATATGACAAGCTGTATGATAAGCTGTCGAAATATGTGGCTCAGATGAATTTCCGTTTCATGGATCTCTGTGTGAAGGCTGAGCCTGGAGCATTGTTAAACGTGCAGGCCTTTATTGAAGGAGAATTCCTGAAGTTGGAAGACTGTGCTAAGATTGCCAAGCCTGATGATTTCCACTTCATGTTGATTCCGCAGTATGATGAGGATCTGGTTCCCATACAGAAGGCCGTCTTATATGTCCATCCGGAATTCAAGATGAAGGTTGATACCTTGCAGGTGGATACGGTGGATGAAGATGGTGAGACAGAGAATCACGATGTGAAATATCTTCATGTGACGATGCCTGAGGTGGACGATGACCGTTACGATGTGCTGAAAAATGCAGCCAAGGTTATCTATGAGGAGTGCAAGGCGTTCATGGAGAATGCCAATAATTCTTCGAAGGCTAAGTTTGCCGCTTTGGCTCCTGGTGAGACTCCTGATGATCTGGATAAGTTGGACAAAGCGCTGAAAAGACTGAACAAAGATTGGGACACTCAGCGCGACAATCTGTATGAAAAGAAACTGAAGGAGATAGAGGATGCCCACGACAAGTGGCTGTTCGAGAGGAACGAGCGAAACAAGCTCCGCCAGGAGGAGGAAGCCGCTCATAATGAGGATGCCATCCGATCTATGCGTCTGGGAGCAGATGAATAATATAGGATCAGGTTCCGATATGATGGGTGGCTTTTGATGATATTACCAATTTAAAAAATAGGACTATGGCTAAATTACAATTGACTTTTTATGGAGTTGAGGGGACGGTGGATTCCAATGGCGTTAGCATTAAGAATGAAACGCTCACCATTTCTACAGGCTCAGAGATTAAGGAAGCAAAGTGTTATTTCAGTGTTTCCTACACAGGAAAAAGAATCACTGAAAATGATAAGGATACGATAACGGAGAATATTAAGGGAGACGGTCCAGTCCATTTTGCCCTGAATGCTCAGAACATACGATTCATGAAGCAGATGTATAGTCCAAACTACATCTTTGCAGAGATACAGATAGCTCCTGAACAGGTAAAGCAGGGCAACCAGACGACATATTATAAAGCCGATGTCAGTCGGGACATCTTGGAAAAGGCCTTTGTTAATAAAAAGGTTGTGCTGACAAGTGATAATAATAAGGAAGTGTGCAACGACTACTATGTTTACGAGATTGTGCCGAAGTATAAGAAGGATGCCATGTATGTCTCGTTGAAAATGTATAGTCCGGACCACCTGCTGACCCAGGAGGAATACTGCCGCTCATTTGTGACTAAGAAACTCGGTTCGGGTATACTGACCGAAGAGATCCAGAATTATGATATTCCTTATGCGACAAATGATGACGAGAAGAGAATCAAGATAGACTTCGCCAATATGAAGCACTTGAAGAAGGATTCTCAAGAGCATATCTTCCCTTATCTTGTGCAGTATAATGAGAGTTTCTATGATTTTCTCAAGCGTACAACTAACCGTTGGGGAGAATTCCTCTATTATGAGGGTGGAGAACTTCATATCGGTTATAAGGATGATAATGGTTCCGATAATTATAGAGCCTATGTGGATACTTGGACCTATTGTGATCTTACTACCAATAAGCCGAAACAGAAAAATGCGGGCTCTTATCATAGTGAGAACGTTGATGACGAGCTCAACACAAAGTTGGAAAAGGGTAAATATGATAAAGTCATTGGTCAGTTAAACAGCTTGGATGATTTTAAGGATAAGAACGGTGATATCTATGTGATGAAGAAGGTTGCCAATATTTTAAACAACGAAAAGACGTTGTTCAACTTTATCGTTGATGAACTTGTTGATGATACAATCGCTCTTCTCCAAGCCAATAAGGTTTCTGATGAAAAGAA
>JAEETB010000247.1 GCA_016286575.1 Prevotella sp.
CGAATACGGAACAACTGGTCTTTCTGCAGGTTGAAGGGCTGAATGAGCTGGGGCTTCAAGGCCTCCAACTCAGCCTCGCTCATCTGTTCGATGGTCTGCTTATAGGTTGCATCTGAAGGCACCATCACAGGATTACCCTCAGCGTCTTCCTCGATACGGGTCTTGATAAAGGCATGGGCACTGACCACCTGTTCGATAGCCTGAGCCAACTTCTGCTCATCGATCTCTGCATCAATCTTCAACAGGATGGGATTGTTATAGGCAGCCTCTCCCTGACGGGCCATGCTCTCGGCATAGATACCCATCTGAGTCTGTGAGAGGGCAACGGGGAAGACTGGCGAGGCGACATCACCGCCCACCACGTCACAGAGTTCTGCGATATGGCGTGGGGTCTTACCTTTATAGATCATCTTGGATGTCAGACTCAGGCTTTCGCACTGCTGTTGCAGGCGCATCACTTTGATACTGTCGCCACCAAGCATGAAGAAATCATCGTCGATACCCACCTGTTCCATCCCAAGTACCTGGGCAAAAGCTTCGCAAAGCGTACGCTCTATCTCGTTGGTAGGCGCTACGTAGTTCGAAAGGAGTTCTGAAGTGTCAGGTGGCAGCAGAACCTTACGGTTCACCTTACCATTAGGCAGGTAGGAAAACTCATCCACCTTCACAATGTGCAGGGGCACCATGTAGGGTGGCAGACGTTCTGCGAGCGTATTCCTGATGGCTTCGGGGGTGATATCTCCATCACTGGTGTAATAGCCACAAAGATACTGACTACCTGTCTTGCCATCGAAGCCTTTGACAATGGCGTTCGTAACACCATCGATGCGCTGGATGGCCTGTTCGACCTCACCCGGCTCTACACGCTGGCCATTGATCTTCACCATCCAGTCTTTACGGTTCACATAGATGAGGTTGCCATCTGGCAGTTGGCGCATGATGTCGTTGGTATGCAGCCAGCCATCCTGATAGAGCTGAGCTGTACGCTCAGGGTCTTTGTAGTAACATTTACAGAAGCATCCCTTAACCACCAGCTCACCCTCTTCGCCTTCGGCAACAGGCTTACCGTCGTCGTCCACGAGCATCAATTCCTGAACTTCTGCATTGTTGGGCACGCCTACTGGCGTAGACTCATAGGGTTTATCCACCTTGTAGTGCAGCAACGTGCCCAGCGTTTCAGTCATACCGTAATTATTGTAGAGCAGATAACCGTCGCGCGAACACTGGTTAACGAGTTTCTCACTACCCGTGAATACGACCTTGAGCGACTTCGAGCGGTTATGGAAATTGGCCAATACGGCAGGACTGATAAAACTATGCGTCACGCCAAACTTTTCGATATAGTCTTCCAGTTTCCTGACATCGAACAGCACGTCGCCTGTGTAGAAATGTAACTGACCACCACCCTTCAACACTGGGAAGTTCGACATAGCAACCACGAAATAGAATGGCGACGAGGTAGCCCACACCATATCAGTATGCTCTTCCTGCAGGGTACCAGTGTGTACATGGGAGCATAGACTGTCAAAGCAATGCAGGATACCCTTGGGCTCACCCGTCGATCCACTGGTATAGATCAGAATGGCCTTCTGATCGAGTTCAAAGCGCGTGACCTCGTCATGAAGCTCTTCAGCTTCTGAGAATTCCTGGAGTCTCTGGGCATCGATAATGAGCGGCGCCTCACAATGATCCTTGATGTATTCGATACGACTTTCAGGGAAAGTAGTACCCATCGGCACAACAGCATGACCAGCCATCCAGACACCCAACTCTGCAGCCATATACTCCATCGAGGTAGGCAGCAGGATAGGGATCAGGGAGTTTTCCGGCAAATCCAGACGTGCCAGTCCTCCCGCTATTCTACGCGTCAGTTCACCTAATTGGCGATAGGTGGTTACTCGCCCACCATTATCAACGATAGCAGGCAGATCTGCAAAACGCTCAAAAGCGTCCCAAAATGGTTGAAGGTATTCGTTAGTCTTCATATTGTTGTTTTTATGAGTTTCGTTGGAAAGTTAGGAAGACCATATTCTGGTCGTACATGTATTTATAGTTGATCGAGGAGCTTTCGCCTGTAACCAGCAACAAGCCCAAGTGTTCATAATCTGTATCAGCATTTTTCTCCCTCAGTTCCCGATTCTTGAAAATCGGATTAAAGGGACGTCCGTCATCTTTCAGCAACACGCTCACCTGAGGATCAGTCAACAGGATATGGATATCAGCAAAGTGTTTCTCTGCATATTTCTCGACGGCATAGTCGGTCATATTGTATAAGAGTTCTTCGCAACAGAGACGCACTCTGAAGATCGTTGTTTCCGCCACCTGATAGTCTTTCAGGAAGGTCTTGATATCATCCAATGCACTGGTCACGTCCTCACGAGTCAGTCTGATGGAGAAATTAAGCGACTTCCCACCAATCGTCTGTGGAATCAGCGTCATCATGGCCAATTGTGGCTTCTGAAGACGCTTTTGCCAACTGAAAACCGCAGTTACCAATAATAAGATGATGCCCGATACGGGGAATCCCCACCATAGCATATCGGAGCTGACAAGGGCAAACAACCATACACAGGCCACCATTGCCACCAATTGGGTGATGCTGAGAATCATACTCATGCTACGGAACCCGATAATCTGATAAAGCGAACGCAGAACGGCGACAATGCCATAGGGCACAAGCAGCAACGCGTAAATACGGATCGGAGAGGCAATGTCCAACGTAGCGCGACCAGAGAGATGACTACCACCAAACAGACTGGGAAGCAACTCAGGGAATACCAGCATCACAACGACGATAACAGCCAGCACACCGCTGACATAGATAAGCACTCTTCGTGTCAGGATACCCAGTCCCTCCATGTCACGCTCACCTGCCAACAAGCCCCCAATCGCAAAGATACTGGTGGAGATGCCGCCAAGCACCAACTGCATGATGGAGAACAACTGCAGACAGAGTGACCACACATACATACCGTCATCACCTGCAACATGCAGGACGATCGTATTGATGAAATAGGTGCAGACACCCAGCAATAGCGAATTGACACTTAAGGGAGCCCCCTCCTTGGCGATGGTGCCTAATCCATGGGTACTTCTGGCATGGAGCTGAAAGCGCAACGAACAACGAGGCATACGGAAATGTAGCAAGCAAACAGCAAAAGCAACTATATATGCCAAGACAGAAGCCCATGCCGAACCTGCAATACCCATATCGAAGACCTGGATGAAGATGATGTCAAAAACCAGATTGACGATACATCCTAAGACAACGGCCCTCATCACCAGTTTGGGATTCCCGTCAGTCTTGACAAAAGATTGCAAGGTAAAGCCTCCTAACATAAAGACCATACCGGTGAGAATGATTTGCAGATAGCTGGCAGCCAATGGATAGATACGACTCTCTGTAGGACATATGAGTCCCACAATCGCAGGTGCCAGCAAATAGCCAACCACAGAAATAAACAATCCAAAAATCAGCGTGGCCTTTAACGATACGGAGAAGACCCGATTGGTCTCCTCCATATTCCGAAGTCCCATTGCCTTGGCAGCCACTATCGATCCACCCACACCTAACAGGATAGCGAGACAACTCACAAGCGACAGAACTGGCACTGACACATTGACTGCCGAGATGGCATCAGGGCCAATCAGGTTACTCACTACGATGGCATCAATCAATGTTGACAGCAGTTGAGCTACTGACGACAATATTGAGGCCCACATGAAAGTATGGAGCGCCCTGGATATCAGATAACTATTCCGTCTTTTCATTCAAAGTTAAAGAGCGCGCTCAGGCCTGTCAGTCTGAGCACGTTCATGATGTCACCGTTGACATTTCTGATTGTCACCTGACTACCACTGGCCTTGACACCCTTCAGGATTCTGCTCAAGATACGCAGACCACTGGAGGAGATATACTCCAATTTCTTGCACTCAATCTCTACGTCCTTACCATTGCTCGTGTATAATGGTTTCAGGATACGATCCACTTCTACTGCAGCAGCAGTGTCCAGTTCACCTTCGAGATTCACACAATACTTGTTCTCTAGTTCTTCTAATGTCGTTTTCATATTCGTTAAGTTTTTATCAAAACCATCGAGGCCAGCCCCATTGTGTTTATTACTTCACGTACTCAGCGAAGTCAGTCAACTTCATGTCACCCTTACGAGCCAGCGTGTCGTGCATAGCGAACGCAGCAGGCAGATTATGGCGTGTCTGACCCATCTTCGCGATCTTCAGGTAATCCCACAACAACTGCTTGTAGTCAGGATGTGCACAGTTCTCGATAATGCACTCTGCACGCTGGATGGGACCCTTACCACGCAGATCGGCGATACCCTGCTCCGTCACGATGATGTTCACATCGTGCTCTGAGCTGTCCTGGTGAGAAACAAACGGTACGATCGAGCTGATCACACCACCCTTGGCCACTGAAGGACAAGTAAATATAGAAAGGTATGCGTTGCGGATAAAGTCGCCGCTACCACCGATACCGTTCATCATCTTAACACCACTGATATGGGTAGAGTTCACGTTACCATAGAGGTCGGCCTCAATAGCGGTATTGATGGCGATGACACCTAATCGACGGATAATCTCAGGCGAGTTCGAAATCTCACTCTGACGCAGCGTCAGGTGATCCTTGAAGTAGTCCATGTGGTCATAAACCTGCATCAGACACTCGTT
>JAEETB010000248.1 GCA_016286575.1 Prevotella sp.
CCACCTTCGTCTCACGCTCCATCATCTCAAAGTTGGTGGCAGGCAGAGGGATGCAGGTCAAGCGAGTAGCCAATCCACTTCCAAAATTCTGCTCGTTCACCTTCTTCTTCAGGGCAATGGGTGTGCCTGTGTAGATGAAATTCCAGGTCACGTAGAAGTCCTGCAGGATCGAGTCGTTATTCGAATATGCCTGACCATCCTCCTCGTTATGGAAAGCTTTCAATTCCAGCGATTGCTTGTCAATCCACGAACCGCCCTTCTGAACGGTCACCGTGTTATCCAACTCCGTGTCGAACGTCAGTTGGTGCAGCTGCATCAGTTGGCCGTCGATTTCCTCCACACTGTTCACCATGTCCTGAATGAACTGCGCATTAGAAGTACGAGCTGGATGCACCCTGACCACCACCTTAGGCTTCTTGGGCTTCTCCTTATTTGCCCCCTTGGTGCGCATCTGTTCACGATAGGCATTGATCGCATCCTTGCCTATCTTATCGGCAGCCACGATAGGTGCCGCGAGCAACTTAAAGAGTCTGGTTGCAAAAGACTTTCCAGATGCAGGATCGCCAATGATCAGCGTCGAGTTATTCAGGCGTCGCAACTCTTCTGGTCGATGATAGAATCTGTAAGTACACCTTGTCATCAAGGTCATAAGCAGGCCGCCACCAACAAACAGCGCCGCAGGATACTGGTTCCTTTTCAATCCCTTGCAGATGTCCTTCAGCAGTGGGAAGTCCTCAGCCAGTTTCTCTATTTGCTCACCCCAGTCCCAGAGCCATCGCGTCATATCGTCATCCTTTAACGTCACCGCCGCCTGCGTTTTCGTGATCTCCTGATACGTTTTGCCACAGTACTCCTGAATCGCGGCGAGCATTGCCTTTGAGGGCAAGGAAGAAGCATACTTCTTTTCTTTCTGAGCAATACAACCAGCTGCTGATTCAACTGTCTGCCCCACATTCTCGTTTCGCTCATCGATGATCTCCTTGACCCACGGCTGCGCCTCGACGACCTTCTGGACTGTCTGCTTATCCCCGTCGAGCATAAGTAACAGGTCGGTTGCCAGTTTGAGACTCTCTGTATGACGGTTACTGTCGGCTGCACATGGCAGCTTGTCTGCATAACGCTTATCAATAATAGACTGTACATCATAGCCTCTCCATTTTATTTCTTGGCACGGATTACACGGATTATCACTGCTTTTACTATCTGCGGCAGAATTATTTAGGCCGTGTAAATCCGTGGAATATGTGCCTAAATTATTCTCCTTCGTACCCTGTGAATGACCGTCTCGATATAGAGCAGTATATCGCTCACTAAACTCCTTGTTCTCATACGTAAACAACTCCTTATTAATGTACAAAATATCCGATTCCTTGCAGATGAAGCTCATACGGCTTGCGTCCTTGCAACTTTCGTCAACCTCCACGCCTAAGACCTTCGCCATCGCGTGCTGGTTGTCGATGAGATTACCATCTTTGGGGTCAGCCTTGAAGACCACCTTGAGCCCCTTACCACTTGGCGTAATGTAAACAAGTAGAATCCGTGTCCATCCGTGTGATCCGTGCCAAGAATCAAAAACCGCCTTGGGGTCGTCGACATGGTCAATGTCCATCACCACGAGACCCGTCAGACGTGTTGCACTCTGCTTGCGCCAGCGCCCCAGTTTCCCAGCCTTCGACGTGGTTTCATCAAACGTCGCTTGAAAGATGAACGCAGGCAACTTGCGCTTCAACTGAGTATCGCCCGTCTCACGATACTTGTCGATGTTCTCGTTCCATTTCGTCGCCCTGACGAGGGCCCAAAACTGGGCCTCGTCTACAGGCAATGTTGGATTACTGAAATTCTTCTGATAGCAAAATCCCATACTCAGAGTGTTTGAATGTCCGTAATATAGAAACTATTCTCATGGCGATCGTTCGAGTCGCCCCAGGTGCGATGCTTCCAGAATCCCTTCACAATGTAGGGCATGCCTTGCTGGAACTGTGTGTCACGGTTCTTCGAGGCCAGTTCCCCAGTCATCTCACCATAGATCACGTCGCCACCACGCTTCATCACCACACCACGGCTTTTGAAGTATTCAGAGCTGCCGTCCTGCTTCTGATACTGGCGCTCAGAGTATGCGCCTACCTCCACAATTGTCACTAATGTTTCCATGTTGTTTTAAATTTTTAGGTTTAACAAAACTCGATGATGTCCAGCTCACGCTCAATGAGGGCGTTCTTCGCATCGCGGTTGTGCTCTTCGAGCAATCCCATGACACCCGCCGTACCCATATCCTTGGGGAAACTGCCAAACACCTTGATACGCTCCAGCGACTCCTTGACCCAGCCCCAAGGCAACTTCTTCACAAGTTGGTCTTTCTCACGCACTCGTGGCTGGCGGTTGTACGCCTTGAAGGTTAACTTACCTGTGTTCTGATCCATGTACAGAACACCTTCCACTCGCTTGCCATCCAGCAGCTGATTCAACAGCTCAATGGCGTTCAAAACAAATACATACTTTCGCATAATCTTGTCGAATTTGTGAGTGAAGGTTTGTGTCGGAATTTGGCCATTTTCACTACGTAGACTTCCTCCACTCGCTTCGACTCGGTTAATGAATAATGATTTCTGTGGTTCCTTTCAGGCGCACCACACCTCCCCCTTTACCAGCATTCTTCATGCCGTCGCTCATCTGCCACTGCTTGCACTTGAACTTCTGTTCCACCACCATCATCTTCAGTGCGCAGACCCTTGTACCGTCCGCTTCGACGCACTTGTGCTGACAACTGGCGCAGCAGCGCTTCACTTTCACTCCATGAGCGTTTCTTACGCTCGTAATCCTTATCTTCTCCATAGTCTTACTTTTCAATTTTCATTCAGTTCCTTGATTGTCTTTTTCAACTCTCTGATTTGCTTTTTCTGCTCAGAAATCAGGGCTTTCAACTCCGTCACCTCTGCCTGGAGTTTCTTCGCAATGCTGCCGTCCTTGACAGATTTGACCATCGCCTTGATTTCCTCCTTGGTCATAGCCTCTAATCGCTCCATGCCCACATGGATGCAGAACCCTTCCAGCAGACTTTGGACATTGAAGTACATATAACCCTCGTTGTTCACCTCCAGCATATAGCCGTTCACCATTGTTCTTAGCAGAATGGTGAGTCTTTTGTTTTCACTCCCAATCATTTTCATCGTCCTCCACTTTAAAACCGTCAAACACCTGCAACTCTACAAATCTTGCGAGTTCCGCGAACGTACCTACGTACAAAATTCTTCTTCGTTTCATAATCCTTATGTTCTTTTGTTTAAAAATATTTTTCTGTTCTTTTGTCTCATTGACGATGCAAAAGTAGTATGATTTTCAATGCACAACCCCGTATTCCGTAAGTCCGTAAAATTTCCGTAAATTCTTCCGTAAACCTTGCTCCATTTTTACGGAATTTCCGTAAGAACAGCCTGAATAATGATCTCCCACAGCTTATCACAGAGCTTTTCCTGAGGGTTACTCTCCATGTCATAGTAAGCCTCCATCCTGTCCTCAGCAGCCAACTGGCGGCTGAAGTTCTTGGCCGTATGCTCGCCTATGCGCAATGCCTCAGGCCAATCCTCAGGCGTAATCGCGCACGCGTATTCATAAAAGTTATTCTGATTGATGTTGCCGTCCAGGCGGTCACGTACCACCAGCATCACGCCCAGCCAGTCGTTTTTCTTGGAAAACAGGTCACTCTGCATCCTCAACAACTGCAGGCACTGCTTCATCACCTCATGCCGCCGCTCCTCAGTCATCTGGCCGTATGCCTTCCTGACCTTCAATTCCACGGACTCCATGCGGCTGCGGCCATATTCGTCGCGAGGGCCTTGGTCTTCAGGCTTGGCAAATGGCAAAACCTGATATTGCCCCCTCACCTCGTTCACCTTATTAATAATCTCAGTCTTGCCATACATCAGCCCATGCGCCAACAGCGCACAAAGATAATGTTCAGCCACAGCGAAACTGCCAGCATTGCCAGCCATCTTCACCACCTGATCCTCCTTCACGTACACGCCATCAAGGCATACATACTCACTTAAATCTCTTGTCATAGTTCCAAGTTTTGTGAGAAGAGCTCAATCGTTCGAACTTTAACCCTGGGAATCTCACTCCACTCGGATTCAACAAATTTAATATCAACGGCAAGAACTGTGCAAACCGAATGCAATCGAGCTCACTCGAATTGCTGAGGTGCAGCCTGTTCTCGCAACTTGTTGCAAATTTACAATGATTCTATGGAACCAAAGCGATAAAACGTCAATCATGGTCGATAGCCGGATTTCAACTTTCCGCAGCAAAAATCAACTTTTCCACAGCTACTTTCATACTTTTCCGCGCAAAGCCCTGGCTTTTCCGCAGAGAGAGCCCCATTTTTCCGCAGAGTGCACGATCTCCTGCGGAAAAGATGCCGTTTTTCAGCAGAGCCTACGGAAAAGAGCAAAAAAAAGTGGATGGACTCCATCGGAATCCATCCACCATATTTTCATCGAAACGGAAAAATCCGCCCCTTTTATGCCACCTTCATCATTTGTTTCAGCCGATTTTCAAATGAAGCACGATCCGCCTCATCCGATATATGCATATCCTCACGCTCCTTGCGAACCTTGCAGATGGTGCTCCAGCTCAACGGCTTCAACTGGCCCTTAT
>JAEETB010000018.1 GCA_016286575.1 Prevotella sp.
TATTGAGCCACACGTATTGAGAATGTGTTGGTTGTAAAGTAGAAGGTTTTGATACCCTCGCGTTTACGTGGCTTCAACATGGCCTTGGTCCAAGGAAAACCTTCTTGGTCTACTGACGAGATATAAGCGATAGGCTGTTTGTCGGCCATCTGTGCAATGAGTTCTTTAATGCCGGCTAAAGCGGGATTAGCATTCATCGCTTCATCGTTATTCACATCCAGCGTTTGGTGCCAACGCTTCAGTTGGGGAAAGTACGTCTTCATCATGCCGATGTACTCCTCTTTGGTAATAGGTTTTTCCAACCCCTCATTCACAGCACCTACAAACTGAGCACAATGCTCAATCATCTCTTCCATCGTGCAATCCTGCAGGAACTTGCCGTCCTTGTAGCAGTACATGCAATAATCTTCGTTCTTACTTCCATCGGCATTCGTACCGAGAACTTCCTCTGTGAGCGGCATACCGCAGCTCTGACAAAACTTCTGTTCCATACTATTTTCTTGTTTGTAATTAATGGTTTTGACGGTGCAAAAATACATAGAATGAATATATTATCCAAATTTTTGGGATAAACTGTACTGATTTGTGACGAGTTGCACACATTATATCTCCAATTAAACTCCAATTCAACTCCAATTAAACTCTAATTCATCTCTAATTCATCTCTAGTTCATCTCTAGTTCATCTCTAGTTCATCTCTAGTTAGAGATTAGAGATATAATAGAGTAAAATATGAAATAAGAAGAAGTAGAATTATGGCTGATGTCCCTCTTGTATGGCGGCAAACGTGGAGATTATCCAAAACATCACACCCGTCACATCACAAAAGAGCAGACCTAAAGAGCCTGTAATCCTAAACAGAGTTATGATGTTCGGCAACTGTTTCATTCTTCTAAATACTCTATAATTCCTTTGCGATAGAGTTCTGCGGGGTCGCTGATGCCCTCTTTCGACAGACGGTCGAATATCCGACAGAACGTCTGCACATCGGCCTCGCCGAAGGCATGGTAATCGGCAGTCTTGTGGCCTGCAATCTTGCAGTTGTACCAGCAGGCCAGACTCTCGAAGGCGCTCCAGGGCACGTAGGTCAGATCACGCTTTGAATTGAGTTTCCGTGTGTATTCCTTAATTTCCTCCACGATGGGATCGATGCTGTCCTGCATCAGGAAGATGCCGAACTCATGGCTGAACATCGCCAACTGGTAGTTGATGTCCTGATTGTACCAGACGGTGTTAGTGCTGTCGTTCAGATTGTTGTACGAGGGACCTTTCTGGCCTGCACGATACAGCAGCCAGTGGTAATCGCCCCGCCGCCAAGTATAGCCCGTCACACGCTCCCAGTCCTTGACGAACGACTGCTCCTGCATCTTCTGAGTCAACAACTGCCGACGCTCCTCCATATCGGCCTTCACTTGTGGATAGACGTTCTTGAGATAAGCGTCATAGTGAGTTACATACACTTCGGCGATGGCACGGACAGCAGCCATCACATCGGCTGGTGCATTCGCTTTCCTACCTTCATTCATCACTACATTCATCACCACCTGCATCGAATCGGCATTAGGGATGTTCTCTGACGAAACACCGAAGAAGAACGGCCCGGCCAACATGCCTCCCTCGCCTTGTCCGAAGGTCAGGTAGTCCTTATATTTCTGCAAGGTGTCAACAGCTGCCTGTGGAAGTGTATTGCCATACTTCGCAGCATAAACCGAGTCAGAGAATCCCAGTTCCGCCAGCGTGTAGAGATGCGTCACGTAGTTCACCTCCGGGCGAATCTCCATCAGTATCTTAACCTCCGGCCTTGGTGTTTGAGCTTGAAGGGGAATGGCTCCGGTAATCAGAAACGCCAAGAGTAATAATACATGCTTCATTGTTCCATTGTAATTGATGATACTTTTTATTCTTCGTATCCTAATTGTCCTGGCAGGCGGAGTTTTTCTTTCTGCGGGAAGGTCGCTTCGTAGGCCTCGAAAGCCTCTGGATTCTCGTCGGCTACGAAATAGCCTTTGGGCGGGCAATAAGTTCCTTCACGATTGCCCCAATAGCCAGGAATCAGTTCTTGGGCGAGGAAATATGGCACTTCTGAATCTCGCGGTTCTGCATGATAGTGAATCTTCATCTTGCTGGCGAGGTCGAAGCCTGCGTGCTTGTAGAACACGATATTCCCTTCCATTTGCAGAAGACCTATACCCATCTCCTTGGCTTTATCTATTGCATACTTCAGCAACTTTAGGCCATAGCCCTTGCGCTTGTAGTCAGGATGGATGCTGATGGGACCAAATGTCCATGAAGGGAAGTGGGTACCATCATCAAGGATGATTTCGGCCTTCGAAAACATTACATGACCGATAATCTTGTTATCCTCCATTCCCGACGTGCCGTCGCCTACCCGTAGCCTTTCCATCACGAAATCCAACTCTGGGATGAAGTCGGGATTTGTTCTATACTGATTGAGCACGTAATGCTCTGTGCATCCTGGACGATAGACGTTCCAGAATGCTTCTCGCGTCAGGTTCTCCACCTCGCGATAATCTTTTGTTTCTTCTAATCTAATATTCATTGTTCTTTTTTTATAATGCAACACCCGTCATCACGACGAGTGCTGCTTTCAATACTCTAACTTAATATTAACAGTCATACAAGCAAAGTATGATATTTCTTATTTCTCGAACTCTCGGAGTTCCTCCAGACCACGCTCTATCTCCTGGAGCTGCTGGGCGTGACGGCGGAGTTGCCATTTGGCAAAGACAAGACCCAAGGCGAAGGTCAGCATTGAGAGTCCCAATGGCAGTATGAGTCTTGTGCTGAGTTCATAACCAGCCTCCGTGTTGAATCCCAATTCCAAGATGTAGAAGGCGATCATAGCCAGGCATACGGCACCAATCATCCAGACCTTCTCCTGATGGCAAACCTTCTTGTAAGTGAGCACCAAACGACTGAGTTCGCTGCTGCTCTTGCCGCCCAGGTCGAATTTCGACAGCAGGGAGAGTTTCCATACCATGGGAATCAGTCCTATGATCATCACACCCTCAACGATGGCGAACGAGGTGGTCTGAACGGGTGTGTTCATATAGACGTATGGGAATACCCCACAGATGATGAGCACATTGATCACGAGGCTATAGATGTTCTGTCCCATGATACGGTCGTAGGCCGACTTGGTCTTCTGCTGGATCATTTCCTTCACTATGCGAAGGTTCACTATTTCCGTTTCTGCCAGACGCTCATCGAGCTTGTTCCAACTGGCTTTCAATGCTTCAAGTTCCATATCAATTCAAATTTAACGGTTCGACATTTTCTTTAATTTCTCTTTGGTACGATTCAGTTTCACAGCGACGTTGGTCTTGGTGATGCCGAGGATGTCGGCGATTTCCTCATAACTTCGTTCTTCCAGCCAGAGGAGAATCAGCGCGCGTTCCAGTTTCCCCAGCTGGTTGATGAGGCGATAGAGTTCCCTGAGCTGCCCTGTCGTGTCCTCATCGGCTGCCATGCTTGCCACATTGGCCGTCATCGGAACGGTCTGTGGACGGGCATTGGAGCGTCGGAGAAACGTGATGCAGGTGTTCATGGCGATGCGGTAGACCCATGTCGTAAGTTTGCTATCCCCCCGATAGCGCGGGAAACTCTTCCACAGGTTGAGCACCGTCTCCTGAAACAGGTCGTTCAGGTCGTCCTGGTCGTTGGCATAGATATAGCTCACCTTGTAGATCGTACGTTTCTGCGCCTCGACCATCGTCAGGAAATCTTTCTCTAATTCTTTCGTCTCCATTGTTCAACTAAATCTTATATATTATTAGTCGCAGGAAAAGTGAATTTATTACATCTGACAGCGAAAAAAGTGAGTAAAACTACATACGTGCCTTCTGTTTCTCGCCGGCACCAGAGCCGCGGTACTTCGAGCGGGCCTCGTTGAACTTCCAATTGAGGTTGATGAGGAAGGTTCGGCGGGCGGGGTTGTCAGTCGACAGTTCGCGAATGCCATAGACGACGGCAGCGGTCTTGTTGGTGTTCAGGATGTCAACGCAACGCACATCGAGGGTCAGCATACCCAAGCGGCGGAGGTTGAAGTCGCGCTGCACGCCGAGCGTGAGGTTGAAACGCTGGGCGGTGATGCTGAAGTTGTTGTAGTCGCCCTTCGAGGCCCACTGGGCGTTGGCACTCAGGCGGAAACTGTGGGGCAGCTCGATGTCGTTGTTCCAGATGAACGTGAAGTACGGGGAGTTGAGGGTCTTGATGGTGCCGTTGGCCGTCGGCGTCTTGTAGTTCTGAAAGACGGTGAACGTGTACCACATGGGATGCCAATAACCGATGACAGGGCATGCGGACAGGCTCAGCGAGAGCTGGTTGTAGTCCTCCTCACTGTTGATGGGACGGACGAGGCTGATAAGCGGATCGGTGCTACCGGGGAATGGCTCGGTGGACATGGTCTCGCTGTTCTTCAGGCGGCCGTAATCGACGGTCAGGTTCGCCCACTGATAGGCCGCGTTCAGCACGATGCTGTGGGTGTAGGTTGGCTTCAGATAGGGGTTGCCACTCTGGTAGGTGTAGCGGTTGACGTACATCGTCGAACTGGTCAGGTTTGAGTAGGCCGGACGCTGAATGTCGCGGCGATACGACAGACTCAGTTGCATCTTTCCGATAGGAGCGGAGATGGTGGCGGTGGGGAACCAGTCGCCGTAGTTGCGGCACACCTCGTCCTCTTTTACACCGAAGTTAAAGTAGTCGTTCGTCAGGTGCTCGTAGCGCAGACCGGCCTGAGCAAACACCTTGCCGAACTGCCGTCCGTATTCGAGGAAGATGGCCGATGACTTCTCGTTGATTTCCGTATCGGTGGCCTTGACGGGTACATAGTCGGAAGCCTGAAATGTGTAGGCATCCGTGCGGTGGTTGTAGCTGTACTCACCACCCAGCGAGAGATTACCCTTCAACACGGGATAGCTGAAGATAAGCTTTGAAGCCCAGAAATTATTGCCGCTGTTGGTATTGCTCTCGATGTTTCGGTCAACGGGGGCGGCATCGACAACCGTTGTTTTCTCCGTTGTGCGGCCTGGCGTCTTGGTGTCATCGAAGAGACCATCGATGTTCATGTCGATACCCAACTCTCCCACCTTACCATTATAATACGCATTGAAGATGTGCTTCTTGACGCTCTGGTCCTGCCAGATGTAGCTCGCCGAGCGTTCAGTCAGGATGCCATTTTCAAACATATCCGTCAAGTAGTCGCCCTTCGTCTCGCCGCTGGGCGTACGGTCGTATTTGTAATAGGCGCCGAAGGTGTGGTTTTCGTTGACCATATAGTTTAACTGCAACTGTGGCGACCATGCGTGCCAAGGGTGTCTGATCTCCTGGGTGGAGTGACCCGTCACCTGATTCGGCCCCACATAGTAAAGCATATCGTTGACCTGTGAGCCCTTATAGTGATTATAGGTACCTACCCAGAACGAACCCGTCACGTCGAGTCCGCCTGTACGGTAGTTGGCGGTGAGGTTATTGTTCAGCGAACCGCCGTACTGGTACATGAACTGTGTGCTGTTCTGGAAACTGAAGCCCTCGCCCTGTGCTTTCTTCAGCGTGATGCGGACGACGGCCTTTACCGAGGCGGCATAGCGGGCACCAGGGTTCTGCACCACATCGACATGTTGGATCTGATCGGAGCGCAGACGCGAGAGTTCCTTCATGTCCTGCACCTTGCGGCCGTTGATATACACTTCGGCATCGCCACGGCCCAGCACTTTCACGCCGCCGTCGCGCTCAGCCTCCAACGAAGGAATCTTCGACAGGGCGTCTGAAACGGTTCCTGCCTTCTCCAGTATCGTACCGGCTACGGTCGTGCGCATGGCGTCACCCTTCACGTGAGTCTTCGGCAACTGTCCCTTTATCACAACCTCACTGAGCATCTGCGTGTCTTCCTTCATCTGGATGGTCAAGTCCTGACCCGCATTTATATATAAGGTCTGGTAGCCTACGCTGGTCACCTTGAACAATCCCTTATTCACATCCGTCACAATCTTGAACACGCCGTCCATGTCTGTCATCGCGCCTTGCACGAAAGCCGAGTCGGGCAGCGAGAGCAGTACCACATTCACGAAAGGCATCGGTTCGCCCTTCTCGTCAATCACTCGTCCGCCCCAGTCCTGTGTCTTTCCTTGGGCTGTCATCGTCATCATCATTGCAGCCATCAGCGCTGCGAATCTTAAACTTACATTTCTCATATCACTCATCATTTAAATCGAATCTTTGACTTATTTGTCGTATTGGACGCTGCAAAATTACATATAGTTGCAGAACCCCCTGCATAATTGGGATAAACAGCATAGAAATGTGACGGATGGCGTGATAAATGGCAGAAATGTGAGGAATGATTTTGTTGTTTAAGGGAAATATACTACCTTTGCGGCCTGAAGCCGTGAACCAGTATGAAGCAAGAACGAAAAGAAACGATAACGACAAGAATCATCAGTACCGCGTTTACTGTGGTGGCGCTGGCCGTGTTCAAACCTTTCGGATTGGATGCGTGGCAGTGGCAGGCCTACGTGCATTTGATCGCTTTGGGAGTAATAGGTTTCTTCATTTGCATGATGACCGACATCATCCTGAAGTATGTCGTCAAGATGCCGAGGTCGTTCAAGAAAGGCGTAGAATACATCATCCGCCGCAACCTCAGGTTCCAGCTTATCAATACGCCGCTCGTGGCACTGGGCATCTGTCTCTATCGCCACTTTGTACTGAGCGACCGCATAGAGGGTAATCAGTTCTCTTTGGTCAATTTCCTTGAAACCCTCGTCATTATCGCCTTCTGCTCCTTCACCATCGGACTCTATTGGCGCTTCAAGTTCCGCAGTAAGTATCTGGCGATGGAACTGGAAGAGACGCGGCTGCTGAACGAGGAGTTGAAGGAGATGCAAGAGAAATTCCTGCTAAGCATGTCTACGGATAGCCCGAAAGTTGATGCGGATGTCAAGTCCGAAGTTCACGAGCAGGATATTTCTGCGGTGAACAAAGTGGAAGAACCAACAGAGAAGCCCCGCCCGCAAGAGCTAAAGCTTACTGGCACGACCAACGAAACTGTGACGCTCCAGATTTCCCACCTATTATTTATTGAGGCCGTGGGAAACTACGTCAAGGTGAGCCATCTGCGCGACGGACAGATGCATACCGACATGCTTCGCGCCACGATGAAACAGATGGAGGAAACGCTGCAAGGTTATCCAATGATTGTCCGCTGCCATCGCGCCTTCCTGGTCAATCTTGGTCAGGTAGAACAGATTGTCTCACATTCCGGCTCCACCCAGCTGCTCATCAAGCACAGCCACGAGTCACTCCCCGTCTCGCGCAGCAACATGGCGCAGGTCAAGGCTGCGATTAAGCGAGAGAACATTTAAGCTCGCTTAAATCCCAATAACCAGTTACTCATAACGCTCCACGAAGTCGCACACCAGACGGAACATTGTAACTGTCTTTTTCATTTTTACTCAATCATCATAATACTCTCTTCGCTCCGGGAATCATCCTTACCAACCAGGTGAGCACAAACGAACAGATGGTAGTAACGATGCCGATGAATATGAACTTGCCGAAGGCTCCCATCCAGATGCTGTCGGTGGCATATTGCAGAACTATCATTAGCAGCAGATGGAAGATGTAAGCGCCATACGACTGGGCGGCGCACCACTGCCAGAACTTGCTTTCCCAGTTTCCATATTCGCGGAACAGCCAGAACAGTCCGAAACAGATAAATACGCACAGAAGCGATTCGTAGATGCCAAACCACTCAGCAACGAAGGCATTCCATGCTCCGCCATCACGCAGATAGATGCCCAATGCCAGAAGGCTGCCAATCGTTAATGACAGAGCTCCAGTGGTGTTACCCATCTTTTCGAGCCAGGCAAATCGTCGTGCCAGAATGCCGATAACGAACATCATGACGTATTGCAGATAGTGGGCAGGTTCCATCGGCAGCGGGATGATACCAAAGGGCCAGATCCAATGATCCTGTGGGCTGACCTGACGGATCAGATAACTGCCAATACCCATCACACCGCCAAATATCAGTAGGCCGATGATGGTTGGTCTCGATGAGCACTCGTAGGCACGAAGTAACCTGAAATCAGGAAGAACAACCCCATAAAGAAGGCTGCATTGACGGAGAAGAAGTGCCATATCCAAGGCATAAACTCAGCAGGATTGCTGGGATGGTAAGCCCAGCCGCCACCATCGCCGTATGCCTGACCGGCGTGGTGAAATATCACCAACGCCGTCAGGCACACCTTCAGATTGTCCAAATATAAAAGCCGATTTTTGTTCATATATATCTTTTTGACGTTGTCATTGCAGCCATGAGAGCTGTCATCCTAAAAACAATCTTTTTCATTTCTGGGATAAACAGCATAGAAATGTGACGAATGGACGGAAGATATTTACGACAAAGGCTCTGGCTGATATAGCAGGGATAGCTATTTACTCTTCAGCGTTAGACCGGCAGTAGGCAATGCGCTCTTGATGCTCACGTTGATAGAGCCTCCCTTCTGCGTACTGCGGACAACGAGGAGAGCGCGGCCCTTCCATGTTTTTACACGTGGCGAGGTGTAGGGTTCTGTGTCCTTCAGGTCGGCAGAGGCGAAAGCTAACAGCGTGCCAGCTCCCTTGATGGTAGCTTCGCATGGAATAGTAGCTTCGGGAACGGGTGTACCCTGCTTGTCGACCACCTCGACGGTAATGAAGGTAAGCGACTGTCCGTCAGCTGTCATCGTGGTGCGATCGGGTGTGAGACGCAGACAGGCAGGTTCGCCAGCGGTCTTTAAGGTCACGCTCTCGCCACCGGCTTCAGCGCGTAGAGTACCGGCTTTATAGGATACAGAGAAGACAGCCTTGAACTCAGTCTCGCGACTTACCTGCTTCGTGCCGATGAGCTGATCGTCGAGATACAGCTTTACTTCGGGCTGATGGGTATAAACCTCCACCTCGACGGGCTTACCCTCCCAGCCGGGCCATGTCCATGACTCCCATGTGGGCCAGACGCTCCATGCTGTCTCTTTGATTTTTCCATGGTAGCCATCGGGCTCTTTGACTGCCAAATAGAGAGGTGTATCGTTATGCCATAACACTTCGCGATAGTGGCTGATGGGCTTGCGCCAGCCAGTAATATCGATGTCGCCACAGTAGGCACCGTGCCACTCAGGGAAGCCGCCGTCAAACCAGTGTTCGCCAGGCCGTTCTCCTTCATAGTAATAACGGCCTATGCCGCTCTCGCCCAGATAGTCGAGACCTGTCCATACAATGTCGCCCACAACGTAGGGGAAATCGTTTACAACGGCCCTGTTTTTGAAAGCATCACGAGGATAGCTCTCCGTCTGCCAAATGACGCGTTTGGGGTCGCGCTCATGATCGCTGGCGTGCTTGAAGATCATGTAGTTGTAGCCCGCTACATCGAGTACCTCAGCATGCGGGTCGAAAATTTCCCAGTCGCTGTCCCAGGCACAGAGGGCCTCGGTAACAGGGCGCGTCGTGTCATATTCGTGTATGGCCTGCTTCATCTGTCGGGCGGTATAGACCACGCGGATGTCCTTGCGCTCAATGACCTCGTTGCCGATACTCCACGAGATGACGCTTGGGTGATTGCGGTCGCGCAGTACCATGGCGTGGATGTCTTCACGATAGCAGGAGTCGATGACAGTAGAATAGTCGTAAGGATTCTTCTGTGTGCGCCAGCCGTCGAAGGCCTCATCAATAACGAGCATGCCTATCGAGTCACAGGCGTCGAGGAAGGCACGGGTCGTAGGATTGTGCGAAGTGCGTATGAGGTTGAAGCCCGCCTCCTTCATCTGACGTACTTTGCGGATTTCCGCATCGTCGAAGGCCATAGCACCCAACACACCGTCATCGTGGTGTACGCAGGCGCCATTGATGAGTACCTTCTGACCGTTGAGCACGAAGCCCCGCTCAGCATCGAACGAGAATGTGCGGATGCCATACTTCGCCGTCTGACGGTCGATGGTCGTGCCATTCTCCTTCAACTCCACCTTTGCCTCGTAGAGTGTCGGACTTTCTGGCGACCACAGTTGTGGATTATTCACCATCGTGGTTGTACTGACGGTCTTGCTTTCGCCAGCCTTCACAGCAACCATCAGTTGAGCACCGCAGACCACAACGGTGGCATTGCGATCGGACTGCGACTCATTGGCGATGGTCACGTCTACCTGTACCCGAGCTTTTTCGGCATTAACCTCCGGCGTGGTGATGAAGATGCCGTTCTCGGCGATGTGCAGCGCGGGCATCGTTTCCAGCCACACATGGCGGTAGATGCCGGAACCAGAGTACCAGCGGCAGTTAGGCTGTTCGCTATTGTCCACCTTCACTACGACCTCGTTAGTCTGTTTCTTATTCTTATAAATATATGGTGTTACATCAACAGTAAACGGCGTATAGCCATAGTGATGTTGCCCGGCTTTCTGTCCATTGACAAAGACCTCGGCCTTCTGATACACACCCTCGAAGTGGAGCTTCACCACCTCGCCGTCGGGCGTCTTGAAGGTCTTGCGATACTCGCCCTTACCGGCCTCAAACCATCCGCCACCAGTACCGGTAACGCCTTCTCCTGAGACAGGTCCCTCGAAGATGTCCCAGTCGTGCGGCAGATCCACGGTCTGCGTTTTTCCGTTCTTGGACGAGCCAAGCGGCAAAGCCGAGCGATGCGTAAACTGCCAGCCGAAATCAAACAGCTGCTTTTTTGTCTGTGCCGATGCCGTCACCACTGCGATGGCCAGCATCATTGTCATCAAAATCTTCTTCATATTCTACCAATATTGTTATCTCTATATTCCTGCTGAGCATCAGTGTTTATTCGCTTGTGCTATAGGTGTGTACGCTCGAACCTTGGGCGGAGGGCAGGTAATTGATGCCCCACCAACACATTTGCAGGAGGACAAAGGAACCAATGAGCATCCAAAGGGCCAGCCGCTCACGATGGCGAGGAATCTGACGATAGTGGATATAAACCAGGTAGGCGAGCCAGGTAATGGCAGCCCATGTCTCCTTGGGGTCCCACGACCAGTAGTGCCCCCAAGCCTCCTTGGCCCAGAGTGCGCCGAAAAGCATGCCGATGGTGAGGAAGGCAAGGCTAACATAGACGAGATCGTCGGCCAATTTCCACCAGGCGATAACGACAGCTACGCCAAGCAAGGTGTAGGCGAAGATATAGACAAATACGTGGGGGGCGAACCAAGGACTCTGAAGGGCTGGCACCAGCGTCTTGGTGTTGTAACTGTCAAAGAAGAAGTAGGCAAAGAGAGATGCGAAGACAACGAGGGCGAAGTATGCCCAAAGTGCCTTCCCTGTAGCCTTTTTCAATCTGCGCCACAGCACCATCAGTGTCATGAGCACCGCGCCAGCCAGCATCATATAGAAGCCGACATAAACGCACGGAAGCCACGGATCGCTGACGAGTTCGAGTATCGTGATCTGGCTCTGTGCCCCCATCTGTGTGTCGTAGCCGTACTGATAGATTTTCCAGCCGTCCACCTCGTAGGGCTTGTTCACATCGATGGTCGTCTCGATGTTTTTGCCGGATTTAGTCAAGATTTGAATTTCTGAGGCATAGCGCTTGGGGGAGCCGTCGTCGTAAGTTTCCATGATAAACTTCTTCAGTTCGATGGCTATAGGCATCTCCTTGACGGCACCGGCCTGAGTCAATGCTCTCCATTCAGGCTCGCCCACCCCACAAATCATCTTCACCCGCTGCATATCGGCATTGCCAAGCGTGGCAGTGGTCAATGCTATGAAAAGGCCGAGATGATTCAATAAGAAAGGTATATCGCGCTTCCACGAACTTAAGTGCATCAGTCGCCGCAGGATGATGATACCCAGAATCACGTCGATATAAGTATAGATGAGCACGAAAGGCCAGAACGACAGCATATTGTTCAGCCACGTGCCGCCCACCTGCTGGCGCGTTAGTCCCATGATAATGGTCAGCACCACAGCATATACCATAGCAGGGATGGCTGCCTGATACGTAGACATCCATTGGAAGGCATAATTGAATTTACGATTGGACGATTTACGATTTGACGATTTATGATTGCCCAGTATAAAAAGGAGAGCGATGATTGCCAGGAATACTGCTAGCACAATGCCGTTGGCAGGCCAAGCAAACGCATCCCACACCACAGGGCCGACGCTCAGTTCCAGCATCAGCCCTGCAAAGATAAGACCTCCTCCTACGAGGAAGCCTTCCTTAAAAGTCCAAGGTTTAGTCCACATCAAAATGATTTACGATTTACGAATTACGATTTATATCTCGATGAGCTTACCGTTTTTCTTTGCCTCTTCAATCCATTTGGGCTCGATTTCCTGCAGGAACTTCTGCTTGTTCTCGTTCAACTTCTGCATGTCGAGACCAATTGCGGCCTGAGCCTTTGCCTTAGTCGAGTAGTCGGGCACGGGGATGGTTTCGTTATGACCATACTTAGCTGCTACGCGGGCTATGAGCAAACGGGCCTGCTGGGCATAGTCGACAGAATGAGAGAGCAAACGGGTAACCTCCTGTGGTGCATGGAAGGTAGCTCCATGCGAGGCAATGGCATAGTCCCAACGCCACTGACTCTTGCGGAGCAGGGCCTGGATGGGCGCCATCTCAGCCTCAGTAGCACCCTTGTCGATGATGAACTTAGCCTCGAAGTGGGCACGGGCCAACTCCTGCTCGGCACGATTGCGAACCTCGTTGCACTTCTCCTGACGATCATAGACGTTCTGGCGCAGCACCTCGGCATCCTGACGGTGACATGTCTGGCAGGTGCGGTCGATCTTAGCCAACGGCGACTGAATCTGGTGGTCAGAGAACTTCACCCCACCCTCCTGCTTATACGGCATGTGACAGTCGGCACACGATACGCCACGCTGAGCATGGATGCCGTGTTGCGACATCTCCCAACCCGGATGCTGAGCTTTCAGGATCTTGGTTTTCGACAACGGATGTATATAGTCGTAGAAACCAATAGAGTCGTAATACTCCTCGGCAGCCTCGCAGGTCAAGCCCTTGTCGTGCGGGAATACGAGGTAGTTGGCCTTGCCAGGATTCTTCTCGTCGTTAGGCTTGATGAAGTAGTACTCCACGTGGCACTGGGCGCATACCAGCGAGCGCATCTCCTGATGACTCGCTTTCTTCACATCCAGACCGCGACGGGCAAAGGCCTCGTAGAGTGCAGGACGGGCAGGGCGCAGATCCATCGTGCGGGCATCGTGACAGTCACTACAGCCGATGGTATTCACCTCCTCAGATCCTAACTCGCTCCACTTCTTGGCGTAGAAGTTGGCGGGATCGAACTGATCCTTACCATTACCCAGTTCGCGCATCATGCGAGGCACATCCGGACCCTTACAAGTCCAACAGGTGGCAGGCTGCATATCTACGGCGATAGAATCGCGTCCGTCGGCAGTCTTTACCGTTATGCCAGGATTACCTGTACGCAGAATCTTGCGCATATCCTCCAGGGCATGCTTGTGTCCGCGAGGGGTGTTGTAATGGCGCGAGAAGGCATAGCCAGCCCACAGCACCACCATCTCGGGACGCTGCTCGAGCACATCCACCTCCTGCGACGAGTTATACTTCGACTTGAAGGTCGTGTCCTCCGTCATCGCCCATGTCTCGTACTCGCGAGGATAGTCGGCCTTGAACTTCTCATTCTGGGCCACAATTTCATCCTCAAACACGGTGCGTTTGTTGTTAAACACACTGGCCACCTCGGCCCTACGCTCCATCAGCGACGAAACGAGCAGTCCCAATACGAAAACCACTGCGATGGATACACCAAAAATAATCCATCCTTGCCATTGTTTCAATTGCTTTGCCATATCTTTGATATTTACGATTATTACTCAGTCATTTTCTGCAGCCACTCGGGTACTGGCGATGGAGGCAGCGGTGTCACGCCTTCGGCATTCGGCGTCGCCATCAGCGAGTTCATACCGCCGTGGGGAACACCCCGATGACAGTCCCAGCACACCTTGCCGCCCTGAGCCTGCTGCGTCATATAGCCCATACGACCAGTCTTTACAAACTCAGTGTTTAACTGCTCGTGGCAGCGGATGCAGTTGTCCATCACCACCTGACCCGTCAGCGTCTCGGCCTTGATGGCCTGATGCTCCATGTGGCCTACGAAATACGCTGTGTGCTTCAGACCGTCAACCGCCTTAAAACCATAATACACAGCCAGGTTCTGATGAGGCACATGACAGTCATTACAGGTGGCACCGTTCGACTGATGGTCGATACGTCCGTGCGAGGAGTGGCTCCACGTGGCATAATAAGGCGTCATGATGTGGCAGTTGACGCAGGCTGACGGGTTGTCACCTATAAAATAGGTATGCGCCCTGAGCAGATACATAAACAATCCGCCGAGGCCGCATACGACGCCCGCTATCACCAGCAAACCCACCTTGAACTTCGTTCGAGCCTGCTCACGCTCGGCAGAGTCGAAACGAACTTCACTCTGCTCTCGCTTAGTCGCAGCCTTTTGACGATACGATAGCCAGTCCTTAAAAGCAAAGAATTCTTTTAACTTCATCCGTTGTTGGTATATTTTGGGCAAATATACGAAAAATATTCCAAACTTCCAAATCTTTGAGAAGGAAATTAAATAAAGTTCACTTTTTCGAATCCCAAAAGAAAATGCTGGTACCAGCCACAGAATGATGGAAGAGCGGTATTTTTACATTTTCAATAGTGTGACCTTCAATTTGTGTTTTGTTTTATATACATCTGCCGTATCGCTTTTGGTAATTTTGATGCCACTAGTTGATAGGACTCCTTTATCCATTCCTGAACAAATGCATCATCTACCTGCTCGTAATACACATCGCTCCAATGTTTCTTATTCCAGTGCCAAGCAGGAGTCACAAAACTTATTAGTATTTGGTGGCAGAAAGTTTGTGGTCGCGAACGAATGCCCGAAGCACATCATGTCTGAGCGTCTCATGCTCATTGCCATCGCTGTGGTGGATTTGGAAGGCTTCAAAATACTCTCCGAAAATGCGCTTGGCACTGGGCAGGAAACGGGAGCCATCCTCAACCTGTTCGAAGTCGGAGACATAAAAGATCTCACCAATCTGACAGATGTGCATCAGGCCAGGATGACTGCCACCAGAGACACATTTCAGCGTGTCGCCCTTCTCTTCAAGTCTGTTGGGGGTGATTTCCGTGGCGAGATTCGTCACAGGCAGCACGATGGCCAGCACGAACTGTTTGGTAAAGTCAATCTCCGTTGGCTTGCCATCCTCACCTATAGTTGTTGCCATGCCGAAGAGCTTGCCGAACTCCTCCGCTGTCGTAATCTTCGGACTCGCAGGAATCTCCTGATCATTTTTAAAGAAGTAGTTCTTTGCCACCTCAAAGGCCACTTTATCACTTGCTTCGTTGCCCTCAGTAGGAACGGCTGCCTGTTTGTTACCACATGCTGTCCAAACAATCATGGCAGCGAAGGCGAATAGTAATTTTTTCATAATCTTAGTATATTTCTTCGTTCATTGTTCCACATCTGAAGGACTGTAATTGTTCACCCATCACGCCCCTCATCACCTCAAACACTTTATCTCCGGTACAATGGCTGGTATAGAACTGCGTATTGGGATAATTCGCTTTCAGCCTTTGAGCCAAAGCTATCAGTTCTCCCTCTACTTCCATACCATCCAACAGGTGGAAGCCACCAACAACGGTATGAATTGGCCAAGGACAAGCTGCAAGTATGTTCTCCAGTCCGCTATGAGCACAGCCTGTGAATAGTAAGCCATCGGTATACAGAGCCAATTCATGACGGAAATCGTCGTGGATATAATCTCTGTTGGTATTTTGAATAAAGAGATTCTGATTCCCCTTGGGCATTGGATGCAGCTGAGGGATATGGGCAATCACATGAAGGCCATCAGCCACTTCACAGGTTTGTTCTATCAAGATAAATCTGTCATCGCCTATCTCTGGCCACTCCGTAGTAATGCTATGCAGATTCCCACGTTTGGAAAAGAACTTACCGCTCATGGCATCGGGCGAGACAATAACCTGAGCCTTCTTATTATGCTCCATGAAATACCGTAATCCTCCCGCATGGTCGCTATGTCCGTGAGAAATGAAAACATAATTCACATCGCTAAAATCTATGCCCAACAGCTCTGCGTTTCGGATAAACACATCACTTGCTCCCGTATCAAGCAGGATTCTGTGCCGCTCTGTTTGCAGAAGGATAGAAAGCCCGTGCTCTGTTTCAAGCGCAGGATTACTCGATCTATTATCTGATAATATAGTCCACTTCATTCTTATTAAATCAGAGGGCAAAGGTAGTCAAAAAACTTATATTTCTAGTACCTTTGCAGTGAATATTAACAAAAGTTGATTCTTGACGCGACTCGGCCCAAAGATGGTGGGTAGTATGTTGTACCAATGTAGCTCCAATGTTGCTTCCACTGAGTTTCGGTAGAGTTTCGGTGTACGGAGTACTGAGTTTCGGTGAACAACATTAGGCTATAGCTCTCATCGATTGGCAATGATGCTTGCATCGATTGCCGAGCGTGAGCAGGCTCGACCGAAGGTTCTTAAACTCGTTTAAACAATGGCAGTTCAGAAGATAGATGCTACCAATGAATACAGGTAGCTGCCGAAGCTGACGAGTGCCCATATCATCAGGGCGATGAGCACTATAAGGACAATGAGAATGATGCCAATGAGCGCATCAAGATAGTAGCGATCCATGTAGCGTGTCAGGCCGTTCATCGTCTGATAGGCTGTCCATCAGACGCTTACGCCGCAATTCTTTGCGATGCAAAGCGGCAGAGCCGAGCGCTCGTTTCTCGTCTTTGTTCATGGACTATACGACCTCCATACCGAATGGTGACAGAGCCAGCTTTGCCAAGCGGAAATGCATCTTGCCCCAGGGGATGCCGATGATGGTGATGCAGAGCAGCAGGCCATAGAAGATGTGGGTAAGACAGATCCAGATGCCGCCAACGAAGAACCACAGCACATTCATGAACATGCTCAGACAGCCCGGCTGCAACGCCTTCCATTTCACCTTCGAGCCGAAGGGCCAAATAGCCAGCACGCCCAACTTCATACTCTGCAAACCGAACGGGATGCCGATGATAATTATCATCAGTACCAGTCCTGCGATGAAATACTCAATGGCAGTATGCAGCCCGCCAAAGATCAACCAGATGATATTTCCTAATAGCTTCATGTTCGTTCTCTTTCAATCTCTGTCTGTTAGACGTCGGAACGAAGGGGAAAGTTGCAAATGAAATAAATGATTGCTATCTGTACCAACAGAATCAGAGGAAGTCCATACTTGAACTGGTAGCTTCGATGCTGCCACCGATGCCTGCTAATATCAGCAACGTGGTTTCGGATATGCGCCAACTACCTTGCTTTGCCTTCCCACTTGACCTTTGGTCGAGCCTGTTCACGCTCGGAAGAATCCAAGCAAGCTTAACTCTTCACTCACTTCTTGCGCTCCGTAGGTGCTCAGACGAACAAGTTCGGAGTCCTCGCAGCTTTAGCTTTCCTTGCAAACTCAAACAGCGATAGAGGCAGATGACAGTAGCCATCTGGATTTTTGTCGAGGTAGTCCTGGTGATACTCTTCCGCCGTATAGAAGTTCTGCAGAGGCAGTTTTTCTACGGCTAAGGGCTGCTCATAGTTCTTCTGCTCTTCGGCAAACACCTTCTCAATGACGGGCAAATCCACAGTGTCAGTATAGTAGACACCAGTACGATAGCGCGTACCCTCGTCGTGTCCTTGTTTGTTGAGACTCGTAGGGTCGATGGCCTTGAAGAACATCTGCAACAGGAATTCAAGACTGACCACATCTGGATAGAACCTCACAAAGACCGTCTCAGCAAATCCCGTCTGGTCGGTATAAACCTCTCTATATGTAGGATTCTCCGTGTGTCCGTTGGCGAATCCTACTTCTGTGATGGCCACGCCCTCAATCTGCTTGAAGAAATGTTCCGTTCCCCAGAAACAGCCTCCGGCAAAGTAGATATCCTTTGTGGATTTCGTTTCCAGAATCCCGTCTACTTCGTGCTCTACAAATGGTCCCGCCTTGCACTCCAACAGGACACTCGGCTCCAAGCACTCCAGCCCATGCCAGACGTTCTTGGGAATATCCACACCATAGCGGCCACTCTCCTGGCTGATGATGCAGGACTCCACTATCTCGCCCTCATCATTATAGGTTGTCACGCGAACCTTTCCCTTCAGTATCACAAATGTCTCGTCTTTGTCGGGATGGTGATGCACAGGGATAAAAGTGCCAGGCTCCAAGGCATTGAGGAATCGGTGGCACTTGTCCTGAAGGCTCTGATGGAAGTTATAGTTCTTTCTCAGCCTCGGTGATTTCTTGGCTTCCTCAGCCAATCCGTTCATTAAGTTATCGTCTATTATCTTCATACGCTCTATTATCCATTTTACCTGATAAAGTTCATGAACGCCGGGCGCTCGTCGCGCTGGGGAGCGGGATTGCCGTCGGCGTGGATCTTCTGAAGCAGGAAGGCCATGTTCGTTGCCAGCGTCCGCATGGTCTGCATGCCCTCGGTGTCGAGCTTCACCTCGCCCTTGCCTGCCCCATAGGCGATGTTCCAGTACTGCGAGGTCACAACGGGCATGTTCATCATCTCGAACATCATGTTCATGGTCTGGAGCGTGGCCGTGGCACCGCCGCGACGGCAGACGGCCAGCGCCGCTGCGGGCTTGTTCTGCACCAGGTGACCCGCCGAGAAGAACAGCCGCTGCATCAGCGAGAGAATGCCACCGTTCGGCTGGCCGTAATAGACGGGCGTGCCGACGATGAGCGCATCCGCCGTGGCCATCTTCTCGGTGATGACGGCACACATATCGTCGTCGAATACGCATCCTTTACCGCCGTTCTGTCGGCAACCGCCGCAGTTGATACACATGCGGACGGGCTTGCGGCCAATCTGAACAATCTCCGACTCCACGCCGTGCTTCTGCAACGTAGCCTCGATTTCCTTCAGGCAGCAGAACGTGTTACCGTCGGTGCGCGGACTGCCGTTAATCAGTAATACCTTGCCCTTCTTTTCTCCCGACACGCTGTCGAGCATCGCCGACACAGGCGAAACGACCGCCGCTCCAGCAGCTGCCATCGTTGCTTTCTTGATAAAATCTCTTCTGTCCATAATCTATTTAACTATTGTGTTATTGTATTTCTTCTAATGCTCCGGTTTCTGAATCAATGATAAACCCACGAACCACGATATCCTTCGGCACAAGCGGATGGGTTTTGATGGTCTGAATTCCCTCTGCTTTATAGCCGTCCCCCAGCAGGGGACTCAAAATGTTGAAGTCGATAATCTGGTCTATCATATCACAAAACATATTAAATTAGTGGGCAAATATACGAAAAATCCATGAATATTTGCTACCTTTGTACCCAATTATTAACAAAAGTTGATTCTTGGCGCGACTCAGCAGAATCGAAGCAAGCTTCATTCTGCTCTCGCTGCTCCAAGAATTTCCAATACTTTAAGAAGAATGATAGATTTAGTGAACAATAAAATATGAGACCTCTATCTACACGCACAGCTGGATTTACGGATTCCATTATCCGACGTATGACCCGTATCAGCAATCGCTATGGGGCCATAAACCTCTCACAGGGATTCCCTGACTTCGATCCGCCACGGGAGATTACCGATAGACTGGCAGAGATTACACCACACGGCCCTCATCAGTACGCCATCACCTGGGGAGCACAGAACTTCCGCGAAGCATTGGCCAAGAAGCAGAGCCGCTGGACGGGACTGCCGATAGATGCCGATAAGAACATCGTGGTAACGTGCGGCTCAACTGAGGCGATGATGGCGGCTATGATGACTGTGGTAAACCCTGGCGACAAAGTGGCCATCTTCTCGCCGTTCTACGAGAACTATACTGCTGATACGATTCTCACAGGTGCTGAGCCGGTGTATATCCCGCTTGTCCCGCCGACGTTCTCGTTCGATGCCAACCTGATTGAGGATGCTTTCAGACAGGGGACCAAGGCTTTGGTGTTGTGTAACCCGTCTAATCCCTGCGGCAAAGTCTTTACCCGCGAGGAGTTGCAACAGATAGCCGACATCGTGATCCGATACGACGGCTACGTCATTACCGACGAAGTTTACGAGCACATTGTTTATGCCCCTCACAAGCATGTCTACATCTCCACGCTGCCAGGTATGTGGGAGCGCACTATATCGTGCAGTTCGCTCTCGAAGACCTACAGCATCACGGGTTGGCGCCTGGGTTATGTCATCGCTCCGGAGCGCATTATCGATCGTGTGAAGAAGGTGCATGATTTTCTGACCGTCGGCGCAGCGGCTCCCCTAATGGAGGCTGCCACCGTCGGATTGTGCTTCCCTGACAGTTATTACGATGAGCTTCAGGCACACTACACCCACATGAAGCAGCTCTTCTGTGACGGTCTGCGCCAGTTCGGACTCTCTTTCACCGACCCACAAGGAGCCTATTACGTGCTGCTCAATGTCTCAAAATACGGTGTAAAAGACGACCTGCACTTCTGCGAGTGGTTGGCCGAGCATGTCGGATTAGGGGCAGTGCCTGGCAGTTGCTTCTTCAGGGAAGATGTGAATCACCTGATTCGTTTCCACTTTGCCAAGCGTGATGAGACCCTCCTTGCTGCTCTCGATCGTCTGTCGGAAATGGATGCAAAAGCAAATAATTATCGTTGAATATATGGAATTTTTGGATTTAGTCAAGCAGAGGTATAGCTGTAGGAGCTATCAGGAGAAGAGTGTGGAACAGAAGAAATTGGATTACGTGATGGAGTGTGTCCGCTTTGCCCCGTCGGCGGTGAACAAGCAGCCGTGGATGTTCAGTGTGGTCAAGAACGAGGCCGACAAGGCGAAGTTGCAGGAGTGCTATAACCGCGAGTGGTTTGCAACGGCTCCAATGTACATCATCTGTTCGATCCTGCATGATGAGGAGTGGGTACGCTCGGACGGCAAGCATCATGGCGATATTGACATTGCCATTGCCGTGGAGCATCTGTGCCTGGCTGCTACGGAGCAAGGTCTCGCCACCTGCTGGGTTTGCAACTTCGATGCCGAGAAGTGCAAGCAGCTCTTCGCCATCGCGGATAACGAAGAGCCTGCCGTATTGATTCCCATCGGTTATGCCGCTGACGAGCCGAAGGAAAAGAAACGCAAGGAGATTGAGGAAATCTGCAAATAATATGGCAAAGCGAGAATACATACAGGCTAACAAGGATTGGCTGGAGGCGAAAACCAAGGAGGATGGTGTAAAAGCTCTGCCCAAAGGCATCTATTACAAGGTGCTCCCATCTCAAATTATATAATCGCCTTCAATTATAATAGTGGATTTGCCACCAAATAGAACTTGGCCGTCAGAGTATTTCACCTTCACGGAGTTGAAGATGCGATCATTACCGCCTTGCTCGATAGTGATGGGGGCGCCATTCCAAAGGTTCTCGCTCAG
>JAEETB010000019.1 GCA_016286575.1 Prevotella sp.
AGACAATAGTCGACGTCTTACGCTTGGGCACGATGTCGCTGCCCTGAGCTATGGACATCTTTGAGGGGTCGGGGGCTTCGCCTTCGTCTGCATCATTGCTCTCTTCAGCCTCTTCACTCTCATCATTACTATCAACACCACTAACAACTTGCTGAGCCTTCTGCTTCAGCTTCTTCAGAAATCCCTGGGCATCAGCGTCTACCGTGCTGAGCATCAGCATCGCCGCCATCAACATTACGATCTTCTTCATATTTCTTAAATAATAGTACATAATTCTTCAATATTCATGTATAGGTTTCTCGTTTTCATATTGCAAAGATAGGCAATAATCTCGAAACCACCAAATTTTCCTCTTAAAATCCTCAAAAGTAGCTCACAAAAATCTCAAATTCATCAAAGACAAATAATTGAAGATCTCAAATCGGCTCAAATAATGGCCAATTTATACATTTTTAAGCTCACAATGAGCCGATAATTGGGGAAATATCACAAACTTTGAGCCGATTTTCTTCTAAACACGGCAATTCTTCTTTACTCGTTCTTCAGCTAATTGCCTCATTTCGCCAAGTTCACTGTATCCATTGATATTCTTGAAATTAACAACAACATTTCCTTTGGTATCAATGAAACCGTAGATCTCAATTTCTTCATCATCAGTCATCCCATAGCCATCCTCATCCATAAAGTAACGTCCGTCTGGATTAATTTGCCAGCTGACTTGTGCTACTCCATTTTTATATTGTCTGATAAATGAAGGGAAGTGAAAGGAGAGAGCTCTTGCTCTCCCTTGTGCGTCTTCAGGCAGGTCCTTTAGCGAATCCCAATCAATATCATCTTGAGTGACTGTGACAAGTTTCTGGTCACTATTCATAAACTCATAGGCACATTTCGTATTGTGATTGAGAAGGAAACGGTGTTTCCACCAACCCCACATTGTTTCGCCAATCACACCCATACCCTCACCGAGGTCTGTGTACTCATATGGCCGTACCTTATACTCGTCAGTATTCAATTTCTTATACAGCTTCTCTTCAGGACTTTCAATTCCTAAAATCTTGTTGATCTTGTCAAAAATTCTCATAATTATACCCTTTCTAAATTATCAATACGTTATTTACTTACATTATCAGACACCATTTCGCCCTTTTGGTTAAATATGGTGTTAATCTCTCATAGGGAATGGTAAAATGGAACACTCCTGCTGCAAAGCAACTGATGCTATACGGCTGGAAAGAAAACACCACTCCCTCTTTCGAGAGTCCAGGCTGAGGCAGCTTAAATTTCCCTGTAGTTCGCCCCTTGCTGTCTTTTACGAAAACCTCAGATTTCACGTCTGGATTCCATTCCTTATAACGTGGCGATTTTTCCACCTCCTCCAGAAGGATTTTTACGATATCAGCTATACTCCCATCTAGGAACAGATAATCATAGTCTATCTCCTGTTTATGGACATAATCATACGAAATGAATCTCTCCGTATAATTGCCATGAAGCCCGCCCTCATATTTCATAGAGAACTTCGTATATGTCACGAACCTGTCAGTATACATTGCAACTGGCAAATACAACTCATAGAGCCTCAATTGCTCACTGTCGCCATCGCCCATTCCACAACTGTCTTCCCTGATCATATCTACCAACCATTGTTTAATGGCTTTGGCGTTAGTGATAGATGACTTCGGATAATCTACATGGAGCGAGTACGAGAGATTTCCAGAATCCGCACTAAACCCCTTTTCGATCCTAGTAAATGATGGTAATACAGGAGGCATCTGGTACTCCTCAGAGAGGGTGTCCTCATAAGCAGAGTCTGATTCATTCCTATAAGCAACGAATTCATCATATATCGTATCCGTCTCTCTCATTTTGTCCAAAAATACCACTACAGAATCTGCTTCATCTTCTGTCTTGGAAGTTTTAGAACAGGAACAATCCGCGAGCCATGTGCCACCAATTATCATGATAACAAATGCCCATACCAGTAGCCTCATCTTTTTCATTGCCAACATATTATATTATTTCACAATCATGCCTTTCCCATTTACCACGACCTTGTCGTTATTTGAGACAGTACAGAGATACAAATCATCTCCGATGGCCTCGATATTCTCATATAGCGGTTTGGTAACGATGCGTCCATCACGTGTCATCAAGCCGTCATAGTTATTGCCAGCCGTATATGCTCTCAGTCGTGCGATTGCTTTGGGGCGATAGTTCTCGTCGATTGTTTCGATAATCTCTTCGCTGGCCACATTAATCGAAGGAGGACGATTGACAATCTCTGGCTTCTCATATTCCAAATCCCTGACACTATCGATATAGAAGTCATGGATGAGGTGTCCCTTCAAATCATACTTCCGCATGGTATGATCAGGCATCGTCATACAGATCTCATCATCATAGAGATAAATGGATGCCTTCGTCAGAGGAATGACAATATTCATATTACTGTCAAAAACGCCCTGCTCATCTCCCTTGCAAACCTTCCACAATTGATAGTTGGAAGAAGACGAAATTGAATTAAACTCCTGAAGCACCGTCCATCCACTTTTATCAATCAGGCAACAGAGTTCAGGGCCTTCATTGTCAATCATGCAATAGCCACCATGGAAAAACAGCCCATTCATATCAGGCTTGTATGAAGTTACCTGGTCAATGATTGTCTTTCCTGTGGAGTCAATGAACTTGATGCTGCCATTCTCATCCACACAGGCAAGTCCCTCAGAGAACACCCAGGCATGATCATATCTGGCTGGAATCACCACCTCTCCTGTATTCTTGTTGAAATAGCCTCGCTTTGAGCCATCACTGAAACAAATCAGTGAATCTGCTCCTTCAGGTCTGGCAATCCAATACAGATGCTTGATGGTCTTTTCTTGTGTCTGGCTATTGAATATATAACTCTGGCCCTCCCCTCTGTCATGATAATAGATGCTCTTGCCGATATACTCAGAACACGGACAATCCGGATCATAGCAGTATGTATGCTTATAATATTTATCATAGATGTTATCACATAATGAACAGACCAGCACCACTGCGAATAATCCTACAACGATGGCCACACCTGAGGCGAACAGACGCCAAAGACACCATGCGAATAGCCCATCTTTCTTAAAACCGAACAGTCCGAAGAACCATCCTACCGCCTGACACACGCCCTTCCACAATACTGCGAAGAACAATTTTGCTGATACCTTTTTCATTGTTAACCCCCTTTCTGTTATTCTTCAACATAATCCTCATCCACAATCTCGATGACCTCATCAACATCCTCCAACCATTCTGAATTATCAGCTGGTTCTTGTTGTACTTCTTTCGAAAGAATCTGAAGTCGCTCCAGATCTATTTCACTCAGTTGCAGGTCTCCACCTTCACGATAATAGTTCAACAGCCAACGGGCACCTTCCTTGCCAAGGCATGTATGCTGGTCTGCTTTCAGATAATAATAGGCAGCAAGCTGTTCATCTTTCAGCCCAGGGTAATCGTTCCCAGAATAGATATTCCCTAATATCTTGTAAGCATAAGGGACTTTCTCTGCCACTTCCACCAATTTTTTGATACTCTCTGGGCGGAATCCTGAATTTGTAGGCGCGCAACCCAATAACATCGCTAATTTACTTTCTTGCTCTGCAGCAGCCTCAATCATCTGCCTGCCGCGCAATGTGTCTCCCTTTTCTATTACCATAGCCCCATAGATCGCATCCCTATCGGCTCCGTTCTTCGCCAGTTTTGACAAGATTTCCAACTCATCATCTGCAGGCAAACTACCGAAATAATCTTCTGCTCTTTTGATGGCACCATAGTCTTCTGCCAATATTACCATATTTATCATACTGACGAAATCAGGCTTAACGCCAATACCATCGCGATAGTAGTCTGCGAGCTTCAAGCAAGCCTGTCCGTCACCCCAGTGAGCCTTCTCCATCAAGGCATCGATTTCAGTTTTCGGAGCCTGCTCAGAGAACCCGCCTACCACTTCATCTTCCATGTACTGATCCGCACAACTGATGAGAATCAGTGTTACCATAAATGCAAAATACTTCTTCATAATCATATACCCTTTGGGATAAGGGTTAACCTCTATGCGTTTTCTAATAATGAAATCAGCCACGATGAAAATCTATCACCGTGGCTGAAAAATTCTGTGTTATTTGTTTACAAGGTGCTATTCAGCACAGACCATGTAATGCTGCGATTCATACCATGCAGACTCTAACAACTCCAAACTAAGCTCTATTTCAGATACATTTGCAGGATCAAAAATAGTTGTCATATTATCTTTAATATTAATAGCTGTTATAACGATAGCATGATTAGTAGCATCTTCTTCGTCAGGTCTTTCCGGGTAGAGTTTGTCACTATCAACGGCGATAATAACACTTTTGCCTTTCTCTAATGCTTCTTTTATATCTTCAATGCCTGCTTCATATCTCCGAGACACTATCAAGCCCATGTGCTCCATGAGATTGCCCATAAATTGCAATGGTGTTCCTGCTCTTTTTATCCAGTGGTTGTCCTTTGCAATCTCCAATAAGTCCTCTTCATCTACCTGTATGCCTCGTTGTCTTAAGACGTATGCCTCGCATTGGATCTCACAGAGGTTTCTTCCCCCTTCTGCAGCCATTTGCAGAATAGGGTGCTCTTCTTCCTCGATTTGTAAGGCAATGTCAAGAGTTTCGCGCAGTTCTGCGTTTGTTCCAACTGCTTCTAGCACTTGTTTCATCTCTTTCTCATTGACGTTACCTTCTAAGAAAGCAGCCAACAATTCATCAGATATATTGTCTTTATTTGCCATACGCTTTAATGTCATTAAGTGCGATACGTGTCAATTGCGCCATCGCACGCCGTTTTATATTGTATAGGTTCGCAGTAGTAATGTTCATCTCTTGTGCCAACAGTTCCGGCTCCTTGTCCTCGAAAATAAGGCAACGGATTACGTGCACATATCTTTTTGTCGGCATAGCCTTAATGAGACGCTCCAAATCAGCTCCTGCTGACGTCTCCGATCCATTGATTACCATCTGAGTATTCACATCATAAGGAGTCTCCTGGCTCTTGTCATCTATCACTCGAGCACGTACTTTGATGAAGTATCTGATAGCAAGAATCTTCAGCCATATATACACAGAACTCCGATACTCGAAATGTCGCAATTTTGCAGCATCATTCTCCATCAAGTAGACATACAATTCGTTTACCATCTCATCGTACTCTACTTCATAGTCGAACACCAGTTTTATCACACTACAGAACAAGGGCCGACATTTCTCGAAGAAGAACTCCTTCGTGACCTTGTTGTCCCTCTCAATCAGACCTTGTATGATTTCTTTGTCTGTCATTCCTCGGTGCAAAGATTATTGATATCTTCTAAGAAGTCACAACGCAGGTTCATTAAGAGTTCCCTTGTGTACTCTTTAAGTAATCCCTTATAAAAGGTAACATCTTTATGATTGGTTTGAGTAATCCGTTCCCATAAAGTGCGTCGTGTAGCATCTTCATAAGCATGGTTTATCCCTTCACGATCATCTTCAGTCATAAGCCTGCCAATATGCTGCTTGTCAAAAATGCTTTCCAAAGATTCCGACTCGCCAGGACGTATTTCTGTCAATAGCTCTTTCAGAAATTGGAAATACTCTTCTTCAATCTTGAGAGGAAGATCTTTTGAATAATCCCCAATTGTCTCAGGCCTCTCTATAGCAGCCTCCTTAACAAGATTGCCAAAATACTTGTTTAGTAATATTTCTTCTCGCTCTTTGCATTTCGCTTCAATTTGTTGTATTATCATCTCTTTTATTATTTAATTACTTAACTTTTTAATTAATCTCTCTTTCTGAGAATCTGTCAGATATTTAGAACGTTTAATCAAAGAATGATTACTTTCAATATTATCTAAATACAATATATTTCCATACTTTAAAAAAATCCATTTGTTAACTATTGTATCAATGTCAATTCCCCATCCTCTTACGAATTTGTTATTATCTTCCAGAACAAGAGAGTCTTGAAAATTGGAATAAGGATATACGACTATCTTCCCGTTTATTTGATCAATAATATAGCCATCCCTGTATCTAGCAATATTTGATACCCGCTTTTTAGAAATTAATTTCTTCTTGCCAAATATGAACAAAGAATCATTGTTTTTTTGTACAAAAAACGTTCCCTTTTCATTTACACTAATAGAAGGCCAACTATTATAAGGCATTTTTTGAGTGCTCTTTATATTGTTCTTAGGATTACAAAATTCAATTTCTTTTGTGTTCTCATTAAAAAAATATAAGCCTTCATTATCTGTTCCCAGAAATACTAATTTATTATCCCATGTGGCTCTTTTTAATATATTAACAGATTTTGATGTCCATACACTACTGGGTATTAAATTGTCACTGAGCCCATAAAAATGATCTAAAGAATCCAATTTAAGTCCATTGGGTGATTTGCTCAAAAAACAATTAGTCTTTTTATTTTTAAAATAAATAACTAAATCCAATTCATTTAACAACTTAAAATCTTCTCCCTCTGTTGTGTATAGGAGCTCATCACAACTAATATCATAAATAGATAATTGTTTTTTATTCTTATTATTCCATATAAATATTTTATTATCCCAATACAAAGGCTCACCATTATAATCTGGGAGCTTTATTCTATTAATAAGCCTTGGCTTATATGAATAATCTATTATAAAAATAGAATCATATCCTTCTATAGCGGCAGTCTTCCTTTTATCTAAGATACCTTTTAAGAATCTATTTTGATTGCTATAATTAATAATTATTTTGGGATCGCTGTACTGATTTCTTTTAGAATAAATATACCATTTCCCTTTTTTGTATATATCATCAATTTCTTGAGAGTATTTTTGATATGCATATACAACAGAATCAGAAATACCATAATAATATAAATTTGGTATAATATAACGTTTAAAAATTTCATTATGAAAATCCAATATTTTTAGCGTATCATAATCGCGTAAGACTAAAATACCATCTTTTATATTGCTTCTACCACTAAATATACTATCTGGGACTAAGCTGCCTGATTCCAATGCTTTATGTAAATTTTTTAGGTCTTTTGCATCGACGGTGTCAGATGACATGATTTTATTATAAATCATTTGTGTTGCACGTCTATTTTTACCATATTTCAATAATGTGCTATAGTCCATAGTTGTCACCCTATGTAATGCAAAACATAGTAAAACGATGAATATACAAGTTGCCCCTACGATTATCACTTTTTTAAAGTATCTATTTGTGACGATTTTGTTAAGGAAGCCTCTTCCTTTTCGATTTGATAATAGTAATATAATTAATACAATTGGGATTGTAATGATGTGACATTTAATAGCACCGACAGGAATAGGAATATTATAAATTAGTATCTCTGCAAATTTCTCTTCTATATCTATTGCAAAGCACATAAATGTCCAATAAAAGAAAGAATATAATATAAAACCTGCGAAGACTATATATGTCCAATAAATGTATTTGTGCATATTGCGCCCACCATTCTCTTGTATCTTTTTCCTAATCTTGAAATATGCCGAAATGGCGAACACAACAAAGACTAAAACAAAGGCACTCATTATTGCTGTTACAGTAAAAACTCTGATCTGTTGCCAATTTTCCAATTCAATAAAACGGGCATGAAATCGTAGTCCATTAGCTTTTATTTTATAGATCTTAACAGGATCATTAAAGATGATATTGCTCATACCCACCTTATCTGGTATAGGGTCCATTTGGGAGAACTCTGTTGCACCTATAAAGTTAAGGTTCAATACAATTGAATCTACAGTATATGATTCCAACTTTAAATTGATATAAGCTTGCGAAATATCTTCAAGCCTACCCCAAGGAGGTGTCATCATTGTTCCTCCTGTCACAAAAGGGCTAAATATATTAAAGAAACGAAGAATCTTTGGAATAGTACTGAATTTTATATCATTTTGTACTGTTTTAATATTTGTGTGTGGTCCTTTTATACTTTTAATCGTTTTATTATCAAAATAAAAATAAGAATCTGTATGATAGTATTTTTTATCATTAGAATAATGCAGATTATAGATGAGATTATCCCCATGCTTACCTCCTGGCCTTATTGATTGAGTTAAAAATGGTAGAGATTCTTTTGTAAAAGAAATGGCCATAATAAAACTGTCTTGAGGCACGTTTAGAGAATCTAAGAAAGTTTTTTTATATGATTCTACTTTATTAGATGCTGTTCTAAACCTATCAATTGACTCGAATTCTTTAGTCAAATTGTATTTTCTCAATAAGGCATTGACACAGGCTTCGGTGCTTGACTTATTATCATTCAAATTGTTGCGAAGACTATCATTCAAAAAAGTATATTTCATAAACTCAGAGTATTTGTCATCTGAGTATAGGGGATTAATATTTAAAATGCAAGCATTTAGTCCTTCTGTAAATTCTTCATGGCGAGTCATTGGTATATTATAATTGATTTCACAAGTGAAAACGCGCCTTACCGAATCAACCCTGACTCGAGTACTATCATAAACCACGCCATCACTAAGATCTTCAATTTGTATCTCAAATTCTTTATTTGGAACAACATTCCATCGGTAATATAGGAAAAAGCAGCCAATGCATATTAATAAAAAGACAGTCATCTCTACGACAGAGCTCAACTTAATTGGCTCTTCTGGAAACCAATGCCAATCAAACCATTTCTTGTGTTTCTTATTAACATTCTTATCTTCCAAAAGTTCTTGCTCAAACTTCCTCAAGAGGGAAATGAGTCGTTCTTTTTGTCCCGATTCGTCGAAAGATGTATTCATATAAATAGTTTCAACTCACTAGTAATACTTATCGGGTGTAAAATTACAAAATTAATTTGAAAAACAAATTATAAAGAGTGAAAAATTGAAGAAAGAGGAGTAATTTTACATAAAACAGTAAGAAAAAACAGTGATTGTTTCTATTTGGACCTTGTAAGTGTTTGTCATACACGTTTTCGCGCGTACATAATTAATTATTTGATTTGCATATCAGTGCCCTGAAAAAATTAAGCCCTCGTTAGCTTTTACCAACAAGGGCTTCACTTAGATTACACTCCCATGCACGAGGTCGTTCCGAGGGCAGTGAGTACTGCTGAGATGATCGATGCGAGGATCTGCAGCGTCCACTTAAGCGTTTCCTTCTTCGTCATACGCTACCTCCTTTCTGATTAGCTGCCAGTGTCGAAACCACCGCCGTTGTCGCCGCTACCGTTCTTGGTGAACGTCTTTGAGGCTACCTCAGAGGATACACCATTCTTGATGGCGATAGCCTTCACGATGACGGTATCAGTCAGGGTCAGTGCCTCTGAGTAAAGGCTGCTCTCTGCCGTAGGCGTGCTACCATCTACCGTATAACGGATCTCTGCACCCTCAGGACCTGAGATGGTCGCCTGAGTCGACTCGTCGAAAGGAGTCTCACCACTGATGGTAGGAGCTGCTATCGTCTCAGCCTGCGAACCGCTGTTACCACTGTTACCACTGTCCTGTGAACCTGAGCTAGAGCCAGAACCCGAGTTAGAACCACCGCCATTAGAACCGCCTCCGATGGCAGCTGCCTTGGCAACGGCAATCTCTGCAGCGGCTTTGTCAGTCCATGCCAGCTTTGCCACCTTGTTCAGCTCGTCGCGAGTGTACTCGCCCGTTGCCTGTGCCAGAAGCTTCAGACTCTGCACAGCAGGACCAGTCTTGTCGTTCTTGCCGATCGTTCCGATGCTGGCAGAGATGGTCTTGTCAGTGTCAGGATCATACAGCAGGATGCTGCCGTTACCAATCACACTTACCTTGAAGATGGCCAGGTCGTCGACCTTCACCGTGTTACCCATCAGGGTCTGCTCACGGGTACACCTTACGAAGTCTCGCAGGATACCCTCGATGGTTCCCTCCGAGAACGGGGTGTTGTGCTCAGCCATGTGCTTGGCCATGTCGTGGATGTTCATCGTCTGCTTGTAGCTGACGCGAGGGTAATACTTGCCGTAGGCAGCCAGTCCCTCATTCTGGTTTTTTGAAAGATAAAGTTCAATCATACAATTCTAGTTTTGTTTTTGTGTTGTTAAATACTTTAGCGAACATTGTGGGTCGCCTTCCACATCTCCGGAGTTAACGAATTTGGCGCCTTCATCCTTTTACATCCTTTGATACTGCAAAGATACAACATTTAAAATATAAAATATCTGTTATGATACATTATAAACTCTTTTCATTCGTTATTCTCGAATATTTTTTGTATCTTTGCATCATCAAATTAAATATAATAATAATGGAAAAAATGATCAAAACATTCGGGCGCACGGAGCTCGCCCTTCAGTACTTTCCCAAGCTTTGCCCAGAGGCAGCCTGGCACAAACTCCGTCAGTGGATCACCCTCAATCCGGTTCTCTCACATCTGCGTGACCTGCGCCGACGCACATTCACACCCGCCGAGGTACAGTTAATCTATGCACAGTTAGGGGAACCGTAGAAATAGGGCTCCTCAGAAAATAAGAGTATCTTATTTCTGGCTAAGCGTCGCTTGTCACACGATAAGCGACGCTTATTTTATCTGTACCTGAAAAACGCCATGTACAACATGGATAGCATGTTGACATATTGACATATTGATATTTTTTTGCGATTTTAAAGTATCTTTATAAAGTATTGTATTTAAATAATCTTATAATATAATTATAATTATATTATAAGATTTATATTTATATGGTTATTTCTATGTTATTATCTACATTAGTTTTTCTAAAAATGTAAATTTGTCAATATGTCAATTTAAGTAAAACAGAAAAGGCACCTTGATGGATGCTTTATCGGTTTTTTGCGAAAAACTTTTGGCGCTTTTGATTATTTCCATTATCTTTGCAGCAGAAATTGCATCAAGAGTGGCACATGTGCCCACCAACCGGCCTACTTCAAGGATCGTTGGCAGCGGTGGTAAAGCGATGCGAGTGAATGTTTAATCCACTAAATATAAACGATTATGGAAATCAGAAAGATTGAGAACAAAGATTATGTGATGCTCCCACGTTTGCAGCATCCAGGTTTGAAACCCATGCACGTTGAGCGCGATGCGTTCAAGGCAGAATCGAAACACGTCGAGGGCCATGGCGACTACTGGCTGATTCACCAACAATCGAAGCCCCATGTCGTAGCCCATGTGCAGTTACCCAAGACAGAGGCAGAGTTTGATAACATCCTGAGTTTCTGCCTGATTCAGAACCATTGGTGCGAGTACATCGAGGACGATTTGTCTTTCCTCTGTGTCATTGCAGGCTATAACGCTGAAGAGCTCACACCCAAGTATCCAGACTTCATCAAGGAGCGGGTTTTAGCCCTCTGCGCTGCCACAAGATGGTGGTATGAGTACCGAAAAGTTTTAATTTTTTAAAAATTAAAGGCAAAATTTATGCTTTTAGGATGTTTTTCATTACCTTTGCAGAAATATTTACTACTGATAAAATGGACAAAAGGCAAAAACGAAAGGATGGCTTTTCCTTCTAATTAAAGATTAATAATGTTACAGAAGAAATATACATTCATTGATTTGTTCGCTGGAGCAGGTGGCCTCTCTGAAGGTTTTGTCAGAGCAGGTTTCACACCTATTGCTCACATAGAGATGGATAAATATGCTTGCGAAACATTAAAAACACGAGCTGCATACCACTATTTTCAAGAAAAGAACGAAATAGATATATACAAGAAGTATTTGATAAATCGGAAAGAAGGGGAAAATGGACAAAAGTTATGGAACCAAGTACCAGAATCTGTTATTTCAAGTGTTATTCAAGCTACAATTGGTCCATCTACCATTGATGACATTTTTAAAAGAGTTGACTCTTTAAAGGGAAACAAAGATGTTGATATTATTATTGGTGGTCCTCCCTGCCAAGCATATTCCATAGCTGGTAGAGCAAGAATGGGAAAGGATGTAGAAAAAGACCCAAGAAACGAACTATATAAATACTATGTCCAATTCTTGCAGAGGTACAAGCCCAAAATGTTTGTATTCGAGAATGTCCTCGGCCTGTTTACAGCGAAAAAAGGGGAACCATTCAAGGATTTGAGAGAACTCGTCAACAGCATTGGTTATGAAATGCAGCCGCAGGTCCAAAATGCTTCAGAACATGGTGTGCTTCAAAAGAGACAAAGAGTTATTATTGTAGGTTGGCTTAAGGGAGGCAAGAACTCTAAAGGTAAACATTATGGGTATCCTTTGCTTATGAAAGAACAAAACTCCTATACTGTTCTAAGGGATTTGTTTTCTGACCTGCCACCAAGAATAGCTGGTGAAGGATGTCTCACAGAAGTTGTTCATTACACTAAGGCTTTGGAAGAAATGCCATATTTAAAAGAGTCGTCCATCAGGAATAGTGATTTTGGCTTTACCACACAGCATGTAGCTCGTCCGCATAATGCAAATGACAGGGAGATATATTGCTTGGCCATCAAACAATGGAGAGAAAAGAAAAGGCAATTGGATTATTCCAAACTGCCTCCTCATTTACAAACTCATAAGAATACGAAGTCCTTCTTAGACAGATATTCTGTTGTTGAACCAGATGGCTATAGTCATACAGTGGTGGCACATATATCCAAGGATGGACATTATTATATTTATCCGACACCTAACCCTACAATAGAGACAGCCCGTTCAATAACTGTGAGAGAAGCCGCAAGACTACAATCCTTCCCTGATGACTATTTTTTTGAGGGGAGTAGAGGTGCAGCTTTTAAACAGATTGGAAATGCAGTCCCTGTAGTGTTAGCATATAAAATAGCAAAAGAATTAAAGAAACAATTATAGGCCTATGGATTATTCACTACTACCTAAGACAGAAGCTGTTCCTGAAGCTGCATCAATGATAGAGACCTTCAGGGCAATAGGGTATAATCTCGAAACAGCTGTTGCAGATATTATTGATAATTCAATTTCTGCAGGAGCAAAGAATGTTTACATTGACAGAATCTGGGATGGAGGCAACACTATCATCACAATCAAAGATGACGGTTGTGGAATGAGCAGCGAAGAGATTGTTGAAGCCATGCGCCCAGGTTCACAGAATCCTTTAGAGGCACGCGCATCGAACGATTTGGGAAGATTTGGATTGGGAATGAAAACAGCATCTTTCTCGCAGTGTCGTAAGTTGACTGTTTTAAGTAAAAAGGCTGGTTATCATTCTGCATATTGGACTTGGGATTTAGACTATGTTGCGTTAACTCATAAATGGGAATTAATCAGATGGGCTCCCGATGCGTATGTTGACGCCGTTGACAATCAAAAATCTGGGACGATGATAATATGGACTGACTTAGACAGAGTTATTCCTAATTCAACTTCTGTTAGTGATATTGCCGCAAAGCAAAAGTTCTCTGATGCATGGGCAAGAGTAAAATCACATATTGCAATGACATTCCATCGATTTATAGAAAGCAACGACATCTCAATATATTGGGGTGAGAATAAAATTGATGCATGGAATCCATTTTGCCTGTCAGAAAAGAAAACGCAGATTTTCCCCTCCGAATCCTTGTATTTTGGAACCCAAAAAGCTGAAGTAAAAGGTTATGTTCTACCTCACAAGAATAATTTCAGTTCAGAGGAGAACTACAGAAAAGCAGAGGGAATATATGGATATCCTGCAGCCCAAGGATTTTATATCTATCGTGGGAAAAGATTATTGTTGGCAGGTAGTTGGCTTAACTTATTTAGGAAAGAAGACCACTATAAACTTGTCCGAATCAGTATTGACTTGCCTAATACATTGGATTCAGAATGGCAGATTGATATCAAGAAATCAACAGCTACGCCACCTATTTCATGCCGTGAACAACTCCGTTCCTATGCACTCGATGTCAGGAACAAGGGCATGGAAGTATATCGGCACAGAGGTAAGATACTGAAGAAAAAAGCTGGGATTAATTTTCAACCATTATGGTTAGAAAAGAAAAAAGGGAACAGGTGGTCTTTTGTTGTCAACAGAGAGAACCAATTAATAAAGGATCTCCAAGAAGAGGCAAAGACAAGCCATGCTTCAGCAATAAACAAGTTGCTCCGGATCATTGAAGAGTCCATACCCACACCAACTATTTACGTTAAGCAGTCAAGTGAAGAAGAATTGCAAAAGGAGCCGTTTTCGGATATGGACATATCTCTAATCAAAGAGATGCTATCTCGAATGTATAATAATCAGATTGCATCTGGTCAAACAGTTGACCAGGCGAAAGCTATTCTTAAAACTATTGAGCCTTTTAACAATTACGAAGAACTAATCGAAGAACTATGAGTATGGAATCGTATCAAAAAGCCATCGAAGTTTGTAGGACTCTTATAGGAATAAAGAATCCAGTAACAGACGAAGATATTGATAATGCTGTCAATAATGTTGTCTTGATGTTCCGGAATCTCAGTAAAGATGTCCTCAAAACAAAGCTGATGTCAATATATAGTGTTCGGGTAGAACCTATGCAGATATTAGAGGGAAGAGAAAGACGTAAGCCATGGTTGATGGCGTTTAAGGCAGCTGAAACTAGCAAATGGCCTTTTTGGAACAGATACAAGTATTATCTTGAACATCAAAAGGGTTTTGAGCCTGCAGCAATCCAAGGCGTTGATGATATGACGGATAAAATCTTGGACAGATTCTTTAATCCTCAGAAGACAGATGTCGTATTAAGTAAGAAAGGGCTTGTTGTCGGACAGGTTCAGTCAGGAAAAACAGCTAACTACACAGGACTGATATGTAAGGCTGCTGATACAGGTTTTAATTTGATTATTGTATTGGCTGGAATTCATAACAATCTCCGTAGTCAGACACAATTGAGGCTTGATGAGGGATTTCTAGGCTTTGATACCCAATTTGAAAGAGCAAGCACTAAGGATACTACAAAGATCGGTGTTGGATTGATACCTGGTTTCGATGACGCAATCGCAAATTCATACACAACGAATGCCGAAAAAGGTGATTTTACCAGTCGTTCTGCAAACACTGCTGGTTTCAACTTTAATGCTCCGCAACCAGCACTACTAGTTGTAAAGAAGAACTCCTCGGTATTAAAGCGTTTGAACACTTGGCTGAACACTCACGCAGAAAACGGGAAGATTAACAATAAATCTCTTCTGATGATTGATGACGAGGCAGATAATGCCTCTATCAACACAAATGCTTCCAATGAAGACCCAACGACAATAAACAAGTATATATGTTCCATTCTGAACAAGTTCAATCGCACTGCATACGTTGGATATACTGCGACTCCGTTTGCAAATATATTTATACCTTTAGATGACTCGAACTTGTTTCCACGTGATTTCATTATAAATCTCCCAGCTCCTTCAACATACATTGGGCCTGATAAGGTCTTTGGTACATCATTAATTCCAGATGACACTAATGACGAATTATTGCCAATAGTAACACCAATTAACGACTTCCATAGTTTTGTTCCAAATAAGCATAAGAAGGATGATGTTAAGCCCTCATTAAACGAAGTACCGGAATCATTACGTTTGGCCATAAAGTGTTTTATCGTGACATGCGCCATAAGGATTCTTCGTGGACAAGAGCACAAACATAATTCAATGCTGATACACGTAAGCAGGTTCCAGTCATGGCAAAACCACATAAAAGACTTGGTTTCCAGAGTCTTCAATTATTACAAACAAGAGATTGAAGTCGGTGACAAAATGGTTCTTGAAGAACTGCGCCAAGTATTCGAAGTAGATAGGGAAGATTATAAATCTTATAAGACTACTACCCAAACTATACTGGATTCCAAATATAAAGAAATCGATGATTCACTGATTATCCACGAATGGGAAGAGGTTAAAGAGCAACTATTTAAAGCGGTACAAAAGATAACGGTTAAATCCATCAATGGCTCATCAAATGATGCACTTACATATTATGACTATAATGATGAGGGCATTTCGGTAATAGCAATTGGTGGTGATAAACTGTCTCGAGGTCTCACTTTGGAGGGATTATCGATTAGTTATTTCCTGAGAGCATCAAAAATGTATGATACCTTGATGCAGATGGGAAGATGGTTTGGCTATCGTTCTGGATATGTTGATTTATGCAGACTCTTTACAAGTAGCGAACTTAACGAATGGTATCGCCATATTACACTGGCCAGCGAAGAACTTCGTGAAGAATTTAGTTATCTCTATGAAACGGGTGGCACTCCAGAGGACTATGCGTTAAAAGTTAGAAATCATCCCGGTGTTTTACAAATCACCTCACTGACAAAAATGAGGTATGCAAATACGGTAGAGGTCTCTTGGGCCGGACGTTTGGTTGAAACATACCAATTGCTTTGGGATAAGAAACAAAGACATTCTAATTTCTTGGCTGCTGATCAATTAATATACGGATTAGGAGATAATTATGAATTAAAGGGGAAAAACTTCTTGTGGAGACACATTTCCTTGGATCATGTATTGGAGTTCTTTGATAAATTCCACTTACCCCCATCAATGGTCAAGGTAAATTTGAAGGCAATAGCCGACTATATTAAGCAAGTTCATTCTTCAGGAGAATTGTCAGACTGGAGTGTTGTTCTGATGAATAAGCCCACAGGAGAAAGAGGTGATAAATGTGATGGTTATCTTTCAAATGGAATTGGATTTAATTACTTCAAGCGCGTACCATCAGAAGATTCTTCAGAACATTATTTATTGAGAAAGAATCATATCTTAGGAAATCCGCGAGATGAATTCATAGATTTAGATGAGGATGTCTTGGCGAAAGCTTTAGTAGAAACAAACAAAAAACATAAAGATAGAAATCAGGAATATCCAAGTCCAAAACTTGTAAGAGAAAAGTTTAGGGATGTTAAGAATCCATTACTGATAATTTATCCTTTGAAACCGACTGATAATTTCGTTTATTCCAATAAAGATGGAAATGAACCATATATCAGTTTCGCTATATCTTTCCCCCATACCAATACTGGGGTGGCGGTATCATACTCCGTCAATCAACTGAATGATTTTGCTGATACAGAAGACATCTTTGAATCAGAAAACGATAATGTATATGAACAAGGATAATAAGATTAAAACTATTTGGAAGGAGCTTGAAGAAGCTCATGTATCGGGTCTTGTAAAAAGAGCAATAGACATTCCTTCATGCCTGAAATTGTTCTGTACTTACAAAAGTCCAGATGAATGCTGCGGAATAGCTTTCTCCTTTAGTCAGGAGATAAAAGTAGATATATCACCTTTCAGCAGTTTGTCAGAAATAGAGGTTTCCTTATTCAAAGATAATTCGTTTCCTGACTCAAAGTTTTTGTTAATTCAGCTACTTAACAGAGGTGATCGTGTGCGTGATATTTTTGCAGCTATATGTGGCAACATTGCTAATACGATCCAATCTATACCAACTGAAAGGGAAGCGGTTAAGCTTGTAATAAGCCAGATGCGCAAATGGCAGGATCTGTTCTCGAAGAAAATGAATAAAACTTTGTCTATTCAAGAACAACAAGGATTGTTTGGAGAGTTGTCATTCCTTCGAAAGTTGATTTGTTTCCCGATGGACAAAGTTCGTTCTGTTATATCTTGGGTAGGTCCCAACATGGCTCCCCAAGACTTTCAAAGTGAATCATGGGCTGTAGAAGTAAAGACAATAACAGCCAACAAATATCCCAACGTGTCAATTAACGGAGAACTGCAATTAGACGAAACTCTTATAGACAAACTATTTCTATATAATCTAGTAGTAGAAATTGTTCCTGTTGACGGTAAGAACCTGCCAGAAATTATTGGCGAATTGAGAGACTGCTTAAGCCAAGACACCAATGCACTGAACCTGTTTGAAAATAAATTAATTTATTATGGATATTTCAACATAGACGCTGATGCTTATAAAGATCGTCGTTATTATATTCGTAAAGAAAACTATTTTCTTGTTCAAGGTGAATTCCCCAGAATTAAGAAAGATGATTTGTTGTTAGGTGTAAGTGATGTGAAATATTCAATTACTCTAGCCGTACCAGCTGAGAATAATGTTGAAGAAAGTAATGTCTTAAATACCATTCTGTCTTATGAAAGAGATCAGTAAGTTCTATAAATCTTTGGTCCAGGAAGTTGTTACTCGTCAAATAGCAAATGAAGAGGGAGACAACCAAGAACAGACCTTTACCCGCTACTGCTTGGAATTATTAAGCGAAGCGGGTGAAACGGAAAATTCTGATGTGGCATTCCTAGAGAAAGGTTTAGGTACAAAAAATCAATTAAAAATAAACGGGTTTGCAATATCTGATAATTACGAAACAGTAGATTTGTTTATTTCATTGTATGATGGTAGCGAAGAGCCAATAACAATACATAAAGATGATATCGATACTGCTGCTAAAAGATTGGAAAACTTCTTTAGAAAAGCTATTTATTCTGATTTGCGTAATGAGATAGAAGAATCATCATCGATTTTTGAATTTGTAAATACTTTAGGAACATATCAAGAATTGAGGGATTCACTTATAAGAGTAAATGCTTTTATTCTAACTAATGGAATATACAAAGGTGAGATTCCCAAAAACTTAGAAATAAGTGGATATAATATCATTTATAGGGTATTTGATATCAATAATTTATATCAGATTTCTGAGGATGCTCATGCCCCAATAACTATAAATCTTTCAGAAGGGAAATGGCAGATTCCTTGTTTACATGCACCTTCTAGTAATGAAGATTATGATGCATATGTCACAATTTTACCAGGAGACTTCTTGTATGAAATATATGATATATATGGAGGTCGTCTTTTAGAGCAGAATGTTCGATCATTTCTACAATTCACAGGTAAAATCAATCAAGGAATAAGAGATACAATAAAGAAAGCCCCCCACATGTTCCTTGCATATAACAATGGTATAGCAGCTACTGCTGATTCTATGGAGGTTGACTCTAATGGGTATATTAAATCCATCTCTAACTTCCAAATTGTAAATGGAGGACAAACTACAGCGTCAATTTACCATACAAAAAAGAAAGACAAGGTTGACATATCAAGCATATACGTTCAAGTCAAGCTATCTATAGTAAAAAAGAAAGATGAGTATACAACTATTGTTTCCGATATATCGAAGTATGCTAATACTCAGAATAAAGTTAATAATGCAGACTTCTCTGCAAACAATCTTGTCTTGGTTGAATTGGAAAAGGTTTCTCGTTATGTAATGACCCCAATCACACCAGAGAGATCAATGCAAACATATTGGTTCTTTGAACGTGCTAGGTCACAATATAAGAACAGTCGTTTGAAGGAAGGATTTACAAAATCAAGACAAAAAGTTTTTGACTTGAAATATCCCAAGAACCAGATGTTCACTAAGGTCGAATTGGCAAAATACATTAATTGTTTTGAGGAAGTTTACGAAGGAACAAAACTTGTTATTTCTCCTCATGTTGTAGTGAGAGGAAATGAAAAGAACTACGCACAGTTTATTGCTAAGATTCTGCCTACTAATCCGAAGAAAATTACTAATGTGTATTTCGAAGATACTATTGCCAAAGCCATTACTTTCAAAGCAGCAGACCAATTGTATGGAACAAAGAGAACAGGAAATAATATCGGTGAATTAAAATCTGTTGTTGTTCCATATACTATAGGTTTAATTAATCATTTGACCAAAGGACAAATAGACTTATACCGAATCTGGAAAAATCAGAGAATTTCAGATGCTTTATCAAATATGATTTATTTGCTAATGCGACAGGTGAATACCTTTATTATGAAGATTTCTCCATCTAACAACTATCTGGAATGGGCTAAAAAAGAAGAGTGTTGGTTCGCAATACGAAATAACACAGAATGGGAATATGACTTGGATTCAATAGAAGACGATCTAATAGATCCAGATCACCCTGTTGTTAGAAAAGTCACTGTGAATACTGTCGTGGATGATAAGTCAGAACATGATTTGAAAGTTGTTAAGTCGATTCCTTATAAACTATGGCTCAAATTTGCGGACTGGGGTGCTGAGTCTGGTGAATTGAGCCTGAACCTACAATCCAAAGCAAGAGAGATTGCTCATGATTTGAAATATAATCATAAGTTGACATCTGCTACGGTTGCTCGCGGAATGACTATTTTTGATCGCGTTTGTGAAGAGAACTATGAACTTTTGGAAGAAATTGATCATTTGCGAGAAGAAGAACAAGAAGAAAAGGAACAAAAGGAAAGGCAACGCAACACTGTTAAGAATATCAATGTTAATGAAGTAGAAATTGACATTGAGTTAATAAAAAGAATGGTTGAATGGGATAGGAAGAATCGTGTCTTAGAGAGTTGGAAGTTCAAGGTTATGCAGGATGTTGCTGTAGGATTAAAACCCTTAACGGAAAAATTGAAATGGGGATTCAGGCTCAATCTCCGAACATTACTTATGAGAGGCTTCAATGAACTGTAAAATTTGATAAGAATATAGTAAGATGGATAAACTCTCTGCAGATCAACGGCACAAGAACATGGCAGCTATCCGAGGAAAGGATACGAAGCCTGAGATAATTGTGCGCAGGGATTTGTGGAGGAGGGGATTTCGTTATCGTCTTAATTCGCCTAAGTTGCCTGGGCATCCGGATTTGGTGTTGAGAAAGTATCGGACTTGTATCTTTGTGAATGGATGCTTTTGGCATGGACACAATGTGAAAATTGAAAATTCAATATTCTTGGACGAGCCAAGCGGCAAAGCCGAGCGGAAGATTGAAAGTTCGGAGTGTTGTAAGATTCCTAATACGAATCGGGAGTTCTGGGTGGAGAAGATTCGCAGGAACAAGGAACGTGACAAGGAGGAACAGCGCAAACTGGCCGCTATGGGATGGCACTGCATAACAATATGGGAGTGTGAGCTGAAGTCCAAGGTTCGTGAGCAGACGCTGGAGTCGTTGGCATTTACGTTGAACCATATTTGGATGAAGGATCATCAGGTTATCGCTAAGCCTTATCCTCAATTTGAGGAAGAAGAGGGTATGATGAAAGCAGCGGAGGAATGAATATATTTGATTACAGTGGTATGATGAGTAAGTATTATATTATAATAGGTGTAGCTCTGCTGTTGCTATCATGTGGCAATAGCAGGAAGAATGATGTTCCTATTGATGGTGGTCATGGTATTGGTATCGATACTGCGACAGTCAATGAAATAAAGCATTATGAGGATTCAATTAGGACAAAAGAGTCTGCAAATGAAAGTACCACTTCTATAGCGCCATCAACATCTTCATCAAGGGAAGAATATCATAAGCCTGACAACATGCGTGGGTTTGATCCTGCATCAGAGGATGATATGGATGATAACGGCATGACGAGGTTTATGGAAGTGAATGATGAAGAGGGGTGGGA
>JAEETB010000249.1 GCA_016286575.1 Prevotella sp.
TGCTCTGCATAATGTAGGTAGTTGGCATTGTTGACGATGCCTTCAATGTCGCATTCGTAATCGCGAACCTCCATGCGGGTTTCAAAAATATACTTCATTTTATTTACGATTTACGGATTTACGATTTACGATTTTGGATTTAGGATTTGCAATATTTCGTTGAAATGGGTGATTTTTACGAGACGTTCATGCTCGATGTCCTCAGAATGTTCCAACTGCCATGTAACGTGGAAGGGAATATGAATGGCTGAGGCGCCAATCGTGAGGGCAGGGGCAATATCGCTCTTCAACGAGTTGCCTACCATCAGCAGTTGAAAGGGCAGGATGCCCAGATGCTCACAGAGCTGTTGGAACTCCTGTTCTGTTTTGTTGGAGGTAATCTCTACATGCGAGAAGTATCTGGCCAGTCCACTGCGATGCAGTTTATTCTCCTGATCCTGCAGCTCGCCCTTGGTAAACACGACGAGACGATAGTGGTAGGCCTGCAGGCGTTGTAGTGTCTCTTCTACCTCTGGCAAGGGTGTGGCAGGCAGGTGGAGCAGACTCTTGCTATGACTGAGCAGGTCGCTAAGTTGTTCAGTTGAGAGATGATCGCCAGCTACACGGAGGGCTGTCTCGATAATCGAGATGGTAAAGGCTTTACAGCCATAGCCGAGATCGGCCATGTTGCCTGATTCCGTCTGGAAAAGTTCTTTCGCCGGGGTTTCGCAATAAGGAGCAATGAGTCCGTAGAGATGATTCTCCACAGATTCAAAGTGCGACTGACAGTCCCAGAGCGTATCGTCAGCATCGAAGGCGATGACGCGTATATCTTTCAGATTGATCATTTCTTGCAGTGTGGGCAGATACCCTTGATCATCAGGTTCGACGAAGTGGCCACAAATCCCTCTGGTAGCTTGACATCAGGCACTTCTGCATAGTCGAGACAGTAGGTCTGCTGACACTGCTCACAGTAGAAATGCGGATGCTGGTCGTCATCATGTTCATGACTATGGCTGTGACAGAGCTCATATCTTGTGCCGTCGCTGTTGCCTTCAATCGCATGGATCAGATGGTGTTCGCGGAAGAGATTCAGCGCACGGAAGATGTTCGACTTGTCGATGGTGCAAATCTTCCGCTCCAGCTCTGCCAAGGACTGGGGCTGCATGGATGTTGCCAATGCCTTGACGACCACAATCCGGTTGGCTGTGGGCTTGATATGATGCTCTTCGAGCAGCTTGACGCAGCTATCTTCGTCCATTCTGTTGCTTGTTTTTTTATTTTTGGCTACAAAGATAAGAAAAAAAGTAAAAAGTAAATGGGTAGAAGGGTAAAATTAATAATATTTTTGTATCTTTGCAAACAAAAATAACAATGATCTATGAAGCGTTTTCTAATTCTTGGACTTAAAATTATTGGCTCAATAGTGGCTGTTGTAGTGGTTTTGTTGCTGGGTGCTGCAATTATCTTCAATACCAGCTCTTTCCAGAATAAGATGATGGCCTATTCGGCTGACATGCTGGCAGAACGACTCCAGACAAAAGTTAAGATTGACAGTGTCAGTATCAATTTCCTGACGTTCGATGTCAACTTGTTAGGCGTCGAAATTGAGGATCGTGAACAGCGGAAGATGTTGCAGACAGAGCGACTGTCAGTTAATCTCGATATCTGGGGTATTCTCAGGAACCACATCCATATCACCTCTGCAGAGCTCGATGGTGTCAAGGCCAGACTTTATAAACCTGAGGGGAGTGAAGCCAATTACCAGTTTGTGCTGGATGCCTTTAAGAGTGATAAGCCTAAAAAGGCCAAGAAGAAAGAAGACGGCGAGAAGAAAAAGAAGAAGCTGACGTTGGATGTCAACAATGTCGAAGTGTCGAGAATCGACATTGTATTCAATGAGGATACCTTCTACTTGGGGAATCTTGACTATGTGAAGCGCCTGACAGGCAGGCAGGAGGGTTCTATCCGTGATCTGCACGGTAAGTTGGATTTCGTGACGAAGAAGGGTCCGCAGACCGCACGCGTAGAAATTGGAAAGGTTGCCCTTCTTGGTAAGGATGACAAGCAGCAGGTCAAGATAGAAAGTTTGCACATCAACCTCGATAACCATCTTCCCCGCAAGAATGCGGACAAGCCTAAACGTGGCTTTTTCGATGTAGGCCATCTCGATATAGACGCTAATATGGAACTGATGGTGAATCATCTTGGACAGGACACAGCCAATATCTCGATGATCAAGTTTGAGGCTGTCGATACCATTACAGGCTTCAATGTGAAGGATCTGAGGTTCCGTGCCGGTATTAATAAGAAGGCAGCCTATCTGAGTGACATCACCGTCCAGCAGGAGAATACTGTGCTGAACTTTGACAGTGCCACGATACAGTTGCCCAGCAAAAAGGAAGGCAGAAGATTTGCTTTCCAGACATCTATGATTAAAGGGAAGGCTTTCCTGCAGGATATCTCCCGTCCGTTTGCGCCTGTCCTGAAGAACTTTACGATGCCTTTGGAACTCAGTGTGCTTTTCAGTGGTACGGATACCACCCTTGTCTTTAAGAATGTCGAGGTACATACACCAGACAACCGTCTGATGATCCATGCTGAAGGCGGAATCACTCATCTGAATGTGGCTCAAGAGCTGGAGGTGAGATTCCAAGTGAAGGATATGCTGGCAAAAGGTACTGTCAAGGAGGAGATCATCAGCATGTTTGCAGGCAAGAAGCTGATGATGAAACAACTGAAGAACCTTGGCGATATCAGCTATACGGGCGACTTTGCCGTTCTTTATAAGCGTGAGGAGTTCGAGGGTACAGTCCGGACGGCTGTAGGTAATTTGGATTTTAACTTCGCGTTGGATGAGAACAATAAGTATCTCTCAGGAACGGCTACTACCAACGGCATTCATCTGGGTAAGGTGCTGGAGATGAAGGATATCGGCGATGTGGCGCTGAAGGCTGATTTCAAGATCGATATCGATAAGCAAAGGACGCTGCAGATGCGTAAGAAATATGGTGGGAAAATGCCTATCGGTAATGTCAACGCCATCATTCATCATGCCAGTTATAAGGGCATTAAGGTCAAGGAACTCCTTGCTGATATCAAGAGCAATGGCGGACAGATAGAGGGACATATCAGTCAGCAGAATAAGGGTCTTGACTGGGCTTGCGACTTCTCTATCTCCGATATCGACAAGATGAGTTCCCTCAAGGTGAAGCCTAAGGTGAAGGTCAAGGTGAAGGACATCATCGATTTCAGCAAACTCAATCCTTTTAAAAAGAAGAAGAAATAGAGTCCTTTGTCGCAACAGGAGTTGTCTCCGCTGGTGTGGCGATGCTGTCGTTGGCAGCAGGTTTCACTTGATGCAGGCTGTCACCTCCTTTTCTCGCATGTCTTGTGATACCGCCTGTCTGGGTGAGAAACCTCAGGTAATTGGAATAGGTATGACTGGAGTAGGCTTTGAAGATATTGTTGGCAAACAGGATGTCTGTAATCTGGTTCTCATGGACATAATCCACCATATTCTTGGTGAAGTATCTGGAATCAACGACATGTACCTCTTCAAAAGAGTAGAAGAGATAGCCTGGCAAGGCATTGCCAAAGCTGTCCTTCAGTATCAACAGCCTGCGTCCGTTCTGTGTTGACGTACGGACACAGGTAATCTTGGTGTCACTGCCCATGAAAGTGCAGTAAGCCCCACCACTGCCATCCTTGAAACGATAGAAGAACACACCCTTGTAGGGGCGACCCATTCCTATCACGTGATAGTTCTCGTCGATGGTGTAGTTCGTATAGGTCGTTGTGTAATTGACACCTTTTGGTACATAGTAGACGAAGTCCTCGGGTGCCTTTTTGATGGAGATGTCCTGGGAATAGCCGTACATGCTCCCCACATAGCCGTGCACAACTTTCCGTTCGTAATCAGACAGCGGACGGAAGGGTACACCAGCCACCTGTGCGAATTTCTCTGCAGCATAATAGGCTCCCAATGGTGCCCAGTGATGGTCTGTGCGCAGGAAGATGTCTTCATCGGCATGTTCGCCCAGGGCTGCATAGATATCTACGGGTTTGACGTCAGGTGAGAGATGGTTGATGACATTCTCGATGGTAGGGCGCTGAGGTCGTGTACGATGGCGTACCTTGTCAGGACAATAATACTCCACTGCCGTAGGGATGACCATACAGTAGACATTGACATCCGGGAAGGTATCCTTGTATTTATTGGCAGCCCTGGCATAACCTGTACAGCCTTTAGCCGTACCTCCATAGGCCATCAAGGCACGCACTTTCTCACCTGTGCCCACAATGATGATGCCGGCATTGGCAATCTTGGCATTCTCTTCAGCTGTGACATGATTCTCGTAGTTGTAGGTAGAATCTTGTTGGTTTTCCAGAACCTCAGGACTATCTATGGGTTCCGGACTTTCAGGCTCAGGATCGCTGGCAGTAGCGTGGAAGGTAATGTTCTCTTCACCTGTCTCCATACGGATCAGATCCTTGATCTGCATGCTGAGGGCCATGAAATGGTCGCGGAAGGGTTCGCTGTCACTGAACCATGAGGAAACCTCACTTGTAAACGATCCATCGAGCAGTTTCTCTGGGGTGAGGAGAGGGAATCTTTTCAGCTCGCGCTTCT
>JAEETB010000003.1 GCA_016286575.1 Prevotella sp.
TGGCATAAGACAATTTAACGAAGAATAGAAAAGGTCGGTAAAACACTTTTACCGACCTTTTTTAATCCAATGACGTACGACAAACAGATATTACAAATACTCACTGAGGTGGGGGAGAAGGGCATCAGCGTTCAGTTGATGGCCAAACATGTTTATAACTTGAATTCCAGTTTGTTTTTTACGCCTGATTACGAAGAGATCCGAACCTATGTTCAGCAATTTCTTTTGAAAAACTCGAAGTCTTCGCTTTCTTTGGTTGAGGCTACAGGTAAACGAGGTTTTTACCGTTTGAACACCCAGAATAATGCCGATGCCCGCCAGTTGATGATAGAGTTTCGCGAGTCTCATCAACCCGAAGATAAAGAAGAGAAGCCTGATATTGACCTCTCCCTTGATTTATTTGCTTAAAGCATTCCGTTTATAGACACTTTCATACAGATTCAACAACTGTTCAGCAGTTTGTTGCCATGAGAAGTATTGTGCTCGTATGGGGCCCATCTTTTTCTGTTGTTGATAGAATGTGTCGTCTCTTTCCAGCTGCAACATCATCTCTGCAATCTCATCAGGATCCTCTGGGTTTATCAGAATCGCATCTGGCCCTCCGATTTCTGGCATCGACGAAGTATTGGAAGTAATGACTGGTGTCCCGCAGGCCATAGCCTCTAATAGTGGAATGCCGAAACTCTCCCTCAGCGAGGTGTAGAGGAAGGCGAAAGCATTATTATATATATAAGGTAAGTCCTTATTGCCGATATAGCCTGCTATCACTATCCGATGAATAATGTTCTCTATGTGGTTCCTCTCAATAATACTGTTCAGATAAGTCTTGCCGAGGTCTGCCATCAGCAATTTCCGTTTGATGTCCGACTTCTCCAGATATTTCGAATAGGCAATGAGTGTACGCTCTGTGTTCTTCTTGGGATCTGTATTGCCAAGGAAGAAGAAATAGCCTGACGAGTCTATGTACTTTTTGTATACTTGATATGTATCCTCAACGGGTTTGAACCATTGGTTGTAGCCGTTGTAGATCATCGTGATTCTCTCTTGAGGGATATCCAACTTCGACATGATATTGTTTTTTTCGAAGTTCGACACGGTGATGATGCGCTTGCACTTCTTGAGAATGCGTGGAACAACCAATCGACGGTAAAACCATCCCATGTTCTGATAGAACGATTTGTTGGTCTTGTCTCTTGGTTCCAGGAAGATGATATCATGCAGAGTCAGGATAAGTGGAATCTTACATCGGATAGGTGCCGTGTTACTGGTACAATGCAGCATGTCGAGGTTCAGTTCATTGGCAGCCTTCAGAAGTGTCACTTGTTCCCAAAGCGGGTAGAAGTCACCACCAATCTCCAGGATGTGTACATTCTTGGAATCCTCCAGACACTTGTCTTCTCCAGGAGCAACGAACACAAAATATTCATTCCTTGTATCAATTTTCTGAAGCTCACGAATCTCCTCCAGCACCACATAGTCCATGCCGTGCTTGTTCTTACGGAAGATTCTCTGAGCCTCAATACCGATTCTCATATTTGCTTAATGACTTTAGCAGGCACCCCAGCCACGAGTGAGTGAGGTGGTACGTCCTTGGTAACAACAGCTCCGGCTGCAACAACTGAATGATCCCCGATGGTAACACCAGGCAGAATCACAGCATTCGCTCCGACCCAGATGTCATTCCCGATGGTGACTGGTTTTGTCAAAACCCCTTGCTCATCAATCCTTCTGTCAGGATTCTCAAAGTTATGATTCAGTGCAGTCACGGTAATCCCCTGTGCTAGGTTTACGTGATTCCCTATGGTCACTGGTCCGATGATGGTATTATGCAGTCCCACTCTGGTATGGTTGCCAATCATCACATCGCCCACCGCATTATTGATACAGGCATACGATTCCACGACTGAATAATCGCCCAAAGAGAATTTCCGATATGGAGGTGTGTCCATTCTTGCCGAACGATGAATAACAGATTGCTTACCCCGATGCTGGTACAGTGGCGCCAACAATCTGATGAACCATCGTGGCCTCGTTTCCACTTGATTCATAATCACCCAATCGAAGAATTTCTTCCATTTGGGGTTGTTCTTGAACTTCTCTCTGATGGCTTCGTTATTCATCTCTTTCGCTTTTATGACCACAAAAGTACGAATAATTTTGCATAATTCCAAATTTTTCCCTAATTTTGCAGAAAAATCTGTGAATGATGGAAAAACAATATGATTATTTGATTGTTGGTGCAGGCATCTTTGGTGCAACATTTGCTTGTATGGCCCATCGCCAAGGAAAACGCTGTTTGGTTATCGACAAACGCAATCATCTCGGAGGAAACATCTATTGTGAAAACATCGAAGGCATCAATGTTCATAAGTATGGTGCCCATATATTCCATACCTCCAATAAAAAGGTGTGGGACTTCGTGAACTCCATTGTCGAGTTCAATCGCTATACCAATTCTCCCATTGCTAATTATAAAGGTAAGCAATATAACCTGCCTTTTAATATGAATACCTTCTACCAGATGTGGGGGGTGCTGACTCCTGCTGAGGCTCAAGCTAAAATAGAAGAACAACGTCAGGAGGCATTAGCCAAGATGAAGGCTGATGGTGTCACTGAACCACGCAATTTGGAAGAACAAGCCCAGTTGTTGATAGGTAAGGATATCTACGAGATTCTGATTAAAGGCTATACTGAGAAGCAATGGGGACGCAAATGCAGCGAACTGCCTGCATTTATCATCAAACGCCTGCCTGTCCGTTTTGTTCACGATAATAATTATTTCAACGATCGCTTTCAGGGTATCCCCATTGGTGGCTTCAACAAACTCATCGATGGCTTGCTCGAAGGAGTAGAGACAATGACGGGAGTAGACTTCATTGAAGAACGAAAGAAAAGTAATTCTCAATTCTCAATTCTCAATTCTCAATTTGATAAGATTCTTTATACTGGAAAACTGGATGAATATTTCGACTATTGCTTAGGCAAACTCGAATATCGTACAGTCAGCTTCGAGGAAGAAATCCTTGATATGCCAAACTTCCAGGGTAATGCCGTCATGAACTTCACAGATGCCGAAGTTCCCTATACGCGTATCATCGAGCATAAACATTTCGAGATGTTTGGTGATGATGTCTACAAATGCCCCAAAACAGTGATCTCCCGTGAATATTCAGTTGAATGGAAAGATGGCATGGAACCCTTTTATAGTGTCAACGACGAGAAGAATATGTCGCTTTATCAACAATACCTTGGTTTGGCTAATCAAGAACCCAATCTAATTCTAGGTGGCCACCTCGCTGAGTATAAATATTATGATATTGCTCCGATTATCGAAAAAGTAATGTCTCTTCCTGTATAATATAATAAGGTATAAGCATGAAAATCCTTTTCCTTGTCTATCATGGCTTCTCAGAAGTGAGTGGTATCAGCAAGAAAATCCACTATCAGGTAAAAGGTCTTCGTGAGAATGGTTACGAAGTACATCTCTGTTATTACGATTTTGATAGTCGGGGGCATCGATGTCGGTTTGTTGATGGAGAGGTAATAAAAGATTATGGTAAAGGCTTAATGGCAGGCCTTTATCAACGTATCGATTATGCTTGTATCTATGATTATTGTAGACTCAATGGTATTCAGTTCGTTTATGCCCGTTGTTTCCAGAATGCTAATCCGTTTCTTATCCGTTTGTTTAAACGGCTTAAACAATTGGGAATTAAGTCTGTAACGGAAATTCCAACTTATCCATATGATCAGGAATTTGTTGGCTTCCCATATTTCTCAGGGCGTTTCTGGCTAAAATTTGATAAGAAATTCAGGGATGCTCTGTATCGACAGATGGATGCCATTGTTACTTTCTCTGATGCAAGAATCATTTTTGGTCAGCGTACTATTCAAATTAGTAATGGTGTGGATTTTGATAGTATCCCTTTACATGACTACCATGTACCATCCGATGCTTCTATCCATCTGATAGGTGTGGCTGAGGTTCATTATTGGCATGGATTTGATCGAATGATAGCAGGAATAGGAGAGTATTATAAAAATACAAAGGTTCCTCGGAAGCTATTTTTCCATATTGTGGGTGGTGTGGCTCCTAATGAGATGCACGGTTCCATGCATGCTCCCGGATTTGCCGAGTTGATAGAGAAATATGGTATTCAAGACCATGTTGTTTTCCATGGGCAACTTTTTGGTGAAGAGTTGGATCGCATATTTAATCGAAGTTGTTTCGCTATTGGTAGTTTAGCTCGTCATCGAAGTGGTATAACTGTGATTAAGACGCTAAAGAATCGTGAATATGCCACGCGAGGAATTCCTTTTATATACTCAGAACAAGACAGTGACTTTGATAATCAGCCTTATGTTCTAAAGGTACCTGCAGACGAGTCTCCGGTGGATGTGCAACATATTCTTGATTTTATGGATGGTTACCATTTCCATCCGAAAGATATACGTAAAACAGTGGAAAATCTATCTTGGAAGATACAGATGCAGAAAGTCATAGAAGAAACCTGAAAGAATTATTTTTCTAATAGTTCTTTCCATTGTGTAATAATTTTCTCAGTATTAAACTTGTTGGCTATACTTAATGCTTCATCTGATTTCTTTTGCCAGTCAATCATAGTTGCATTTTCCAATTTCTGTGCTAACTCCTGAATATTTCCATTTTTGAAATATAGTCCGAAATTCCCAAGGACCTCTTTACATATAGGTAGATCAGAAGCAACAACTGGTAATCCGTGAGACATGGCTTCTACTAGAACAAGTGGCATACCTTCCCATCTAGAACTTAATACATAGACCTGAGCATTTGAATAGTAGTCTTGTATATTATTTGTAAATGGATGAATGGTAATCTTGTCCTCTAAATGGTATTTGTTGATTAGAGTTCTATAATAGTTCTCTTCTGCACCTTCTCCTACAATATCCAAGTTCCATTCTTCGTTTTTTTGAGTGAACAAATGAAATGCTTCAATCAGCAAATCTATACCTTTATGTAACGGGGTGAAACGTCCAATGGTTAGAAATTTTTTAGTATTTCCTGTTGACAAGTTGCCTGGTTGTAGCGTCAAAGGATTATAGATAACTGTTGGCATAAAAGCATGGTCATATTGATGAAACTTGTTTGCATCATCTTGACATAACACAATCGTTTGATTCAGTATTCTAAACTGATAAAGATAATGCCTTTTCCTTTCTGCTCCAATATAATAAGATGTGTTTTCAAACAGAGCTTCAAAAGAATTGTGCAACCATCCAATAAGCCTGGTGTTTTGCAGCATGGGTTTCAAAGTAGCAAGTCTGGCCGCCAATGGCGCATGAACGCCGATGATAGTGACATATTGTCCTTTTTGTAACTCTGTAGCTAATGCATTTCTCAATTCTGAGGGAAATGAACTTCTGGCATATAAATCTGACCACCATTTTCCTTGTGGCTGCAGTTTTAGGTAGATGCCACTATATAGTTTGCAGAACCATTTCTTGAAAAACCTTATCCGTGGATACGAAAAGAAACGATATTTGATGTCTGCTTCATCAAGTCCATATAATGATATGTCTTTTGATATAGGATTGTCAAAGGTCACAATAGTCACCTCATAATCCTTTGCTAATCCTTTGGCAATAACGGCAGTTACACGCTGTACCCCACCAATGGAAAAAATGCTGTCAACTACGAAGCAAATCCGTTTCATCTTGAATATTTTTGGCAAAATTACAATTTTTATTCCAATAATCAAATATGTATGGGCTTTTTTTTGTATATTTGCAACGTGATGACAGAAAATAGACACTATAAGATTGTTTATTGTACTCCTGCTTTATATATGGCAGGAGGGGTGGAACGTGTACTGACTTTAAAGGCGAATTACTTTGCCGAGCAGTTTGGTTATGACATCACAATTATCTTAACAGAAGGAAAAAACAAGCCATTCTTTTATCCATTATCCGATAAGATAAATGTCATCAATCTTGATATCGACTTTGAAGAACTATGGACATGTCCCTTCCTCAAAAAAGTATATATATATCTAAAGAAACAGCATCTTTTTAAGAAAAAACTTACTTCCGAGCTTATGCGACTAAAGCCAGATATGACTATCAGTCTTTTACGTCGTGAAATCAATTTTATAACAAGCATTCAGGATGGAAGCAAGAAAATAGGTGAATTACATATCAATCGAGCCCATTATCGAAATTTTGAAGAGAAAAATGCTTCTTTTGTAAAAACGCTGTTCTCAAAAATTTGGATGAATAATCTGATTGGGAAATTGCAGAGGCTAGAGACGCTTGTTGTCTTAACAGAAAAGGATAAAAATTCTTGGATAGAATTGAATTATGTACAAGTAATACCAGATCCGTTATCATTCCAACCGAGGAACATAAGCCCTTTAGCGAATAAAAGAGTGATTGCTGTAGGACGTTATTCTCATGAAAAAGGATATGACTTGCTTTTGTCTGCCTGGAAAATGGTTTCCGATACTTGTAAAGATTGGAAATTGGAGATATTTGGTGATGGTGACCATTCTTCATTAGATGTGTTACTGGATCAATTACAGATAGACAAACCTAGATGTGTTCTTCATGGGCGGACATCAGATGTTGAGAAAGAGTATTTAGATAGTTCTATTTTCGTATGCAGTTCACGATTCGAAGGGTTCGGTATGGTAATCTTGGAGGCTATGGCGTGTGGATTGCCTGTTATTTCCTTTGATTGTCCATGGGGTCCAGGTTCCATCATATCAGATGGAGTGGATGGCTATTTGGTAAATAATGGTGATACGAAGAGTTTAGCAGAAAAGATGATATCTTTGATTAATTCCGAAGAAGATAGAGTTAGTGTAGCGAAAAATGCTCTTAATAAATCGAACCAATATAGTATAGATACTATAGCATTACAATGGAAGAATTTGTTTGATACGTTAATGGAGTAATCTGATGAAATATGATGTGACGATAGGTATTCCCATGTATAATGTGGAGAATTTCATTGAGCGAACAATGAATTCAGCCTTGTCGCAGACATACCAAAGTATTGAGTATTTGGTATTGGATGACGGAAGTGATGACAGAACCTTGGAGGTTATTTTGAAATTACAAGCAAATCATCCCCGTGGAAATGATATCTATATCATTACCCATGCAGAAAACATGGGCGTATCTATTGCTCGTAATCGCATTTTGGAGGAATCTCAAGGCGAGTTCTTGTTTTTTCTTGATTCTGATGATATTATCCGAGAAGATGCGATTTCCCTGATGATGACTCAAGTGAAAGAACATGGTGCAGATATAGTCTTTGGCTCTATGGAGAAGTTTTTTCTAACAGGTGAAAGAACGATATACCAGTATCCAAAGATGTACTTTCATCATGAAGATGAGTTCGCCATTTTTTCCTATCGCCGATACGCAGGCATTCAGGCTTCGGCTTGTAATTTCTTGGTACGAATGTCGATTATTCGGGAAAATGGGCTATCGTTTTATAAGTCAAATTATTGGGAAGATTTTGTTTTCGTTTTAGACCTGGTCACTTACATTAATAGAGCTGTGCTACTATCTGATATAACTTATACCTATATATGTCGACAGAATTCTCTGTCAAATTTTCAAAAAAGGGAGCATATTGACAAAGAAGAAATTTTAAGAAATATTGGGGTTGCTGAATATATGAAATCTGGAAGTCTTCGATTGAAAGAAAAACCATATTTCCCTCACAGATGTTATGTAGCTGTTATGACAGATTTTTATATTGCATGTCATATATTGAAACGTCGAAAGGATATAGTTCCTCCAATTTCAGATCATGAGATAAAAGGACTTTTTACCCATCCGGCCTCTTTTAGTCAGATATCTTCTTTCAGACAGGCACGTTTAAAGAATCTTGTATTGTATTTCATTGGAAAGTTGCCAGCCCCATTATGCGTTACCATAATCTGGCTGATGGGTAAAATAAAAAAGTTGATTTAAAATTTGGCAATGTGCTATAAATTGTGTATCTTCGCACACAGAATCTAAGACAACGAGAATATGCCTAAATGGTACGATAAATATCTTTCGTTTTATGGGAAGTCTTACGACGAACTTCCTGAGGACATTCTTGATGAGATTAAAGGTAAATTGGCAAACCTTCAAAGTAGAGAACCTTTAGTTTCTGTAGTTGTCATTGCTTACAATGAAGAGAAACGGCTTGCTGCTTGTCTTTGGTCATTGAGTGAATTGCAAACAAAGTATCCAATAGAGATTTTAGGTGTAAATAATAATTCCATGGATCGGACAGAACAAGTTTATCAACGCTTGGGCCTACCATACTATAATGAAACTAGACAGAGCCCTGGTTATGCTCGGCAGTGTGGTTTGGAAAATGCTAAGGGCAAATACCATTTCTGTATCGATGCGGACACATTCTATCCTCCGCGATATGTGGATTTGATGATGGAAAAACTGACGAGATCAGATGTGTCTTGCGTCAGTTCTTTCTGGAGCTTCTTCCCCGACGAACGGCATTCAGCCTTTGGTTTATATCTATTTGAATTGGCTCGCGATTTATTCCTTTACGTACAGCATTTTAAACGACCGGAATTATGCGTACGTGGAATGGTTTTTGCCTTTAAGACAGAACTGGCCCGAAAGGTTAAAATTCGCACTGATATTCGGCGTGGAGAGGACGGCTCTCTAGCATTAGCTCTGAAACCTTATGGGAAAGTTGTTTTTTTGTATACTCGCCACGCTCGTCCAGTGACAGGTTATGGCACTATTGGATCCCAATCCCTTTGGCAGAGTTTCATTCAGCATGTAATGATTCAAGGAAGAGGACTTTCGCGCCTTTTCTTTAAGAAAGATTATTATGAAGATAGTGAGGATAATTTGATAAAAAATAAGTAGAGTACTAGATGAAAGAGTATCCGTGTAGTGTTACTATAGGCATTCCTGTCTATAATGCAGAAAAGTATGTTGAAAGATGCTTGATATCAGTTCTTAACCAGACGTTTACAGATTTAGAGATTCTGTTGGTTGATGACTGTGGAACTGATAATTCTATATTGAGAGCAGAGGCTTTAGCAAAAACATATGCAAATGGTAACAAAATACGCATTTGTCATCATGACAGAAATAGAGGAGTTGCCGAAGCAAGGAATACAATTTTGGATGAGGCAAAAGGGAAATATATTTATTTCATGGATTCTGACGATTGCATATCTGAAGATGCTATAGAGAAACTTTATAATAAGGCAGAAACTACAGATGCTGAAACAGTTTGGGGTTCTTTTGTAAATAAGGAATTTGAAACAGAAAGGGTTTTACCTGCAATTAATGGATTAGGGAAATACCCAGATTTGGAACTTTTTGGTGAGGATCAGTTGGCTCTTTATGGATGTCAAGATATAAAGGAACATTTACAGCAATCCATATGGAATATATTATATCGTTCCGACTTCTTGCACAAGAATAATCTACGTTTTGAACAGCATGGTTCCTTTGACGATGGGATTTTTCAAGCAGCAATGCAACCATTAGTAAAACGTGCGGTTCTCATGTCCGCATGTACATATTATTATTATCATCGTCCAGATTCGTTAACTCATGTTGTGAATCGGAAGGGATTTCGTATTGAGGAGGCGATAAATGCTATAGAAGCTATAGATTGTCATCGAAGAATATGCAAATCATTAGCAGAAAAGGAATACTTTGATTGCCGAAGTACAAAGGTTATGAAGGAGGCCTTTTATATAGCAGTAGGAATCATTAAACATCGAGACGAAATGAATGGCCAAGTGAGCAATAAACAGGTGAAAGGAATAATGAAACATCCAGCAACACTCTTACAAATTATTCAATTTCATCATTATCGGATGCTTAATTTGTTTTTCTATCTTTTAAGTGTTTTACCTTCATGTGTATTTGTGCGGATAATCGGTTTAATGGCTCATAGGAAACAATTAATGTGATATAGAAGATGAAGGATAGATTGAAGAGGTTGAGAAATAGGTTTATTATTAACAGCCGATACCTGGTTAATGTAATTAGATATAAAAATATTAGTTTTGACGAAGGAGTGATATGTGTCATCTTCTCGCGGGATAGGGCTTTGCAATTGGAGGCTCTTTTACGGTCAATAGAAACATATAGCTTGACATCTTTTGATATAATTATTCAATACAGCTGCTCAGATGTGCATAGAGATTCATACCAAGAACTAAGAAACAGATATTTGCAATATCACTTTGTAGAGGAGCATTCTTTTGCGGCAACTTTAAAAGAAACAATAAAAAAAATCCGAAAACGTTATATGTTTTTCCTTGTGGATGATCAAGTGTTTATCCGACCATTTAATTTGAATGATATAATACATAAGATGCGGAAGAAGTTTTTTTTCTCTATGCGACTTGGGGCATGTATAACAGATTTTGGTATATATCATGAACGGTTGTTTCCAAAATATGAAAAGCTTCAGGAGGATTATTTGATGTGGAAATGGAGGGAAAACCTATACCAAAAAGACTGGGGATATCAATTTAGTGTAGATGGAACAGTCTATCGCACATTAGATGTCGTACGAGCTACGATGTCAATATCGTTTAAGGCTCCAAATTCTTTTGAAGACAATATGAATAAAGTCTGTTTTTTTCGGTCAGATAATGTTGGCATGTCATATTTGAATCCTGTGGTTATTAATCTAATCATTAATGCCTCTCGGCAGGAAAAAGCCTATGAACATTTTGAAAGTGGGGAATACACAACTGACGATATGTTAAAGTTGTGGGAGAGAGGTAAGTCTTTATCAGTGAAAAAAATAGCTTCTATACCGTTTTCTTCTACTCACTATATCGTTGATGATATTGGAAATATTTTATGTGAATCAGAGTAATCCAATTATTTCTTTTGTTGTATCAAATATTCAAAAAGAGACATCCATTCTTTCATAATGTACTCTTTATTATATCTTTGAACATTTCTTCTTGCTTTAGCTCCCATTTTCTTTCTTAACGAATCATTATCAATGAGATCACAGATACGCTGAGCCATGACATTACTATTAAGATGCTCCACCAGAAATCCATCTTCACCGTCTTGAATAATATCTGAAGGGCCATAGGGACAATCAAAAGCTACACATGGAACTCCACACGCCATTGCTTCAAGCAAAACCATGCCGAACCCTTCGTATCTTGAACTGAGAATACAAATACTGCTCTCCAAGTATTTCTCTTGAATATTAGTTGTTGTTCCTCTTAAAATAATAACAGAACTAAGCCCTTTTTGATTAATTGTTTTTTGAATAATCTCTTTTTCTTCTCCATCACCATAGATATTCAGAATCCAGTCTGGATGTTTGGCATGAACAAGATTCCATGCATGAATAAGATATTTGTAGCCTTTTTGCTCACTCATCCTTGCAACAAAAATAGCTTGTTTGTTGTCGCATGTGCTTGCTGAGATTGGAGCAAATGGCAAAGGATTAGGAATAATATGTGTTTTAGTATATCCTTCCCAATTATTGGCATCATTTTTTGTCAGAAGAACAAGGGCGTTAAGCTTTTTACAATTTTTAGTAACTTTTCGCATCCATATCTTTGCAATCAAACTATGGATGGGACCTTTACTTTCTAATAAGTGAAAATTGCGAATGAAAGGTTTTGCTATATGCGATTCTCCAATCTTAATGCTACCATCTTTAATATCCGTCAGAAAATCCATATTCCTACCTAAGGTCGTGATTACAATGTCTGGCTTTTCCGAATATAAAAAATCGCTTAATTCTTTCTTGTATTTCTTCATCAAATTGAAATAGAGAAAGATGCGAATGATAGGGTTATATTTGTACTCTTTTTCAAAGTCTATTGACAAGTCTTTGAGTTGAACTTTTGAGGATAGAGGATAGAATGTAGCTCTTTTATGCTGAGAGTCCGTTACGATAGTAACGTCATAACCATATTCTGCCAAATAGTTGGCTTTTTCAATAACCACCCTATCTGCTCCACCTGCAATAGTAAACGACGAATATATATATACGATTTTCATTCCTTTCGAAATTCGTTACAAATATACAAAATTTGTCTGAAACCATCAAATTTTAATTCGAAAATTTGTACTTCTTCTGTTTATTTTATATCTTTGTAGCAAAATTGCACACTAAACATGAGGGTTTTCTATATCTATCGCGCAATTGCTCATTATCGCGGAATGGAGCGTATCTTTGTGGATAAGATTAACTATCTTGTTCAAATGTATGGTTTTGATGTCTGGCTTGTGACGGCAGATCAAGGAAATCATCCACTTTCATATCCGATAGATGAGAGGGCGCATTATGTTGATTTACACATCCGGTTTCATTCAGCTAGTAATTATATCATTTTTCGAAGGCCTTATGAAAAGATACGTTTACAGTTTTTGTTTGTTAAGAGACTGAGGAATCTGATAAAAGAACAAAAACCTGATATATTAATATGTAATACTGATGTGTTTACCAATCTGGTTATGATGTCAAAAGGAAAAATTCCTTTAATAGTTGAATCACATTCAATTTGTAGGCAAACAGGTAGAAGAGCTGGTGATTTACTGCATCGTAAAATCCTGAGATGGTATACATTTTGGAATTATCGTCATGCAAATACACTTGTTGCATTGACAGAAGCCGATGCTCAGGAATGGAAAAAGTATAATAACCATGTATATGCTATTACAAATGTTGTTCATTTAAATCCTTTAGATCGAGTAAGTTCTTTAGATAATAAACGAGTCATTTTTACATCCCGTTTTTCTTATCAAAAAGGTATTCCTTATCTTTTGGAAATTTGGAAGATTGTACATCATCGACATCCGGACTGGCTGCTAGATATTTATGCTCAAGGAGAACTTCGGGATGAATATTTGCCAATAATCAAGCTGCTTGATATTAACATTCAGGTAAATGATGGTACTCTAGATATTTTTAATCGATATTGCGATAGTTCCATATTCATCTTGACGTCTGTATATGAGCCTTTCGGACTTGTATTGCCAGAGGCAATGAGTTGTGGATTGCCTGTAGTTTCTTTTGATTGTGACTATGGACCACGGGAAATTATTACTGATGGTGTTGATGGTTATTTAGTACCTCTTGGTAATGTTGAAATGTTTGCAGATAGGATTTGTCAATTAATAGAGGATCCCCAACTTCGACATAAGATGGGAAATAATGGTATACTCTCTTCTAAGCGTTATTCTCCGGATAATATTATGCCTCAATGGAAGTCGCTTTTTGAAAGAATTGTAACAGAACAAAAGTCATGATATTAGTTTATGTTACTGATGCCTTCGCTGTATGGGGAGGAATGGAACGGGTTATATCTGAAAAAATTAATTATCTGGGTGAGACTTGTGGTTATCGAATAAATCTCATTACGATTAACCAGGGTAATCATCCACTATCTTTCAAGTTGAATCAACGTGTCTGCCATACAGATCTTCGAATCAGGATGCATCAACAATACCGCTATCATGGAATCAAACGCTTACTCATAAGAACGAAGTTGAAAGAACTACTTAAAAAACGATTGAAAGAAGTAGTTGAAGAGATAAAGCCTGATATAATCATTTGCATAAAGTTTGATTTCGTAGGTGTATTATTGAAAGTAAAAGGTAATGCTCGTCTGATTGTAGAATCCCATACTTTATACAGAGCTGAATACTTAGACGGTTCTGGATTGTTGCGTCGAATGCATATTCGTTCATTTAAAAAGAGTATTGCAAAAACTGACGCAGTAGTGGCATTAACGGAAGGCGATGCGAACGACTGGCGCAAAATTAATCCTCATGTGTATGTGATACCTAATATTGTCCATCTGAGCGATAAGAAAAAGTCCTGCAGTAGTGATAAGAAATCCGTCATTTATGTAGGAAGGTTTTGCCATCAAAAGGATATTAGTTCATTATTGGCCATATGGCAGATGGTGCAACTTAAACATCCAGATTGGATGTTGATGATATACGGTGAGGGAGAATTGAGGGATGAATATCTGCCAAAAATAGGATCGATAGATTCTAATATTAGAGTATATAATCCAACTCTTGACATCATGTCAGAATACTTGCAGAATTCAATGTTACTCTTATCTTCACTATATGAGCCTTTCGGTTTGGTGCTTCCTGAAGCTATGAGCTGTGGCTTACCTGTGGTTGCTTTTGATTGTCCCTATGGTCCTGCGGATATTATTACTGATGGGGTTGATGGTTTTTTGATCAAGAATCGTGATATTCAAGCATTTGCAGATAGGGTGTGTCAACTGATAGAAGATGAGGAATTGAGATGTCGAATGGGACAGAATGGAATCGTATCGTCTCAAAGATATCGTAAAGATGTTATCATGCCAAAATGGATTAGCTTGTTTGAGAAACTATTGTCCTCCCAATAAATATTGGAGCTTTTTTTTTGCAGCACAGGATTAAGGGATAGATTATTAGAATGATAAGTATGGTTATTGGTAATGCTTCATACCAACTATAGCAGACACCATTCGTGTGAAGCAGAATCTCAATGGCATAATTAACAACTGTCACAGCAACGATATGTAGTCCGACGATGATGAGGGTGCCAATGGAGATGTTCGTTACGATGGAATGCCTGATACCATTGAGTACTTTGCAGCCATAAAGGATTCCAAAGAGGAAACCAATATTGGCTGGATAGAATAGGATGATGTGCAGCATGTGCTGATCTGAAAAGAAGGCATCTAAATGCCAGGTGAAGAATAGAATGCTGGCAGAAAGACAGAAGATGCTGCAGATAAGGTCACGTTTCCAATTACAGTTTCTGAACAAACGATAGTGCCCAAAGAGATAGCCTATATAATAATAAGGTAGATTCCGCATCAGGCCCATGGGAGTCAGATTTGGGGCGAAGTACCAATATTTATTGGCTGCATAGAGCACGAATGAAATCACGCAAAGTGAAATCATAATCACATGCTGATGCTTTGTTTTTCGGCACAAATCAATCGTAATGTGCATAATGAGTATAGCTGGCAGATACCACAATGGGCCGTTTAGTGGTTCGCAAAATGAGTTTTCATGTTCAAAGAAGAGTGCCCCTAAAAGTGGTTTCATCGCATGGAAGAAATCGGGTAGGGCACCGTTGCTGAGGTAATATTTCAGAATCCAATACGGGTAAACGATTATATTATATAATATATAAGGTATAACCAGCCCGTGTAAATATTTATTCCAATTCTCTTTGTCGCTACCTCGATCTTTTTTCAAATATCCGGATATGAAAAAGAATATGACCATCGTCAGAGCCTGCAGATAACGATAGTAGAACCACTCTTGGGATTGCGGCAGGTGACAGAACACCACGCTACAAACTGCCAGTGCCTTCGCCCAGTCTATCCAGTTGATTCGCTCTTTCATGATGCAAAAATACGGAATTCTTCAGAATAATCAAACAAATTCCGATTTTTTCTGTAATTTTGCAATCGAAATGGCTCGACAACGAATAGAATATATCGATGCGATGCGAGGATTTACGATGATTCTCGTGGTGTTTGCGCATGTCTGCCATTTCTGTTTGGGAGATTCAAAGATGGGGTATAATGCCGTTTTTATTCTCTTTCGCCTGCCATGTTTCTTTATGATTAGCGGTTGGCTGTTTGAGTCTGTGGCTCAGCGTCCTTTCTTGGAAAATGTTCGCCATAAGTTTATGGTGCAGATCATACCAACATTCATCTTCTTGCTATTATTGGCACCTCCGCCAGAGTTCTTCCATCAGTTGGGGACATTGAAAGGCGGTTATTGGTTCACATTTGCGCTTTTTGAATATTTTATTCTCTATATGATCATCGTCCGCATTAGTCGGAAATGGTCTTTCGTGATGGCAATTGCTATCACGTTGGGTACCTTTATTTACGCCAGATATTATGATAGCATCCGTTCTTCGGCAGTAGGATGGCAGTTGTGTGCGATAGATTTCTCTGGTTTTCTGAGTATCACGACTTGGCGACTTTTCCTGTTTTTCTATATCGGAGCTTGGATGCGTCGACATTTCGATGAGTTTATTCGATGGACGAAGAAGCCTGTCATTATTCTGCTTATTACGATGGCCTTTTTCCTAATAGCCTCCACGTCCCATAGAGATAACATGTGGTTTGAAATGTTCAGGTACTATGCAGGGGGCATCACGGGTATGTGGATGGTGTTCACTTGCTTCCGCCTATCTGATTCATGGCTAAAGAAGCTCCATATTTCCAAACCTCTCCAGTATGTCGGAACTCGAACACTTGATATATATCTGCTGCATTTCTTCTTTCTGCCTCGTTTCCTGATGGCATATTCTGACCAATTGAAAGACTTTGATAGTCATTTCACTGAGTTCTTGGTGATACTTGCTGTCTCACTTATTATATTGATATTTTGCCTGTTAGCAAGTTACATCATTCGCTTGAGTCCCTTCTTGGGCCATTATCTCTTTGGCGTCAAATATACAATGAACTGAGACAACGGACAATTATGTATGACATTTTTTAGTTTCAAATTATATCACAGTTTTATTCTTCCAATTAAGGGTGGACACCACTTCTCTAACCACAGAATAGGATAATAGCATATTGGTAATACAAATAATGGTAATAAGTCGTGTAAGAACGTAGGGAATATAAAATCCAAAGTCTTCATGATGGGTATATGTAACCCCAGAACTAGGAGAGTACCTTTGGATATTGTAGTAATAAACTTGTTTTGTGGAATATTATTTGCTATTCTGAATACAAACAACGTAGATATTGATGCATTAATGAAAAATACAATATAAGATAGCCCGAACTGGTTGCTGTTAATTGAGGTGCTACCATTAAACAATGGCAATAGAATAAATAAACATCCTAATATCAGCATGACTGGATAATTATGGTTTTGTATTTGAATCTTATGATCTTTTAATAGGAAACCTAAACAAAAAAATGGCATTGAAGGAATCATCCTTCCAATATACCATCCTCTGAAAAGAGAATCAATACTCACAAGAGAAGATTCAAAAGACATATATGTGATCGTAATTATAGCGATTGGAATATAATAACTTCGAAGAAATCCCATGAACTTAATGTCCCCATAAAAGAATCTCAGACCTAGTAAAGCCCACAAGAACCAATCACCCACATAGAAACCATCCCCTAAACCATAGCGATAATGTAGAAAACGTCCCACCGTTTCCTTTGTATATAATTGTTCTATGGATATTTCCTGTAATACTATAAGAACAAATAAGTTAATTATTGAGTAAAAAACGACGGGAATACCAAAGGAAAGAACAGTCTTGTACCATTTTCTTGGTTTGTACAAATAACCCGAAATTACAAATAATGCAGGCATGTGAAATGAATAGATATATAATAGTATGGTTTCATTTGAAGTCCAGTGCCCAACGACCATTAGGAATATGCAAATGAATTTAGCTGAATCTAAATATACTATTCTATTTCCCATATGTTATATGCCCCTCAATATGTTAGTATGCTGTAGCTAACCATTCGGATAGGAAGAAATCGTAGACTCGATACCCATTGCCTGTCTGAGTAATTAAGTCATTCTTTATTAGTAACTTCACTGCAGCCTGGACAGAACTGGCAGAACTCAGATTGTATTTCTTGATGAATTTCGAGGAAGTAATGTTCTGGGCTAGGCCTTCTTTTGCAATAGCTTGCAAGACAATCTTCTGCTTGGGAGGCAGCTGCGACATTAAATCCTTGTAACTACTTTCTTGGGACATGATAACATTACGATGCGCTTCATTGATCATATCGAGAGTGCATGTCTCGTTTGGCTTAGTCAAGGCAAAAAGCTCATTCATCATCATCTGTACAAACCAAGTGTATCCATTGAACATATTCCAAACTGCCTGAACAACTTCACGTTCAACATGCTTATCTCTTTCTTCGAAGAGTCCCATGGCAAATTCAGCATAGACATCCACTGGGATTGGCTCAAGTCCCATACTGATAGCACTTTGATAGAATGGTTTTGAGGGTGAGTTGAACATGTTGCTCATCATGTGTCGCTTGCTGCCTGCGAAGATGAACTGGGCGCGATGGCATTTCTGAATCTTCGTGCGTAGCAGAGCTTCCACATTCCTTTCTGCATATTCGCCAATCTGCTGAAATTCGTCAATGGCTATGATGCATGGCTTATCAGCCTCTTCGATATAGGCGAAGATCTCGTCAAGCGTAGTTTGGGGAGTTTGGATATCACCTAGGCCTAGATCGAAAGATGGATTTCCTGTGACAGAATGCAGTTTGAACCCTACCCGGAAAGAAGAGATAATCTGGAAGAATCTTTCTTTCCATACTGTAGACTGGGGTTTCAGCTGCTCGTAGATCTCCTTACCTATTATATACACGAATTCTGCAAAAGATGTAGTCGCATAGATATCTACGAAGAACGAGTAATATTGATCTTTTATATCTGACTGATTGAAGAAGTGTTGAATCAACCCAGACTTTCCAATACGACGTGGCGAGATTAACGCCACATCGCGTCCATTAAGAATCTGCTTGCGCAAGAATTCCGTTTCCTCAGCCCTGTTGCAGAAATATCTGTCTGACAGGTATTTACCAACGATAAATGGATTGTTGATGTTCATTATCTCCATACATGCAAATTTTTATTGCAAATATAATAATTATATTCGTAATAATTGGAAGTCAACTTCTATTTTTGGAATAATTTAACGTTACAAATAGATAATCACAAAGAACGAGGGACCAGCTACTAATGATGTTTATTATTTGAAGCCAAATTTGGGACGTCTGTCAAGTCTTATTCCTTTTTTTTCATAAAACCCTTGTTTTTTTACTTTTTTTTCCTATCTTTGCACTCAGAAATAGCATAATAGATGAAGAAACTTGTTTCTATATTAGTTCCATGCTTCAATGAAGAAGCTTCCCTTCCGAGGCTATATGATGAAGTGAAAAAAATAATGGATTTATTGGCAAACTACGAGTGGGAATTGTTTTTTGTCAATGATGGTAGTACTGACCATACCTTGAGTGTCATATCAGATATATACGTGAAGGATCCCCGTATATCTTATTTGGATTTGGCCAGAAATTTTGGTAAAGAAAAAGCAATGTTGGCTGGTTTTGACTATATTAAAGGTGATTGCGCCATTATATTGGATGCAGATTTGCAAGATCCTCCATCATTGATACCTGATATGTTATCTTATTGGGAAGAGGGATATCATGACGTTTATGCAAAAAGAAATAATCGTGGAAAAGAAAGTTGGTTGCGCAATAAACTATCCTTACTATTCTATTATATACTTGATAAATCAACACGATATGAGGTATTAAAAAACGTAGGTGATTTCCGATTGCTTGACCGTAAATGTATTGATGCATTAAAACAATTACGAGAAAATGAGCGATATACCAAAGGTCTTTTCTGCTGGATTGGCTTTAAAAAGAAAGAGATAATATTTGATCGAGGCGATCGTGTAGCTGGTCAATCAAATTGGGGATACAAGGCATTATTTAACCTTGCAGTTGAAGGCATTACTAGTTTTACTACAGCCCCACTTCGTATAGCAACATTAATTGGTCTTCTTGTTGCTGTGTGGGCATTATGTTATATGGCATGGATTATTCTAAAGGTGTTGGTTTGGGGAGATCCTGTCGCAGGTTATCCAACTATTATGACAGTTATGTTGTTCCTTGGTGCTATTCAGTTGATTGCTATTGGTATTTTGGGAGAATATGTTGCTCGCATTTTTAATGAAACAAAGAATCGCCCAACATACCTAATCAATGAATATAAGGAAAGAAGATAGTTAATCACTCTCTCTCAATAACCATTTCTTTGCCCATAGTAAAAGAAATATAATCACGCTCAACTCCATCATCAAGCCTTTTTACATAAGAATTAATGGGCTTTGGTATTTTTATTTCACTATATCGTGTAAAACCTTTAGGTGAATCGATATATGATTGTAACATTTCACGATATTCTTTGTTGACCAGGCATGTATAGTACGCAGTGATTGGGATATGCAGAATAGCAATTGATAATACAATAGAACAAATTATTCTATTCCTTTCTTTCCATAATCTGCATAACATAAACAATTCTATTGATAATAATAGAGATACCAATTCTAATGGAAATTCTATTCTTTGACTATAATTGGGTAAGGCTAAAACAAAACAGAAATCCAATATAATAAAACATATCTCAAGTATTCTCTTTCTTAGATATTCTTTGAAAAGCATTTTATTAGTAAAGAACAAAAGTATAATGGCAAGTGTAAAAAGATATAGGCGCTTAGAATATAATAGGACATTCTGTTTAATTGAGAGATAATCTGATAATGAAATACCAGATGCCGAATTAGCTCCTCTTCCTATTGTTCCTGGTGCAAAAATGATAGATGACGTACCCAACCATACTCCTACTGACATTATTAAGATTGAAATATTGGCCTGTTTCCGATGAATTAGTAGATAAAGAAACAATACGCCACTTAGGGGTAAAGAAAAACCTTCGTGCATTGAACCTAAAAGCAACGAATAGAAGAAAATGCAAATAATCTTAAAAATGTTGATTCCGTTATCCTGTCTATGTTTATCAAATAAAATAAAGAACCAGATAAGGCCAGTAGAAGGCCAAAGATAATTGACAGAAAAGGATATACTATAATAAAAAATATGTTGAATAGGGATCCCTAACCATAACAATGATAAAGCAGTTAGAGCACCTGTGGATGAGCTTATTTTTAAGAAACGAATACTTCCGATCAAAAACAACAGGTATATTAACGTATTAATTATATTGAAAATTGGCTTACCAATAAAACCACAGAAACTCTGCACAAGATAATGAACAATAAAGCGTCCATTCATCACTTTATAGTGATTAATCTGCGACATAAATGCTTCCGAAAAGTTTTCGACTCGATGGTTCAAATCAATGGGTTCTCTCATTCCATCAGTTCTTTCGCCAATCCATTGATACTGATAAATTAAATCATCACATCTCAGAGGCGTTGACGAATTCATTATATAAAATGATATACAAAGATATAGTAATGCAATACAGACATAAGTTATATGATGGAAATGTCCATTAGCTCCATTAAATTCTCTACTTTTATACGTGCAAGTAAAATACATACTATAAAATAATTCTTTATATTTCTGTCAACAAACTATTCATATGCGAATTACAAATAGATTATCACGAAGAACGAAGCAATCCAGCCTAGGATGCAGAGCTGGATGAAGTGGTCCTTGACGAGGGATTTTGTGGGGGAGCCGCTGAGGCCGAAGACAATCATGTTCTGGAGATAGCGGAGGAGGCCTGCGAGAACCCAACCACTGGTGAGGTAGACATAACGGGTGCCCATTCGCTCGATAACCTCTGGCGACATGGTGTACATAATGTAGCAAACCAGTGTGACTGAGGCAATTATGGCTGTGGCCTCATTGATGAAAGTCTTGTTATAGCCAGTAATCGAGACGCGTGGTTTGGTGCCCGTCTGCTCATAGATGCGGTAGTCGTCATTTCGTTTGGTGAAGGCCAGGAAGAGGGCTACCAGAAAAGTCATCATCACCAGCCAATGGGAGATCCAAATGTCTGTCGTGACACCTCCAGCCAATACGCGCATCACGAATCCGACGGCAATGATCGACACGTCGAGGATGGCAATCTGCTTCAGTCGAATGCAGTAGCCAATGTTCATCAGCCAGTAAGCTGCCACTATTATATATAAATAAGGTGTATTGGGGCTCATCGCCAGCGGAATCAATGCGAAGGATGCAATCGTACATAGCAACATCATTGCGTAACCGCCTCTGACAGAGACTTTTCCGGATGCAATCGGGCGATGGCATTTCTTCGGATGCAGTCGATCTGCCTCAACGTCTCGGAGATCGTTGAAGCAATAAATGGAACTCGAAATCATACAGAACGATGCAAACACTACGAGCGTGGGCCAAAAATAATCAGGCTTCAACAGATTGTTGCTGAAGAAGATAGGCGCAAAGACGAATATGTTTTTGAGCCACTGCAGCGGCCTGAGCAGTTGAATGTAGTGTATCATCGCTGCAAAGATACGATTAAGTGAGCAGAAAACCAAATTTTATTTGAGTTTTCTCGAACGAGAGTATCTTCGAGCGGTAGCTCAAAGATACGAACAAGCGAGCAAAAATCAGAATTCTAAATAATGCATACACCACATACAATTAATCATAATTAATTGAAATTCAATACGCAACAACATGTATCCAAATCTCAATCAAGTGTATGCAAATACCTTTTTCCACAGAAAAAGCCCAAAACATTTGGAAATCATCGATAAATTTAGTATCTTTGCACTATGTTTGACTTCAATAAGATACCAGATTGGTGGGCTCTTTGCCCCAATAGTGATTGTGAGATGGCGAGGACATGTCTTCGTCATCAGGTTTGTCTGCAAGTTCCACAGAAATATAAGCTGTGGACATGCGTTCTTCCTAACGCCATCGAGGATGGTAAGTGCAGATTTTATCGAAAGGCTGAAAAAGTGACGATGGCTCAGGGCATCGCTGCTGTCTATAAGAATGTGCAGTCGCGCGAGGCTCGTTCTCAGATACGCTATGGTCTCACGGCTCATCTTGGCAGTAAGGGCACGTACTATCGCTACAAGGATGGCGAGCGACTGATCGGTCCCCGATTGCAACAGGAGATTATCGACATCGTTCATCAATATGCGCCAGGCGTGGAGGTCAACTTCGACAAAACGTTTGAGGACTACGACTTTACCAAGAACTATTAGGAAACCAGCAAGAAGGAGGCGATTTGTCCCACCCCATGGGACACAATGTCCCACCCACTGGGACAAATAGTCCCACCCCATGGGACAGATCTTAACCCCGTAGTAATTATGAAGCTATCAATAGTTAGAACAGACAAGAAAGGCGTCAGGCATCTGACAGTGAAATCCATTGAGTGGTTTCTGCAGCGAATCAAGACGGACACGAAGGCTGAGGATGTCGCCAAGTTCCGTCAGTATATTGCACGTTTTGGAGACACGGGCCGTTACGAGGATAACGTGCCTGTGGCCATCATCCATCCGTTGGTGGAAATGGTAAAGACAGAAAACGGCAATCTCGAAATCACAACGTTTAACAGCCTGACTTGGTTGCATGTGGGCAATCTGATGAAGTCTGATGATGTCAATGCAGTGAAGGAGGCCTCGAAAATCCTTCCCACAACCTATGCTGCTTTCACAGGAGCAGATGGCAGAAGTGTGGAAATCTTAGTGTCTGTGGCTCAGAAGGATACGACAGCCAAGCCTATGACGGAGGTAGAGATGGATGCATTCTGCGAAATCGCCTACGAAGTGGCATTCGGAGCCTATAGTGGTGTGCTTCCGAAACCTATTGAACGTCAGACGGTTAAGGCGAGGTCATCTTTTAGAATGACGCTCGACGAAGCCCCCTATTACAATTCTCAGGCAACGCCAATGATGGTTCGGACTCTCAGAGAGACCACAAAGCCTGCAGACAATCCAGAGAATGAACAGCGCGAAATGGACTATCGCCTTTACGAAGATTATGAACTGATCTACAAACAAGCTGCTCATGAAGCTTTTGAGGAGACGCTCGATATCGATGAGTCTGAACGATACGATGCCTACATCACCTTGCTTGCCCACAAACTTTGCGAGATGAACTTATCAGAGGAGGAAGCATTCGTTCATATACGTAACCATCACGTTTACAAGAAGATATACGACGAGTCGAGAGTACGCGCCATCGTTAGTACTGCCTATTCCGAGGAGAATCCAAAGCACAGGAAAGAGGGTGAGATGGTCAGTGTTGAGACTCGCAGACTGATTGATTTTCTGAAGACCAGATATGTGTTCCGCTATAACGAGGTGATGGGCTATACTGAGTATCGTCCTAACAATACCTGGATGCAAGACTGGGCACCTTGCGATGAAAATGTCATCAACGGCATGACCATCGAGGCGCGTCTGTCGAATCTCGATGCGAAGGATAAAGATGTGCGTCGCTATGTTCACTCGAACATGATTCGCAAGATTGATCCCATTGGCGACTATCTGGTCAATTGCTACAACAAATGGGATGGAAAAACGGACCATATCGCGATGCTGGCGAGGTGCGTTCCTTGTCAGATTCCGCAGTGGGAAACTTGGTTCAAGAAGTGGTTTCTTTACATGGTGGCCCAGTGGATTATGCCTCAGAAAGAGTATGGAAACTCTGTAGTTCCCCTGCTGATATCGCCTCAGGGAGACGGAAAGACCACTTTCTGTCGAATGATTTTGCCCAAGCAACTCAGATGGGGATTCCTCGAGAACCTCGATGTAAGCGAAAAACGAACGACGCTGCAGGCCATGCACAATTTCCTGCTCATCAACCTCGACGAATTCAATTCCATCAGTCCGAAGTTGCAGGAAGGATTCTTGAAGAATGTCATCCAACTGCCAAGCGTGAAAATCAAACGTCCATATGGTAAACATGTTGAGGAGTTCAAACGTTACGCCTCTTTCATCGCCACAACGAACGAGATGAATGTGCTGAGTGATCCCTCTGGTAGCAGAAGATTCATCTGCGTGAGTCTGACAGCTCCAGTGAATACTGACTACAAGCCAAACTATGAAGCACTCTATGGGCAGGCTTATAAGATGGTGCTCAACAGAGAGATGGATTGGTGGTTCAGTGCTGAGGAGGTGAAGGAAATCATGGCGCACAATCGTCAGTATCAGCTGACGCCTCCAGCCATACAGTACTTCAACGAATACTATCAGCCAGCTGTTGATGAGACTGATGGCAAATGGCTATCTCCTACAGCCATCTATGATCAGCTTCGTCTGATTGCAGGTGCTGGTCTCAAGGCCAATGGCGTATCCACCTTTGGACGATATCTCTGGAATATGCCTGAACTGCAGCATCGCAGAGTGGGTGGTGGTAAGCAGTATTTGGTTAAAAAGAAAGAATAGCGTGCGTTGGTTACACTAAGATATTGTCTTCATACACTTGATTTTGTGTCTGAATATCAATAAGATACTTGTTTAGTGTATTCAATGTATTCAAAACTCAAAAAATGAACATAATTATAGTTTCGATTATTCTCGCGATGGTTTCCGTTCTTGGTGCTTCAGCTCAGGCTCAGAAGGAATACCAACTGGTGTGGAGCGATGAGTTTGATGTCGATGGCGAGCCTTCGACGGAGTGGAGTTATGAATATGGTTTCCAGCGCAATGAAGAGTTGCAATGGTATCAGTCGCAAAATGCCAAAGTGAAAGACGGTTGTTTGGTGATTGAGGCCAAGAAAGATTTCCTCATCAACCCCCATTACGAAGCTGGCAGTAGTGATTGGCGCAAGAATCGCGAATTCATCCGCTACACATCGAGTTGTCTGACGACCAGGTTCAGTCAGCAATTCCTTTACGGGCGTTTCGAGATTAGGGCGAAGATACCTGTGGCCTCTGGTGCCTGGCCTGCTATTTGGTTGTTGGGCAACAAATGGGAATGGCCGAATAATGGTGAGATCGACATCATGGAGTATTACATCAAGGATGGCCAACCCTCGATTCTCGCTAATGCATGTTGGGGTTCGACGGAGAAATGGAAGGCCGTTTGGGATTCAGCTGTGATTCCCTTCACGCACTTTACTGAGAAAGATCCCTATTGGGCATATAAGTTCCACATCTGGCGCATGGATTGGGACAAGGAGTTCATCCGCATCTATCTCGATGATGAGCTCCTGAACGAAATTGATCTTTCGAAGACTTTCAACGAAGGATATGAGGGTAATCGCGAGAATCCCTTCGCCAACGATATCATAGGTTTCAAGCACTATCTCCTCTTGAATCTCGCTATCGGCTCCAACGGTGGCGAGCCTGATGACAGCCAGTTCCCACTCAGATACTATATTGATTATGTGAGGGTGTATCAGAAATGAGGAGTTCAGAAAAATACCGTTACGACCTGGATGTGCTGAAGGGCCTGGCCATAGTGGCTGTGGTGCTTTATCATGCGGGGTGGTGTAAGAGTGGTTACCTTGGGGTGGATGTGTTTCTTGTGCTTAACGGCTATTTTGTTGTGCCTCAGGTTATTAGGCAGATTAAAGAAAGACGTTTCCACTATTTCGACTTTTTGGAGAAAAAGCTGTTCAGACTGTTGCCTTTGGTGCTATTGATTAGCGGACTGTCATTGGCAATCGGCTATTGGGGGATGCTGCCAAATGACTTTCGCTTTCTGAGTGAAGAGGCTGTTGCTTCTTCCGTCTTTGGAAACAATATTCTTCAGGCTGTTACGACGCAAAATTATTGGGCTGCTATCTATCATAAAGTGCTGATGCACACATGGTTTCTGGGAGTGTTGATGCAGTTTTATGTCGTATTCCCCTTTTTGATGTTGCTGATGCGAAGTCGGATGAAGTTGGCTCTCGTATTACTGACATTATTGTCGCTTCTGTTTTATCTGTTGCCTATTGATACGATTGGCGATAAGTATTATCTGCTGCCATATCGTTTCTTCGAAATCGCGGTTGGAGGTATTGTTGCGCTTTATTCTCGGAGAAGAAGTTCGAGCCTAAGTTATCTGTCTCTAGGTTGTTTGCTCCTGATGATATTCTTTGGCGCATTTACGATTGGCGAACGCGAGATGCCTTATAATCTGGTGGGAGGCACCAATACGATTCGAGAGAGTTTTTTGCCAAGAGAGGTATTGCTGCTTTTAACTGTTTCATTTGCAATTGGTTATCTTCTTGCATCGAGTCGTGAGAGTAAAATCTCGTTCTTTGCTAAGCGTTCAAAGATTCTTGCTCCATTGGGACGAATTAGTCTGAGTATATTCCTATGGCATCAGCCGCTATTTGCCTTTTATCGCTATTTTTTTGCTGATGAATTGTCGATATCAGTGTTGTTTACTCTGGTCATCATCACCTTGTTATTATCTGCTTTCACCTATTATATCATCGAGCGGCGACTTATGATCAGCAAAGTCTCACGAATCTGTTTGGTTCTAGCTTTCCTTGCTGTGAATGCCTTTGCTTTGTGGGTTTATCAACGGGGTGGGGTAGTTAGAGATGTTCCAGAACTCGATATATATGATGGTTCTGTAGATCCTACTGTTTTCGAGCGTTATACGGATCGTATTTATCAGTATGATCATGAATTCTCAGCTGATCAACCTATCAAGAAAATCTTGATTGTAGGCAACAGTTTTGCCAGAGATTTTGCCAACATCCTTCTCCAATCACCCCAGCGTGATAGCATCCAACTTTCATACCACTATGGTATTGAGGACTGCCCCATAAGTCGTATTCGCCAATGTGACAGGATCTATTTCTTCGGATGGAGGCATCAAGTTCCTGATGTCATCTGGCAAAACCTCAAACACGGTGCAGAAGTCTGGGGGATTGGTACCAAGAATCACGGTACCTGTAACGGAATCTTCTATAAGAACCGTTATCGCTCAGACTATTTCGCCCAGCGAACAACCATCCGAGAGGATTTCCACACCGTCAATCGCATGCTCAAAGCCGAGTGGCAGGATAAATATGTCGATTTGCTCAGTCTGACATTACAATCATCAGATAACACAGTCCCGATTTTTACTGAAGATCAGCATTTCATTACTTACGACGGTCTGCATCTGACTCCATCTGGGACTCGGTATTATGGTCAGTTGTTATCTGGTTTAGGATTTCCTTGGTAATCGCTCTTTCTAGGATTGCATAACCATTGTCATTCAGATGCAATCTGTCGCTACGATAAAGCTTTTCCAGGTCTTTGTCACCATTATTATTCCATGATTGGTATCTGATGATGCTCACTTTGTTTGCATAGTTTTTCTCACGAATCAACTCATCAAGCGCATCTCGGAATAATTGTTTGCAATCCAAAGGCGTGTCATTAATCATCATGGATAAGCGTCGCAATAACTTTCTGGAAGTTTTCTGTCTCTCGAAAGACATGTTGATGTCGTGGTTTGGTATTTCTTGAATAATGGGGTGGATATGATTGGACAAAAGAAACTGAATAATACCATCCATGCTCTGCTGATAATATGAGATGCCCATCTTTTTGTAGGTATCATTAATGCCAGCTGAGATATAACAAAACTCATATCGCCTTTTAGATAAGAAGAGCTTGAAATCACGGTTGTCAAAGATGTTTTCATAGATCTCCTTGCTTGTCAGGCCACAAACACCATACGAATGAACTTTAACAGGTCGATGAAGAGAATCCTGCAGCATCTGAGCAATCACACAATCGTGGTCCTTATGCATGAAAGCCCAACTGTCGCCAATAAATGCAATCCTCAGCGTGTCATCTGGAGTTGCTCCCGTTTGATATGGCTGTCGCAGTTTTGGTGGGGCATAGTAGCGATAAAAGCTATATGCAACTCCGACAATGATACATATAGCAATGAAAATGCTTATATAGAGTAATGCTTTCCTCATCGATTACCAGATAATATATTTTTGACTTTTGGGAAATATCTCTCAAGAAGGCAATAGAATCCGATGCTCAATAATGTCGCTACGATGACGCATGCGAAATATAGTAGGATATGGATATAATCAGGGGAATCGCTAAATTTTGATATACAGATTCTGCGCAGGAGTACAACGAAGGGATAATGAACACAGAATACGATAAATGCAGAATTCGGTAATAATTTGCTGGTATACTCATGTCTTACACACCAATCTGCCAATAATAGTAATACAGGAATGTTTAAGATTAATGAGATGCGATGAAGCTGAAGATTAATTGGTGTTTCAATCACTGTATGTGAGAAAATATCACCAACTGCAAATATGATAAACAGAATAAATACAAGTTTCTTATTCTCTATGATTATTCTCAGCGGATTGATATCAAAGATAGAAAAGTATGCACCAAGACTGAAAAATAGAATAGTCTGTGGAATAAAAGCATTGTGATATGTTGTCAACCACCAAGCAGTAATGATAACAAGGAATAGCTCTCTCGCGTACCTTATTATATAATATATAAGTGGTGAAAGTATGGACATGATAAGCAGGTTACGAATATACCATAGTGGACATAGTATAGGAACAAAATTGCCATTATCATAGGATCCCCTATCCCAAAAGAGCCGTAGATAGTCTGTAAATTGAAAATCTACCAGACTACCACCGTTAATGTTTTGCGAATATCCTAAAGCATAGGCTGCACCATACAGGGTTAACATGATCAAGTTCCATAGAATATATGGTATCAACAAAGTGTGAACTCTTCCCATGATTTTCTGTGTGTAGGTTTTCTTACTTAAAAAGAATAGGAATCCAGAAATAAAAAAGAATCCTGGTACGCCCGTCTCTCCTAACCATAGTGAAAATGGATAAAGAACTCTGAAATAAGTATCATGACTACCCAACAATCTCTGCACTGAATAGCAGTGCAGCATGATGATGAGGAATATCAACGGAAAGCGCAGCCATGTTATAGCCTCTGAAAGACGTCTATTGTACTCTTTATCGTTCATGTAGGTATACTCTTGGAAGGTGTGTTATCTGATGTCTATTCTCGTTAGTTATACAACCACCATAAGAAGAGAAAACGGTTTTGAATCCGAATTCGCTGATGAGTTGATATTCTCGTTCTCCTATTTCGTTTGGGGAACCATAGGGATATGCAAAATGCTGGACAGACTTTCCTGTGACAGACTCTATCTTTCTTATATTATTGCTAATTTCTTTTCGGAAATCATCCTCACTGAGTTGGTTAAGTACGCAATGCGACACAGTGTGCCCTCCAATTGTACAAAGGGGATGGTTACTTAGTTCCTTAACTTGTTCCCAGGTCATAGCTTGTCGCCTGATGGGTTCATATAGATCAATGTTGTAACGAGCAAACATACTCTCAAGTGCTGTCTTTAGTTTGGCTGGGTCAAACAGTAGGATGATTTGACGTAAGATTCGGAATACATCCCATTTTTCCTGAAATGTATGGCATTTGTATTCATTGGGGCCAATCTTTAATGTGTCATTCTTCAATATAAGATCTTCTAGAATATCCCACCATAAGATCGCCTTTTGATCGATGAAGTCTGAAGCGACAAAAATAGCAAACGGTACTTGTTGCCGCTCAAAGACAGGTAAGGCATGAGTATAGTTGTCTAAATAGCCGTCATCGATAGTAAAAGCTACAAAAGGTTGTTCTGGTTTTTCTTCAGAAGATATGATGTTAGCAAGTTGGTCTAAAGATACGAAAGTGAAACCTCGTTTTTTGTATTTGAGGATAATATCTTCCAGAAATATTGGAGATACTTTTAAGTCTTCGTTAGTGGGAATGCCATTCGGATTCTTCTCTGTGATGTGATGAAGCATATAGACAACCCCGATAGTTCCATCAACTTTATGCAGAAACCTGCTGATGGAAGTCAGCATCGGGTATTGCTCGCAAATAATATTCTGCCCGATATAATAATCCACTTTATGCCATATTTTTCCAATTATTCCCATTAATCAGTCATATTTTCTGCAAAAATACAAGTTTTTTGGAAATTATTGGCTATATTTGCAGAATAAAAATCATAAGTCGATGAAACTTTCTATCATAACGGTCAATTATAATGATGCAGAGGGGCTGGAGCGTACGATTAAGAGTGTAATCAGCCAGACTTTTCATGATTATGAGTTTATCATTATTGACGGAGGCTCGACAGATGGAAGTGTTGATGTCATTAAGAAATATGAAAATCACATCGACTATTGGGTATCAGAAAAGGATGGAGGAATCTATCCAGGGATGAATAAAGGTCTACGTCAGGCAAAGGGTGAATATCTGAACTTTATGAATGGAGGAGATAGTTATCATTCAGAGGACGTTCTTGAAAAGATCTTTGCTTTGGAGACGGATGCCGACATTATTACGGGAACTCATTCTGAGAATGGACTCCGGAATGTGGGAAAGGGTGGGGTGACCATGCTCGACTTATACAAATGGGCTATTGATCATCAGGCATCTTTTATCCGTAGAGAAGTCGCTCTTCGTCATCCCTATGATGAAAAGTATCGAATTGTTTCTGATTGGAAATTCTTTATCGAGGCCTTGATACTAGATAATTGTTCATTTTATTATACAGATGCGATTGTAGTGGACGTGGATATGAAAGGCATCAGCAACTCCAATTTTGATTTGGATAAACAAGAGCGGGAAGCTGTATTAAAAGAACTCTTCCCTGAAAGAGTATTAAAGGATTATCAGTTGTTAGCCTCCATTCATCCCGAATTGTTGGATGTTGCTCCAAGGATCAGTAAATCGCAGACGATTCAGAATGCAATCATAAAAATGGCACGTCAACTTCTGAAAATTAAAGGTGCCTGATTTTATGTTGCCATTCTAACATTCGCTTAAAAGATTTTGCTGCTGGCAACATGTTATTTGCTGCAAACCACAATTCTAACTTTTGCTTCCAGCTCAACTGTTCATATTGCCATATATGTTTGTTGGTTTCAGGATAGATATTGACCCATTCTTGATAGTTCTCCTTGTTATCCAAGTTTTGTGCTAGTGGAAGTTTGGAGAAGAATTTCCGATATTCAATGTCATTGGCATATTTTTCATATAAATGCTGCTCTTTCATGAGTTCCTCAATCAATCCTGCTATATCAATATCGCTGTCAATGGATTTCCTCGTGCGTTGTACGCATGATGAGTCTTCTGTGTGACGATAGTGATATGGTGCCCAATCCATGCTGACAATCTTCTTGGCATGAAGATATAATTGAAGATTAAAATAGAGATCTTCTCCCATGTTCAATCCAACAGGAAAAGTAATCCTATTATCTTCCATGAGACTCCTACGGGTTAAGGATGTGCATAAAGAGGGAAATATTTTTCCGTTAATCAGTCGACTGATATTCTCTTCAATGGTATCAGCATATTGCTGGTGAAAATCATATTGTATGTCAGTGAATTCATGCCGGAAATTACATCCAACAATATCTGCATCCGTTTCTTTCGCTTTTAAATAAAGCCGTTCGTACATGTCTTTATCAACCCAATCGTCGCTATCGGCATGAATAATGTATTCTCCAGTGGCATTTTCAAGTCCAATTCTACGAGCATTTGAAACACCACCGTTTTTCTCTAAATTTATAATCTTAATGAAAGGCTTCCTATTTGGATAATCATTAATAACTTTTTCAAGTGCGTTTATGCTATTATCGGGGGTCGCATCATTTACAAAAATATATTCTATCGAGTCAAGTGTCTGTTCAAATAGTGAGTGTGCACACTTCTCAATGAATTTTATGCTTTTGTAGATTGCGATTATGACTGATATTTTGGACATTTTTTTTGCAAATGTATGATTTTTCTTCTTATTGTGCAAGTTTTCTCGAAAAAAACAACTATTTTTGCACAAAAAAGTGATAGCTATGGATTATAATCTTATTATTCCAGTAGTTTATAAGGATTATTCTTTTCTGAGGAAAACCTTGAGATTTGTACAGAAGAATCTCTCTGCAACAAAGATATTCATCCTAACAGATGGGCAGATGGCGAAATATTTGTCTAAGGAAATTAGGAATAATCCAATTTGCCAGATAGTCGACGAGAATAGTCTTCTGGAAGGGCTAACTTACCAGAAGATTTATCATATTATCAAGTCTCAGGGTAGGGAGCATACCAATACTGGTTGGTTCTTCCAACAATTTTTGAAGATGGGCTTTGCATTATCAGAGTATTGTGATACAGAATACTATCTGTCTTGGGATGCAGATACAATTCCAGTTCGACCTTTGGATTTTTTTACGGATAATGGTCATCCGTATTTTACCATGAAGACAGAGTATCATAAGCCTTATTTTGATGCTATCCACAAATTGTTGGGCTTAGATAAGTCAAATCCCCGTTCATATATAGCAGAACACATGATGTTTAATAGAAATGTGATGCGAGAAATGCTTGGTAAGATTAATCAGGCTGATGTGAAAGGTTGTGTGTGGTATGAAAAGATTATGAATGCGGTTGTTCCAGAGATAGTTAGTACTGATTCATTTTCGGAGTTTGAAACTTATGGTACATATTGTAAAACATACTACCCAGATATGTATGTAGAACGGCAAATTCCAGGATACAGACTTGGCGGATTGATTCAGGGGCGCTTTGTCTCGGACAGAATTCTCAGTCGATTAGCAACAGATGCTTACGTCGCATCATTCGAAATCTATGACCGTCCACCATTCCCATGGGGTAAGATATGTGAGTGGCACGAAAAATGGTTGATGTGTAAAAAACGTTGGCTTGAAAATGTAAAAAAAACAACAAGAATAATTTAGGTAATGATATAGAAGATGGCACATTATTTATAAAGATGCCTATTTTAAAAGATTATGAGCAATTGCATATTCATAATGTTTACCCCAAGCCTCTTTTTCAGATGGGCATAAATCACCGAACCAAGTATGAACAGATGTGTGCCTTCTTCATTAACCTCAGATTCTTTAAATAGTTTTATACACGCATCTAAAAATGTGTTACCATCAGAATACCCCCAAAAATGAGCTTTACCAATTTCTCCTTCCATTCCGTGTTCACTATAACACGGTTGCCAAATTTCAAAAATCATAATGATATTGTATTATATTAATATTTTGTGCCAACTGCTATATTATTGCCATAATTTATTATCTACGGCAAAGACTATTAGTGTTGTTTTGATAGTCGTGGGGCATGCTCGTTAAATGCCTAACAATAATTAACATTAATTCGGCTTCTTTAATAATATCAATATACTCCTGACGTTTCAATTTCTATAATTATCCTTTTCTCAAACCAATGAATCCATTTACGTCTTGATCACATGATTTCCCAAATTCGGTTTGGAATCCTTCACAGTCGAGTGTGCAACATGATGGAGCTTTTAGTTGAAATTCCACCATGGGGTGGTGGAAGAATAAATCAACTTTGAGGATTCCTTTGTTGAGTATTTCGGGAAGTTGTATGTGCCTGTCTATGGAAAAGTCCCCTTTTTTCATATGTTGGATATTGCCATAGTAGTGTCCGTCAGCGAAAGTGGCTAATGGCACGCCATCCTTATTCCTAAATATCAGCATGATATCGTATATTAAATCTTCGGTTACCTGACCTGCAATATGAACATCAAGAAATTTTTGTTGACTTGTTATTGTACTTGATGCTTCTTCTGTTCCATTAATTTTTATAATGTCTATAGTCAAGCAATCTTTTTTCCATTTGATATTATTGATAATCTTTTCTTCTTGATTTCCTTCATCATTTTTTAGGTAGTGGTCCAAAGTATCAGGAATAGTTCCAATATAATCAACCATACCATTTTTTAGCATTATGCCACGAGTGCAGAGACTGCGAACAGCTGCCATGTTATGGCTGACAAAAAGAACTGTACGGCCTTGGCCTTTACTGACATCCTGCATCTTTCCAATTGCTTTCTTTTGGAATTCTGCATCACCTACAGCCAATACTTCATCTACAACAAGGATCTCAGGCTCCAAATGGGCTGCAATGGCAAAGCCAAGGCGCACCATCATTCCTGATGAATAGCGTTTAACAGGAGTGTCAACATATTTTGCGACTCCAGCAAAATCCACTATTTCATCAAACTTGCTTTTGATCTCTGCCTTTGTCATTCCCATGATGGAACCATTCATGAAGATGTTCTCACGACCAGTCATTTCTGGATGGAAACCTGTTCCGACTTCAAGTAAAGATGCTATACGGCCCTTGATTTTAATGTTCCCAGTTGTGGGGGAGGTAACACGGGAGAGAATTTTTAAAAGTGTTGATTTCCCAGCGCCATTTTTGCCGACGATACCAACGACATCTCCTTGCTCAACTTTGAAGTTAATGTCGCGTAGTGCCCACACAAATCTGCTGTCACCTTTTTGTGTACGATCGTTAGTTTCGCCAATCTTGAGGAATGGGTCTTCTTTGCCCCGAATATTGGCCCACCAACGATTTAAGTCTTGGCTTAAGGTGCCAGTGCCAATAGTTCCTAGAATATATTGCTTGCCTACATTATTGAATTCTATAACTGTGTTGCTCATACTTTCTCTATTTAAATAACATCCATAAAGTTACGCTGTACTCTGTTGAAAATAATAATACCTATGAGTACAATAGCAATTGTGAACAGAAGGCTATAGCCAAGATAGAACCAATTGAACTCGCCAACTCCAGTAAATACATATTTGAACGTCTCTAAAATGGCGGTTAATGGGTTAGCCACCAATACCCAGATATATTTGGGGTAGGTGTCTTTCATCACAGATAACGGATAAATCACTGGCGTTGCATACATCCATAGTTGTACGCCAAAAGTAATCAAGAATCTCAAGTCACGATATTTTGTCGTCATCGAAGAAATGATCATGCCAAAACCAAGTCCAAGACCACCAATCATGATAATGAGCAGAGGAACAAGCAATATGGTGCCATTAATATGGAAATTGATTCCTGAAGCGAAATAATAAAGATAGACGGCAATAAAAAGGCAGAACTGAATGGCCATCTTAATCAGATTGGAGATAACAATGGAAAGAGGTACAACTAATCGTGGAAAGTACACCTTTCCAAATATTGCTTGATTCGCATTGAATGTGTCGGCACATTTACTTAAACAATCTTGGAAATAGTTCCAACAAACTAATCCACCTAAATAAAAAACTGCTTGTGGAATGCCATCAGTAGAGATACCAGCTATACCACCAAACACGAACATAAACATGATGGTCGTAAAAAGTGGCTGTATAACAAACCATAGTGGTCCTAAAATAGTTTGTTTGTAGAAAGTTACAATGTCACGTTTGACGTACATCGCCAGCAAATCACGGTAACGCCATAGCTCTTGGAAGTCAATGCTCCACAAATGGCTTTTGTTTGTTATTATTATATCCCAGTCTTTATTCATCTTAGTTTGTAAATTATATCATTCGTAATTCTACGATATGTGGCTTTTGTATTATTAACGTTAAGGCCTCCTTGATAGTCATCTAACGGCATGATTAGTGGCATGTTTTTAATACAAAGATGATGGTGCTCACAAAATACATTTATGAGACGTTCACTCATATAACCATATATCCGGCTTTGAATGGGATCATCAATAGGTGGTACCCTTCGTTCCACCTCAAAAAGAATATCAAATAACCATTCTGAATAAGCATCAAATTGTTTCCAATGGGTAATAAACATATTATAGCCTACTGACTTATTACTATGATCCATCGTCTTCTCAAAAGTGGGTATATATTGAGGACTGCGTTCTTTGATAATCTGGCGAAGCATTTCCCAATCCTTGGCAATATGGTAATTTCCATATTGTTGTGTATTGCTGACACGCCAATGTCGGGCTATAGGAAGGATGATGTCGTATTTCTGTAGATATTTCTCTAAATCGGGGAATATGTATTCTTGGCTTAGGAAGTCCTGTGTAGAGACGAAACGTTTGTCTGCAGAGAACTGTGGCCATTTTTTCTGAAAATCGAAGTAGCGACGATAGTGGTTAAGGCCCACAATATCGACATTCTTTAAGTTCCTCCAAGCCCAATAATGACAGGTGAGTTCACAGAAATGAGGATTCTTATCAGAAATATTCTCTCCTTCATCATCAGGTTGATAACCAGCAATATGCTTGTGTAAGGAAGCTCCAGCCTGGACAGGGAGGAAATATGGGTGTTGAGGCAGGGGGACCTCCTTATGGGCGCAGATGAATATCTTATTATTACTCATAGGCTAGCCATGTTGAGTGTGAATGAAATCAGTATTCTTCCGATCTATATGAAGAATGTTCTTGAGCATCCTTAATACCAGTCCCGGAATGGCCAATACTTTACTGAAGGAACGTAGGCGTAGCTGACTGGGAATCGCAATAAATAGAGAAGCTGCTAAGACTGCAAGAAGTATCCACCATTTTTCACACCATACAGGCATGAATAATGTCATGAAAATCGATATTCCACCCAATAATACAATCAGAATAGAGCGTGGAATCAATGCTTGTTGGATGGTCTTGTCGATGAAATTAATCTTACCATGAGCAATGGCTCCTGGGATTTTAGGTAAGTTACTAAACAGACTTTGGATCTGAGCTGTCATCCAGCGCATACGCTGGCGCTGAAAATTATCCTGATTGCTAACCTTCTCGTCGAAGACATGAATATCTGGAGCATATTTGATGAAGACTTCCTGATGGAGTAGGAGAGCTTCCATTTCACGGTCTTCGCCTGCAGTGGAAAGTTGGAAGACATTTTTTTTGAAAAGTTTATATTTGAAGCACATACCCGAACCAATCAGTGCTGAGGATAATCCTAGGCGGTTATGGGCTTTGCGGAAGATGGTGTTGTTGATCTCCTCACTGGTTCCATCCAATACCGCTACGTCGTTATTGGCATTTTTAGCGCAGCGATGGCATTGGATAGCATCATAGATAGAGCAAAGAATATTCAATTGGGATAGGAAATCAGGACGTACGACATTATCTGCATCGAGAATGACTACATTATCAAAGTCGCCTGTTACTTCCGTTATGGCATATTGCATGGCCTTTGCCTTAGAACTTTTCTCAAAGGTAGGTGTTAATAGGGTGATAGGTAATGAACGAAGATAATCGTTTGTTTCTGGCTGCATGTGATCTGAAATAATCACTACTGTATAGCGATCAGATGGATACTCCTGCAAGAGGAACTGCTCCACGGCATTGATGATGACCCGATCTTCATTGTAGGCGGGATAAAGAACCAAGAACTTGGTCATTTCATCCTTTAAGGCTGCGGCCTGCGTCGCAAACTGATCTTCCTTGTCGTAAAAGAGTGAGATGATGGCAAAGAATGCCACATAAGCTACTGACCCCAATATGAGAAACCATATTGTCCAATCAATAATATGTAATATTGACCACATCATGATTTGCGAGCTTTATTGGATTTGAAATTGAATCTACCTCCTAATAGTTTGGTGCTGATAATTCCCCAAAAAGTCACGAGGGGAGCACGGAGGAAGGTCTTATCCCACATTTCATCAACCAAATAGTCAGGAGTGGCTAATGCAAAGATGAATAGGGCAATGGAGCCAAGTACCCACCATTTGATTGCTATGGTGAGGTAAATAAATGGAAGTATCAGACTCATCAGAATGATGATTCCTACCATTGCTGTTCTTGGCAGCAACATCCATTGGATAATTTTGTCTGCCAAGTCGTATTGCTTTCTGAAGATTGCGCCAGGCAAAAACTTGATATTACGGAAAAAATTGTGGATTTGTTGTGTTGCCCAACGTCCTCGTTGTTCATTCATTTTAAAAGTGGTTCGTTTCTTTTCACCGTATACAAGAATATGGTTGAAGTAATCAATGAATATACCTTGACGCAGTAATAAGGCTTCCATCTCTTTATCTTCACCTGCCGTCTTGGCTTTCATAACATTTGTCTTGAACCAATTGAAATCGTAGGCCGTTCCTGAACCAGCCAAAGCAGCAGAGACTCCCAGATTAATGTGGCCACGGCGGAAGATGTTGTTGTTGATTTCCTCAAAAATCGATCCCATTCGAGCTGCAGCTGTATCTCTGTTGCGAGATATACGGTGCAACTGAATGGCTTTTGTGGCGGCTGTCTCAAAAGCATCATTAACTTCAGTGAGGAATTCCTGTCCCACAATATTGTCTGCATCTAGAATGAGGGCGATATCATAAATCTTGAATTCTGGAAGATTTAGAATGGCGTATTGAAGTGACTTCGCTTTAGTACTTTCTGCAAAGTCTGGTGTTAATAACGTAATAGGGTACTGAGCTAATTTCATATTTGTCATCTCACTCTGATGGTCAGAAATTACCACCACATCGAACATACGTTGCGGGTATGATTGACTTAGAATAGACAAGACCGTGTGCTCTATCACTTCATCTTGCTGATATGAAGGAATAAGAACTACAAAGCGGTTTTGCGTCTTTGCTTTGTTTACAACCGTATTTCTTTCAAATAATGCCGCTACAGCGTATACACCCAAGTAGAGTACTGTACCTGCAACAAACGCGAAGAGCGTCCAATCGATGATATATAGTATTAACCAGAAATCCATTTCGTTCAGTTTATTGTTTATTGTTTATAGTTTATAGATGAATACTTAGATAGGCAGAAATCATATAGGCCATTATTAACTGCTTTGATATGATTAACTTTACCTTTAAAAGCATATTTAAGCAAATCACGAGGGGCGACCAAACATATTAGATAACAATAGGCTAAATATTTGTATATTCCTTGCCAGTTGCGTTTGACTAAGAGAAGTCGATTACGTGTTATATAATAGGTACGTAGAGGACTGGCTTGACCTGTACTTTGACTCTCTTTGTGATAGACGGTGCAAGCAGAATCGTACCATATTTCGTAGCTTGCTTTTGTGAACATCATAGACCAGTCAATTTCCTCGTAGTAAAGGAAATAATCTTCAGGCATGAGGCCCACTTTATCAATGGCTTCTCGTTTAATCAGCATGGCTGCGCCATGAGCGTAAGGCGTAGGGTGGGCTATATCATATTGGCCTTTATCTTCTTCGCCAAATCCAATAGCTCGATTGCGAACAGTAATTCGAAAAAGTGGCGTATAGCCAGCATACTGGATCGGATTAGTTCCCCATGCAAAACGGATTTTGGGGCAAACAATCCCAATTGTTGGAGATGATTCCAATCTCTCTATCAAAGACTCAGTCTTGAATTCCTTAAAAATGGTGTCATTATTAACAAGGAATAAATACTTTCCTTTAGCTTTTTTGATACCAACATTGTTGCCACCTGCAAAACCTAAGTTCTTTTCTGTGCGAATGGTTTTAATGTATTGATAACGTTGGGCGATGATACTTGCTTCGTCTTGTTTAGAGGCATTATCTATTACTATCATCTCCATGTTATCATTGAAGGGGATTGACTCAATCAATGCGCAGGTGTCTTTCAGACCATTGTAATTGACTGTAATAATAGATAATTTATACTCGTTTTGCAAGTTTCTTTTCCAATTTTAGACGTTTCTTTTCTGCTTCTACAGCTAAGCGTTCTTCTTCGTACTTATTCCATTCCTTTTCTAAGTATGGAAGGATATAAACGATAGCCAATCCTCCAAAGAATGTCAATCCATTAGGATATTGATAAATGACTTGATTTGCATAGCCTGATATTTGTATAGCTAAAAAAGCGCTACACATTCCACCCCCAATACCAATTAAAGTGGAATTTTTGAGTCTAAAAAGTACAATTCTACATGCTCCTACCAACATGAGCACCATGCAACAAGTAAAAACGGTCACTCCAATAGGACCCGTTCTTACCCAAATAAAGACATATTCTGAGTCAGGAGGAATTTCTGAGAGTTTTTTAAACTTATTCCAGGCAGGAATGTCCTGGCTGAAAATGCCGATTCCAATGCCCCATGGCGCATCTTTCATATATTTAGCTATGGCAGCCTTATTTACATCTCTCACCTTAGCTGATGCATCTTCGTCTCTTTTAAATGCTGATCTCATTCTTCGCATCTGCTGGTTGCTATTACCTATATTTGTGAACATGAGAATGCAAAGAAAAAAAGCACCAATTATAGCGCTCGGTACCAAAATCCTAACTGACCTTGACAAAGCAAGGAACAATATAAAACCTGCAATCATTGTAAACATGGCTGTTCTAGTTCCCGATTGGAACATACCCCATATGACTGCTGCTGATGTAATAAAAAAGAAAAATTTATCTTTTTTCAGTTTGGATGTGATTCCAAATATCAGGAATGCTACTGCCGAAGAACCTGCATTACAACCATAATTTGCTGCATCGGAGAATGTAGACCAATACCTGTAAAGTGTTCCTGCGTTAAGAATATGGGTAACATATCCTACGCTCCATAACCATGAAGTTTCAGCGTCTGTAAACCCGAAATTAATCATTTTCCATGTCCAAAAGACAGAGAAAAGTGATAAGCCTGCCCAAATTCTTAAATAGGTCATTAATATCTTAGGACTAGTGATGTATAAAGAAAAAACAAGTAATATCCATACAAGATGGAGGGCCATCAATCGGGCCCCTGTAAACCAAGCGTTAATGTTCATGCCTAAACCGCATGTGTCGTTGAGTATTTCAATACAACAAAATCCACACCATATTCCTATTGCCAATAGCATAAGATTCCCAGCTCGTTCAAAATGGGGCGTTGTTCTTGCATCTATAATGGCAACTCCAATCAAGAGCAACTCAAGCATTTCATCTGGTAAAGATTGCGGCATGTGCCAATTGATGTTCTTAAACATGACGAACCAATTGACAAAAATCAGTAGCCAAAATGCAAACATTCGCCAAGTAAAAACTGCGTATACAAACAATACAAGCAATGGGGATATACAGATGATGGCAAAATTGCTAAATCCTGCATGAATTAACTCGTATATTGCCAGCAAGAATAAGAGAAAGAGCAACAATGCTCTTCCTCCATTTTCTTTGCTAAATGATGTTTGCAGTTTATTCATCTGGAATTATCTGTATTCATTTTGCATGGCTATTCTCAACAGCTGTTAATCCCATTTGAGATATCCTATATACAAAATTGTTAAATTTCGTATAAGGCGGTAATTGACCGACGAACTCTTCTACTGCATATCGTTGACATTCTGTCAGATACATAAAGAGTGTATTCTTGTCCTTTAATTGTTCTTGAAGTTCTTTTAGCGCTTTTTGATCAACATCTTTCCATGTACGATTAGCACGCGTTACCATCAAATTAATAGTTCCCATATTTAATAAACCGCTAGGAACTGAGTTGTCATCTAGATTTGGATATTCAATGATGGCTATTTCATTAGGCAGAATGTCTGGACATATATCTTTGATATCATTGGCCATGATAAAGCGACTATCTTCTGCCAAAAAATCTTCATCGTAGGTGAGACGGCGAACTTGCAGTCCAATTGAAATCCAGTAGTTCTCTAATTCCTGAGCAATATAACTTTTACCATTGGCTGCATCAGTAGATAGCAAGTTTAATACATTCTGCTGCCCCTCTTTAAAATGTGGCAGAAGAGTTTTGCTTAACTGACGTAGAGCCATATCTGCAATGGTTTTATTGAAACGCCGATAACGTAATGTACTTTCTTTCGGGAAGCATCCCATTACAGGAATCTTTGTGATACGCTCTGAACGCATGCGGTCACGTAGTGTCCTATCTAGAAGTTCTATAATAAAGAAATACATAGCAGTCAATACAAAAGTCAACATAAATGCTCCCAAAAGAATCATCATACGATTTGTTGGCTGAGCGTTCATTGGAAACATTGGAGGGTTGAGCACACGTAGGGTTGCCGTCGTCATCTGCAGGTTTTTCTGTCGTAGTCGAGCAGCATTCAGTGCCTTTAGCATCTCCATATAATTGCCTTCAATAAAACTGATATGGCGATCTTTGCGGGCAATTGTTGCTCCAATTGGCGCATAATATAGAATTTCTTTATCCAGTTTCTGTCGCATGATGTCCTGTGCACTTTCGTGAGCTTTAGTTTTTTCAAGTAATAATACTTGCTCTAACCACCTTTGAATCATGTCACTAGCTTTAACGCCAGTTTCTGTACTGTTTGTTCCTGCTTCGATGTCTTTTACTAATCCTCTCACATTGTTTGTGGCATCTTGTAACATTCGTTCTGCTTTGGCTAATTCTAATTGGGATTCAACACCTGTGCCGCCTCCTTCACTATTCATCAGTCGGAGATTGGATATACGTGATTGGATCCTGGATATGTCTGTGACTTGGTCTGTGAATTCTTTGTTGGCTTTGATAATTTTCGCACGATCACCTAACTGACGTTCCAAATAGTCCATTAATGCTCTAGTCGTAGTTTTATCAATAAGCAAATTATTGTCTGATACTTTTTGGGATGCATCTAATGATGACAATTGTTTTGTTTGCTCTCCGTAATTGATGATACGTTTTTCGACATTGTAACGGATCATATCATCTTCTGCATTAGTCAAAATACGATATAAACGAGCCACTTCTCGCTCAAAGAACTTGATGACATTATTTGTCTCACCATAGCGGAGTTGAGCATATTGCCTTGCAAATACTTCATTGAGTATGTCCAACGTATTATAAGCAATACCAGCATCATTTGCAGAATAACCAATATCAATAATGTCGCTATTTCGCATCTGTAGAACTTTTAGTCGGCTAGTTATACTATTGATACCAAACCAAGGGTGGTAATTCGTGAGACCAAAAATAAAATTATCTGCAGATGGCTTTTCATAAGCTTTTAAATTCGCATATGTCGCATTTTCGCTATTGTGGTTAATCAGCGCTTTAACCTCTGAAGGTACTGCACTGTTCAATTGGCGAAAATGCTCTGCAGAAATATAGTTGTTGTCTTTGTTGGGATTTCCATACATCATGCATCGGGCAAATAAACGAAGTGAGACTTCATGAATCGTAACGTCTGTAGAGATTAATAATATGAGATTCGTCATATTTGTTTGGACGTTTCCTCCTGCTGTTCCAGAAGTACCCTCAATATTGTAAGCCGTAATCATTCCTGTATAGATGGTTGTACTAGTATCATAAATACGTTCCATGTGACGGGTCGAAAACCATGCAACCACTAAGGCAATTAATGGAAGTATGACCAAATACCAACGAATCTTGTATAAGAACCTGACTATATATCTGAATAAATCCATATCGAATCACGTTTTAAGTTATTTCTTTTTCTTTTTTTCAGCTTTGGCAGCTGCTTTTGCTGCTTTAGCCTCAGCTTTCTCCAACATTTTTTCTTTCTTATTCTCTTCTTTTACTGCTTTCTTGATACGCTTTTCAACAGCCTTGTTCTCTTTCGCAATTTCTTTATCTGTTTTGTGTGATTTCTCGTCAAGAGTTATTTCTGTTGTCGAATTTGTAATAATAGGTGTATGAGTTAAAATTTCTAGTGTGATAATGTCTGTTGTAATGTCGGTTTGAAGGGTTTGGTAACCAGAAACCTGTCCACTCTCGTACATTTTTGTGTGGGCATATGCTTCAATACCCATGTTGCCATTTTCAAAATCTTCACGATTTAAAGCACCAGCACCTTGATAGGCAGCGGCTGCTTCTCCTAGAGTTTTTAAAGTTACGAGGCTATTTGTAATTTTTATAAATAAAGAAGCAATCTGAAGTTTTAATTGATCATATGCTATATCCTTATCAATAACAGCTTTGTCTACTTCCAATTTCTTACGCTTTACAGCTGCAGTTAAATCTAAAATATCTTCTACAGGAAGTCTTAACGAAATACCAATATTCCAATAGTTAGATTCTGTACCCTGATATTGCATTACCATGGGTGTATATGCGCCGCTACTATTGCCCCACATATCTCCTTTGCCATAGCTATAGCTGGCATTTGCACTCAGATATGAGAAGATGTGTCTTTTCTGCTTGGCTACTTCAGCCTGAGCTATTTCTCGGGCTTTTTCCAAAGATAAAATCTGGGGCGTTGATTTCGCATTCTCCAACAATACTGACAACGGCGGCAGGTGGAACTCGGAGAAATTAATATCTTTATCCTTGCTGGAGTCGAAGAATCCAGCGGCGATTCCGCTTTCGTCGAATTGGGCGAAGGCGGAGGTGGTTGTTCCTGCGATGGCTACAATAAATAATAGTCTTTTTAACTTATTCATTGCTATGGGGGTTAATAACGTTTCTAAACATTTTCTTTTTGAACGAAGCCTGTCAGCGTACGGAAGATAATCTGCATGTCCATCTTGAAACTGTAGTTACGACCATACTCGATATCCAACTGCTTGCGCTCCTCGGCAGACATCATGCCGCCTTTACCACGCTCTTCCACCTGCCAGAGACCTGTAAGGCCTGCGGGTGCCATAAAGCGGTCGATGCTCTTGTCTGCCGTGAGCTTTTCTGCCTCGTAGAGGGGGAGGGGACGATTGCCGACAATCGACATGTCACCTTTTAATATATTAAAGAGCTGCGGTAATTCGTCGATACTGTATTTGCGAATGAACTTGCCGACCTTTGTGACACGTGGGTCGTTCTCAATCTTGACGAAGGCGTTTTCGATTTCTTCTTTCTTCTCCTTCGCATAGTCGCTCTCAGCTACCACGTAGTCGTCACCTACCAGCATGACCTCATCATCGCTGATCATCATGTCGGACTCCATGCCCATATCCATCATCATCATCTCGGCCTCATCGCCAAGCGGAGCAGTGATAACATGCTCTTCCTCAGGCTCTTCCTTCTTTTCGGCATATTGGTTGCCTTCCTCTTTAGCCACATCCTTCAGACGCTGCTCGGCATCTTCATACATGGAGCGGAACTTCAGGAAATCGAAGATGGTGTAGTTGGTTCCTACGCGCTTTGACTTAAAGATAACGGGACCCTTACTCTCCAGACGGATGGCAATGGCAGTGATGATAAATACTGGCGAGAGAATAATGATGGCCAGTAATGAGAAGAATATGTCGAAGAGACGTTTCCAAACAGGAATCTTGAACTTCAACATGCGGTATTTGGGTACGGCATCGTCGAATAATATAGTCTCACGATCCGCAATGAAGGTGATCTTCTTATTAAGATCCGTGATAGATGAAGCTGCATTGACGGTATCGTTGATACCGCACTTCTGATACATCTGCCTGTCTTCCTTTGACAGATCATGGGTGAGCAGGATGATATATACGCCCTTGCTCTTCTTCTTCAGATAGGTGATGGCAGTGATGTCCTCATTGAGCACACCCTGTTCGAAGAACACAATGAAGTGCTCATTACGGACATGGGTAGAGCAGGCTGCAGCTGCCTCCTTGTAATTCTTCGTATATTGTACCAGACGACCGGGAATGTACTTCAGACGTTCCTCAGTTTCGGGATTACTACCAAGATATACAACGCCTATCATATCGACTGCTTATCTTAGGGGATAATCTTCTTGACGCGGATTTTCAATTCCATCGGATTGAAAGGCTTCACGATGTAATCCTCGGCACCGATCTCCAACAGACGGATACGCTCACTGGTAGAGTCCTCACTGGACAGCATAATCACTGGAATGTGCTGGAACAGCTCATTCTGCTTGATCCACTCCAGAAAGTCGTCACCTCGCATACCCGGCATGCGGATATCTGAGATAATCAGGTCGGGGGTATTTCCTGCCTGAAGCCATTTTACTCCTTGCAAACCATCGGGCAGCCACTGTACATCGTAGTCGCTCATGAGGTAGATAGAGAGGACCTTGGCTATGGTCTCTTTGTCGTCAAGTATTAGTATTTTTTTCTTCATATATGAATTGAATTTATTCGGTAATATCGTTATTCTAAAGTGCAAAGGTAAACAAAAAATTTTAATTGTGTTCAAAATATCGTAAAAAAATCACTTTTTTTCGAAAAAAAGTTGTTTAAATCGAAAAAAAAGGGGAAATTTGCAAGAAAACCGTATTATAAATAGAAACTCATTCTTATTAATTATGGCAAATAGATATCTATTAGGTTTTGATGTCGGTAGCTCATCAGTGAAGGCATCTTTGGTTAACGCCGATAGCGGCAAGTGTGTAGCATCAGCTTTCTATCCTGAGAAGGAAGCACCTATCATGGCTGTCAAGGCTGGGTGGGCAGAGCAGGATCCCCAGATGTGGTGGGAGAATGCCAAGTTGAGTCTGAAAAAGATCATGGCTGACTCTGGAGCCAAGGCTGAAGAAATCAAGGCTGTCGGCATCTCTTATCAGATGCATGGTCTGGTGTGTGTTGACAAGAATCTCAAGGCCCTGCGTCCTGCCATCATCTGGTGCGACTCTCGTGCCGTTCCCTATGGTGAGAAGGCTTTCAAGGAACTTGGCGCAGATCAGTGCCTGGGTCATCTGCTGAATTCTCCTGGTAACTTTACAGCTGCCAAACTGGCATGGGTGAAGGAAAACGAGCCTGAGCTATATAGTAATATATATAAGGTAATGCTTCCTGGTGATTATATTGCTATGCGACTCAGTGGTACCGTTAATACGACGGTCAGCGGCCTTTCTGAAGGTATGTTCTGGGATTTCAAGAACAATCAAGTGGCTGATTTCCTGATGAAGTACTATGGTTTCGACAATTCTCTGATTGCTGACATCGTGCCGACATTTGCCGAGCAGAGTGTAGTCAGCGCTGAGGCTGCTGCTGAGATGGGACTGCAGGCAGGTACACCGATAACCTATCGTGGTGGTGACCAACCGAATAACGCTCTGTCACTGAATGTAATGAATCCTGGTGAGATTGCTGCAACTGGTGGCACTTCTGGAGTTGTCTATGGCGTGCTGGGTGAGGTGAACTACGACCCTCAGAGTCGTGTAAATACCTTTGCTCATGTGAATCATACGGCAGATCAGACTCGTCTGGGTGTATTGCTTTGTATCAACGGTACAGGTATCCTGAATGCCTGGACTCATCGTAACATCACGCCGGATGTGGGCTATGCTGAGATGAACGACTTGGCGGCTACTGTGCCCATCGGCAGTGAGGGTGTAACGATTATTCCATTTGGAAATGGTGCTGAGCGTGTGCTCGAGAATAAGGAGATTGGCTGCTCTATTAATGGAGTGAACTTTAACAAGCACAACAAGGCTCATTTGGTTCGTGCTGCTCAGGAGGGTATCGTCTTCTCGTTCTGCTATGGTATGGAGATCATGCAGAAGATGGGTATGGATATCAAGAATATTCATGCAGGTAAGGCCAATATGTTCTTGAGTCCGTTGTTCCGTGATACACTGGCTGGTGTCAGTGGCGCTACTATCGAACTGTATGATACTGATGGCTCCGTAGGTGCTGCCAAGGGTGCTGGTATCGGTGCTGGTATCTACAAGGATAACAACGAGGCTTTTGCTTCGCTTGACAAACTCCAGGTCATTGAGCCCAAGGAGGCTGACCGTGCAGCTTATGCTGAGGCTTATGCCCGTTGGAAAGAAACGCTTCAGTCGAAGATCTGATAATCTAATCAAGAAGCCCGCCAATTAATCGGCGGGCTTCTTATTTCCTATATAATTCAGAATTATTCCAAACTTTCCTTATACCATTGGAACAATTTTGCAACACCATCTTCAATCTCGACCTTATGCGTCCAACCAAGAGAGTGGAGCTTCGATACATCGATGAGTTTACGCATCGTGCCATCGGGTTTAGAGGCATCAAACTCCACAACGCCCTCAAAGCCAACGGCCTTGACAACAAGTTCTGAGAGTTCGCGTATGGTCAGCTCTTTGCCTGTTCCTACATTGATATGACAGTTTCGGATCTCGCCCAGCTTGGGAATTGCGCCTCCACGACCTGCACTATGATTGCGATCTACGGCACCATCCGTTGAGGCTCCGAAATGAACGGATGAGTATTTCTCAATGCCAATGATATCCGAGAAGTTCACGTTCAATAGCACATGTACTGAGGCATCGGCCATATCTTCGCTCCAAAGGAATTCGCGAAGGGGAGTGCCTGTACCCCAGAGCACCACCTTATTATTATAAATACCGTATTTGGATAAAATGTCAAGAGCTTTTTGCTTCATTGACAGTTGACAGTTGACAGTTGACAGACCTTCGCCGGTGACGCCTTCGACGGGGCGTTTATTGAGGTCAATGGCTATCTTGTCCCACTCGCCATCATGTATCAGCTTTGCCAGATAGATCTTACGCATCATGGCAGGCATCACGTGACTGTTCTCCAGATGGAAGTTGTCATTGGGGCCATAGAGGTTGGTGGGCATGACAGCAATATAGTTGGTGCCATATTGAAGGTTATAGCTTTCGCACATCTTCAGTCCTGCAATCTTCGCAATGGCATATTCCTCATTAGTATATTCCAAAGGTGATGTCAGCAGACAATCTTCCTTCATAGGCTGAGGCGCATTCTTAGGATAGATGCATGTTGAGCCCAGGAAGAGTAACTTCTTTACGCCATGAGCGTATGCTTCAGAGATGACATTGCACTGGATCTTCATGTTCATCATGATGAAGTCTGCACGATAGAGTGAGTTGGCCATGATACCACCCACAAAAGCAGCGGCAAGTACCACCGCATCAGGACGCTCCTCGTCGAAGAATTTCTTAACGGCTACCTGGTCCGTAAGGTCCAAATCCTTGTGGGAGCGACCTATAAGATTGGTATAACCCCTCGAAAGGAGGTTATTCCAAATAGCGGAACCCACAAGTCCGTGATGTCCCGCTACGTATATCTTACTGTTCTTGTCCAGACTCATTCCTCCATCTGTGCTTTGATGAACAACTTCTTGACGAACTTCATGTCGTGCTGTACCATAATCTTCACAAGATCGGGGAAGGAAGTCTTCTGCGGATTCCAACCCAACTTGGCCTTGGCTTTTGCGGGGTTGCCCAACAGCTGATCTACCTCTGCAGGACGGAAGTACTTAGGATCGACCTCAACGATGGCTTTGCCTGTCGCCTTGTCGTAACCTTTCTCATCGACACCGTCTCCACGCCACTCAAGTTCGATTCCAACCTCCTTGAAAGCGAGGGTGGCAAATTCACGAACAGTGTGGTATTCGCCTGTAGCGATTACGAAGTCATCTGGTTCTGGCTGTTGAAGAATCAGCCACATACACTCGATATAGTCTTTGGCATATCCCCAATCGCGAAGAGAGTTCAGATTACCCAGATAGAGTTTATCCTGATAACCTTGAGCGATACGGGCTGCAGCAAGGGTAATCTTACGAGTCACAAAAGTCTCACCACGACGCTCACTCTCATGATTGAAGAGAATACCATTGCAGCAGAACATATTATATGATTCGCGATAGTTCTTCATAATCCAGAAGCCATAGAGTTTGGCGACAGCGTATGGAGAACGGGGATAGAAGGGGGTCGTCTCAGACTGAGGCACCTCTTGCACCTTACCATAAAGTTCTGATGTCGAAGCCTGATAGATACGACAAGTATCAGCCAGTCCACAGATACGAACAGCCTCTAACAGACGGAGAACGCCATTGGCATCAGTATCAGCAGTATACTCGGGCACATCGAAGGATACTTTTACATGGCTCTGAGCAGCCAGATTATAAATCTCCGTTGGACGAATTTTCGAGATAACACGAATCAGAGAGGATGAGTCCGTCATGTCTGCCCAGTGCAGATTCACGAGACGGGACTTTTTCATATCACGCACCCACTCATCGAGATAAAGATGTTCGATACGAGCAGTGTTGAACGATGAAGATCGGCGCATCAGACCATGCACCTCATAACCTTTTTCAATTAAGAATTCGGCCAGGTAGGATCCATCCTGACCAGTAATACCTGTAATAAGAGCAACTTTTTTATCCATATTTTTGTTAATTGTTTCCAGAGAATTGTTTGATTCGCTGTTCCTCTGACAACTTGCAGATGAGCAGGATGTCGTCCTTCTCGGCTACGATATATCCGTCAAGTCCCTGAATCACCACTTTCTTCTCCTGAGTGGTATGAACGATACAGTTATGACTTTCGATAATATCGATTTCGTTTCCGATGGTTACGTTTCCGTAAAGGTCTTTCTTGCTCTGCTCACGCAGGGAACCCCATGTGCCAAGATCGCTCCATCCGAAATCGGCAGGACAGACGAAGATTTCCTCGGCCTTCTCCATGATGGCATAGTCGACGGAGATGTTATCACACTCAGGGAACCGCTCGTTGATCATCTCCTGCTCCTTGTCAGTGCCATAGATAGGAAGCAGCGCCTCGAAGATCTTTGCCATAGAAGGCTGGTAGATACGGAAAGCGTTGACGATGGTGTGGACGTTCCAGATAAAGATGCCGGCATTCCAGAAATAGTTGTTCTTCTGGATATATCCTAATGCTGTCTCGATGTTCGGTTTCTCTCTGAACGAGTCCACTCTGTAAATTTCTTTGTTTCGAAGTGAGCTGGTGCTGAGGTCTGCCTGGATATAACCATAGCCAGTCTCAGGACGATTGGGCTTCATACCCAAAGTGACGATGGCATCCGTCTCACTGGTGAAGAGCATACACTCCTTGACAACACGCTGGAACTCGGCCTTGTCAGTAACGATATGGTCACTGGGGGTAACGACAATATTGGCCTTCGGATCTTTCGACTTGATCTTCCAACTGACATAAGCGATACAGGGTGCCGTGTTTCTCCGACATGGTTCGCAAAGGATGTTGTTTTCAGGTATGTCAGGCAGCTGTTCCTTAACGATAGCAGCGTATTTCTGATTGGTGACCACCCAGATGTTCCCAGGTAATACCAGATCGCCGAACCTATCGACTGTTAACTGGAGCAATGTCTTACCAACACCCAGCACATCGATAAACTGTTTGGGATTCTCAGATGTGCTCATAGGCCAGAAACGGCTCCCCACGCCGCCAGCCATAATAACCAGATGATTGTTTGTCTTTGCCATACTCACTTCTTTTTGCTGATATAATCGGCAAAGATACACATTTTTTTAATAATAAAAGAATAAATGAGAAAAAATCCCTATTTTTATGCGTTATTTTCTCGTTTCTTGCCCATTTTCTTCTTCACAACGAAATAAACAATGGCCGCAATAACCAGAGCAATGATGATAATCTTGATGTATTCTGCGTACTCGCTGATCTTCTCATTCAACTGATCTTCAGGGACGATGGCATGCAGATACCAACCCATCGCAGCCAGTACACTGTGCCATCCACCTGCACCGATGGTGGTGAAGAGGATGAACTTGCCATAGTTCATACGAGCCAGTCCGGCAGGGATGGATATCAGGTGACGGATCACTGGGACGAATCGTCCTGTCAGTGTAGCGGCCACACCATGATCGTCGAAGTATTTCTCACTCTTCTCAACTTTCTCCTGATTCAGCAGACACATCTTGCCCCATTTGCTGTTGGCAAACTTATAGATCACTGGTCGACCAACATACAAGGCTACAAAGTAGTTGATGCTGGCACCAATATCAGCGCCGAGTGTGGCAAAAAGGATTACCAGGAAGACATTCAGTGACCCACTGGCGGCATGATAGGCAGCTGGGGTAACCACGAATTCTGAAGGTACAGGTACCACAGTACTCTCGAGTAACATCAGCACGAAGATGGTGGGATACCATCCGAGGCTGTTAAGAATATTGGTGATGAAATTCATTTCAGTTTACTATTCAGTTTTTTCTTCATATAGTCATAATAGTCCTTGGGCTCAACCTCCTTGGGGAAGTAGCTGCCAAGTACCAGGCGAGCTTCTCTCTGATTCTTCTCGATAGCCAGTTTGAGGTATTTTAGAAACTCGTCGTATTTCTTCAGATCCAGACAACAGAGCGCCATGTAGGAGTACCCCTCTTTCCAATCGTCGTCAACAAGTGTCAGAAATCCTTTCAGCAACTTGTAAGATGGCTGTACGAGGTGGTTGTCATAGAGTGAGACGATGATACGGAGCATCGTCTTAGGGGCATTTCCTGAGTTTATCAGGGCCTTCTTGAATGCCTCCTCTGCTTCCTTCGCACGTTTGTTGCTCAACAACACATGCCCCTTAATAATACAGACATTGACATGGTCGCATTCTAAGGAATCAGTCTTATCGAGATAGTAGATCGCTGTCTCTGGCTGATGCAGTTCACTATAGGCAAACGCCATCTCCTGATAGATCTCTGGCAGATAGTTGGAGTCTGGGGGTGATGTGGATTCGCCTTTCTTCAATACTTCGATGGCTTCCTCGAAACGTCCCAGATTGATTAGACATGTGCCTTGATGCAAGTAGCCAAACTCGTCATCTTTCATCTTCTCAGAATATTTCTGGAAATAGGAGAGGGCTGTTTCGAAGTTCTCCAGATTATACAGGCTGTTGGCCTTGGAGAGCAGACCATCTGCGTCGTTGGGATCGATAGCGATGGCAAACTCGCTGCTGGTGATGGCGGCATGATAGTCTTCTCGCATAAATTGTGCACTAGCCAGGGCGTTCCAGTAACGAGTGGAGTAGGGGTTGTGATCTATAAGTTCGTTGAAGATCCTCTCACTGTCCTGATATTTCCCAAGTCCGAAGAGTGTGCGAGCCATCAGTTCCTTGAAGTCGTCGGAGTCATCGCCTTGTGAACGGGCAATCCATTCGAAGGCCTTGTCGAAGATGTTATAGTCAGAGTAGATGCTGGCTACATCGTAAACATAGTCCATCTGCTCGTCAGGCATCACTTCCTTCAGATGCTCACGGAAATGCTCGTCTGCCTCTTCCTCCTTGCCCTCACAGATGAGGATCTCGTTCCTGAGGTAAAAGGCTTCCACAGCGTCTGCTGCCTCTACATGGTCGGCATATTCGTAGGCCGTCTCAAAGTCCCTGAGCGACAAAGCTTCCCGAGCTTTATAGAGTAAGGGACCTAAAGCCTCGGGGTTATATTCCAAAGCAAGGTTTACGGCTTCGTCGGCTTCTTCCTGATGGCCATTATACTGATACCAATCAGCGATATCAGCCAAGTCATCGGCATCCATATAAACCGGGTGCCCTGACTTGACTGAATCTTCGTATTGCCTCAGAATTTTCTGGAATTCCTCGCTTTTGAAATATTCAAGTTCGTCGTTTTGCATGCGTTATGCGTTATGCTCAACTTTTGAGCCCTACCGTCTTGTTGAAGACCGGATGCTCTGGTGTGGAGTCTGAATCAGGTGTGAAGTAGCCGATGCGCTGGAACTGCAGATAGGTGAGCGGCTTCATGGCAGCGGCATATGGCTCGATGTAACATTCTTTCAATATGTTCAGCGAGTTGGGATTGATCATCTGCTTCATGGCTGTCACAGCGTCGCAGTTTTGGGCCTCACGGATAGCAGCCATCTCGTCGCGAGGATTCTCTACCTTCCACAGACGGTCGTAGAGGCGAACCTCTGCCTTAACGGCATGCTGGCAGCTGACCCAGTGGAGGGTCTTGCCCTTGATCTTACGGTTGGAACCAGGCAATCCACTACGCGACTCAGGATCATAGGTGCAGTAGATGGTGGTTACGTTACCATTAGCATCCTCATCGCAAGGATGTTCCTCGTCGCACTTGATGATATAGGCATTCTTCAGGCGCACCTCCTTGCCTGGAGCCAGGCGCATAAACTTCTTCTCGGCCTCTTTCATGAAGTCATCGCGCTCAATCCAGATCTCACGGCTGAACTCGATGGTGTGGGTACCATCAGCCTCGTTCTCAGGATTGTTGATGGCTGTCAGCTGTTCGATCTGTCCCTCCGGATAATTAGTGATGACCACCTTCACAGGATCGAGGACAGCTGATACACGGATGGCACGAGTATTCAAATCATCGCGAACAGCACTCTCCAACAGCGCCATCTCGTTGAGGGCATCGTAGGTGGTGTAACCAATCTTATCAATGAACTTGATGATGCTTTCAGGGCTGTAACCTCTGCGGCGGAAACCACAGATGGTCGGCATACGGGGATCGTCCCAGCCACTGACGAGCTTCTCGTTGACCAATGCCAGCAAGTTACGCTTCGACATCAGGGTATAGCTCAGGTTCAGTTTGTTGAACTCTGTCTGACGAGGACGGTTGTCCTCAATGTTATCTGTCTCGCCTTTCCACTCTTTCATCCATGTGACGAAGAGATCGTACAAGGGACGATGTTCCACAAACTCCAAAGTACACCATGAGTGGGTCACCCCCTCCAGATAGTCACTCTGGCCGTGGGTAAAGTCATACATGGGGTAGGCGTTCCACTTATTACCAGTACGGATATGGGGGATGTTCAGCACACGATAGATCAGCGGATCACGGAACAGCATGTTAGGATGGGCCATATCGATCTTGGCTCTCAAAACCAGTGTTCCTGGCTCACACTTGCCACTGTTCATGAACTCGAAGAGTTTCAGATTCTCCTCAATGGGACGATCACGGAAGGGACTGTTGGTACCAGGACTGGTGGTTGTACCCTTCTGCTGGGCAATCACCTCTGAACTCTGCTCGTCTACATAGGCTCTGCCCTGCTGGATAAGCCAAACGGCAAAGTCCCATAGCTCCTGGAAGTAGTCGCTGGCATAATAGATATTAGCCCACTGGAATCCCAGCCACTTGATATCGTTCTCGATGCTGTCGATGTACTCGGTATCTTCCTTGATGGGGTTGGTATCGTCGAAACGGAGGTTACACTGCCCACCGTATTTCTTGGCCAGTCCGAAGTCGATGGCAATGGCCTTGGCATGTCCGATGTGCAGATAACCGTTAGGCTCTGGTGGGAAACGGGTCTGCATCCTGCCTCCGTTCTTACCCTCTGCCAAGTCGTTGATCACCTTCTGTTCAATGAAGCTGACAGACTTGATCTCCGATCTAGTCAGCTCACGCTCGTCAGAGTTCAAACAAGTTTGATTCTGATCTCGCTTAATCGCTGCCTTTTTCTCCTCGCTTTCATTCAGTATTTTTTCTTCCATAAATCTCGTATATTATAATTGTGGCTGCAAAATTACTAATTTTTTCCGAAACTCTTGCAAAAAAGCCTCACTATTCACTATTCATTGCTCACTATTCACTATTTTATGCCTCTTTCGTTGAGAGCCTTCGAGTATCTGGCTGCATTTCTCAGATGATCTGAATAGCTGACCGCGAAGTTATGCGTTCCAGAGAAGTCTTCCTTGGCACACATGTAGAGATAGTTGTGGGCCACTCTGTTCAGCACGGCGTCAATGCCTGCAATCGAGGCAATCTTGATGGGTCCTGGGGGTAGACCTTCTTTACGGTAGGTGTTATAGGGGCTATCGATGAAGAGCATATCGTGATAGATGCGCTTTAAGGCGAAGTTCTTCAGGGCGAACTTGATGGTGGGATCAGCCTGGAGGGGCATCCCTTTCTGGATGCGGTTCAGATACATGCCTGCGATCATAGGCTTCTCTGCGTTGTTGGCTGTCTCTTCGTCGATGATGCTAGCCAACGTACACACTTCATTTGGCGAGAGTCCGATGGCAGAGGCTTTCTTGGTGCGCTCGTCATTCCAGAAGTGCTTGTGCTCTTTCTGCATACGCTCCATCAGGTTGTCGATGCTGGTGTTCCAATAGACTTCATAGGTGTTGGGCACAAACAGACAGGCGATAGTCGATGTGTCGCATCCGTAGCGCTGGCAGAAGTCATTGTCCTGCAGACAGATGGCGAGTACCGTACTGTCGACCATCAGCTTTCTCGACAGCGAACCTGCCAGACGATCCATCGTACGGCTTTCCGGAATCGTCAGCATTACGGGTTCCTGATGGCCGTTCTTCAAGTTGCGGAACACGGTGAGGGCATTCTCGCCTGGTTTGATGGCATAGCGGCCGCTTCTGATCTTCTCGGCATAACCTCCATGACGGGCCAGCGTTTTGAAAGCTGTGATGGCAGGCTCTGAGGCGATGGGCAGCAGTTTGTTGCTGACGGAGTCCAGATCATCGTTATCGTCGATATAGACGTATTGGGTGGTTTCTGATGTCGAGAAACCGCTCATGAGATAATAGTAGAACACGCCCACGGCAGCCAGCAGACAGACGGCGATGGCTATCAGATAATGCTTTTTCTTCATGTTTTGACTTTCTGATTCTTGGAAAATTGCTGCAAAGTTACGAAAAGTCGGGCGCAAAACAAAGAAAGTTGTGAAAAAACTCTCTACTCTTGACTATTAATTCTCTTTTTTTGTACCTTTGAGACCATCTCGAAGCTACTTTCGCTCGAAAAAACTCAAATTTATTTGGTTTTTTACTCACTTATTCGTATCTTTGTACCAAATTACAGCTTATGAAACTGAAATTTTCAATTCAATATGGTACTCAATGGGGCGAAAACCTCTATGTGTGTATCACTTACCGCAGTAATGACGGGACGGAGAAATCCAGTCGTCTGATGATGTTGACCACTGATGGTTGGCACTGGGAGTTGGAGGCCTCTGCCCTCGAGTCGCGCCATCATCCGATCTCGTCCTTCTCCTATTTCTATCAGGTGGAGGATGCCGAGGAACATGTCCTGCGTCGTGAGTGGACGGTCATTCCCCGTTGTTATTACTTCGATTCTTCCAAGAATTACGTATTGGCTGACCAGTGGCGCGAGATACCGCTACAGTATCATCTCTATACCAATGCCTATCTGACCACCATGCAACGTGCAAGAGACGAGGAGGTCGAGGCGTTGCGAGTGCCCCTTTATCGTAAGACCATCCTCTTCAGAGTGTCAGCTCCTCAGTTGCTGAAGGGACAGTCGTTGGCGGTTATCGGCAATCATCCTGCTTTGGGCAGTTGGAATGCAGCCCGCTATCTGAAGATGGAGTACATCGGTCGTTATGAGTGGCTGTTGTCTGTCAATGTCGATGCCGTCTTCCTGCCTATAGAATATAAATATGTGGTGATTGACGATGCCACCCATACACTTCTGAATTGGGAGGAGGGTGACAATCGCACCATGGAGGGAATGCTGCCTCCTGATCAGACCCAGATTCCTGATGGTACTGTTTTGGTGGCCTATGGAGAAACGCTACGGCTGAAGGAGCATATCTGGCGGGCTGCTGGTGTGGTGGTGCCAGTGTTCTCGCTTCGCAGCGAACACTCCTATGGTGTGGGCGATTTCGGCGATCTTCGTCGGATGGTCGACTGGGCAGTAGCAATAGGCATGAAGGTCATACAGTTGTTGCCTGTCAATGATACGACGGCCAGTCATTCATGGAGCGATTCTTATCCCTATAACATCGTTTCGGCCTTTGCCCTCCATCCGCATTATATCGATCTTGAGGCTTTGGGTAAGTTGAAGAGTAAGACTAAGATGACGGCCTATCTCCGTCAGCGCCAGGAACTTAATGCTCTTGGTTATAGTGATTATGAGGCTGTCGATCGTGTGAAGTCAGCTTATATCCATGAGATCTTTGAGGAAAAGGGACAACAGACCCTCGATTCGAAAGAGTTCAAACAATGGTTTGCTGATAATCAGGAATGGCTCGAGCCTTATGCCAAGTGGATTGCTGGTCCATCGGATACGGCTGAGCAGATTTATTTCCTCCAATATCACCTCCACCTCCAGTTGAAGGCAGCAGCTGACTATGCCCGTGAGAAAGGGGTATTCATCAAGGGCGATGTCCCCATCGGTGTCAATCGTGAGAGTGTCGAGACTGCTACTCATCCTGAACTCTTCCATCTCAATGCCCAGACGGGTGCGCCACCTGACAATTTCTCGCTCAATGGTCAGAATTGGGGATTCCCAACGTATAGTTGGGGTAACAGTGTAGATGCCGGCAAATCATCTATAAACTCTAAACGCTCAACGATCAACATCATTGAGTGGTTCCACAAGCGTCTGCGTTGGATGGAGCAGTATTTCGATGCCATCCGTATCGACCATGTACTAGGCTTCTTCCGCATTTGGGAGATTCCACTGGATGCAGTCTTCGGATTGCTGGGCCATTTCTCCCCATCCCTTCCGATGACAGTGGGTGAGATTGAGTATTTCGGTCTGCCTTTCCGCAAGGACTTCTTCACGCATCCGTTTATCAACGATCGTGTGCTCGAGCGCCTTTTTGGTATGCATGCGCCCTATGTTCGTGATAACTTCCTGATTCCACGCAGCTATGGACTTTACGACCTGAAGGCTGAGTTTGATACCCAGAAGAAGGTGCGCGATTTCTTCGAGGGGAAGAATGATGAGAACAGCCTATGGATTCGCGATGGACTCTATCGCCTTGTCAGTGATGTGCTCTTCCTCGAGGATCCTGAGCAGCCGGAGATGTACCATCCACGTATCGCTGTTTTCAATGAACCCGTCTATGAGGCTCTGAACAATGAGGAGAAGGATGCCTTCCTGCGACTCTATAATAACTATTTCTTCCAGCGTCATAACTTCTTCTGGGGCGACCAGGCAATGCGCCGTCTGACGGATGTCTTTGGTGATTCGCGTATGCTCTGTTGTGCTGAGGATCTGGGGATGCTGCCCGATTGTGTGGCACCTGTGCTCGACAGTCTCCGTATCCTGACGCTCGAGATCCAGTCGATGCCCAAGGAGAGTGGCTATGAGTTCACTCATCTCGATGGCAATCCCTATCGCAGTGTGGCCACGATATCTACGCACGACATGCCACCTCTCCGTCTGTGGTGGGAGGAGAGCCCTGAGCGCACCCAGCGTTATTATGTCACCATGCTTCAGAAGCAGGGACGTGCCCCTGAACATTTGCCAGCCCATCTGGCTGAGGAGATGATTGCCCGTCATCTTTATTGTCCGTCGATGCTCTGTCTGCTGTCTCTGCAGGATTGGCTGGCGATGGATAGCGAGTTGCGCTCGAAGAATCCGCGTGAGGAGCGTATCAACGTGCCCAGCGATCCTTATAACCGTTGGAAGTATCGCATGAACCTCACCATCGAGGAACTGCTTGCTGCCACTAAATATAATAATAAGGTACGTACGATGATACAGCGCTCGAAACGCTAAAAACGTAAATCGTAAATGTACAAGACATATATCTTTGACTTGGATGGCACGCTGCTCGATACGTTAAGTGATCTTGCTGCGGCTGTGAACTATGCTTTACGAACACGTGGGATGCCTGAGCACTCGATTGACGATGTGCGTCGTTTCGTGGGCAATGGAGTTCGCAAGCTGATGGAACGTGCGATACCTGATGGTGCTGCTAACCCTCAGTTCGACGAAACCTTTGCCACTTTCCGTCAGTATTATATGGCCCATTCACTCGATACGACCCGTCCTTATGAGGGGATTCCAGAGGCGCTCGCAGCCCTTAAGGCACGAGGGTGTCGTTTGGCTGTGGTGAGCAATAAGATGATGGCTGCCACTCAGGAACTCTGCCAGCATTTTTTTCCTGACACCATCGAGGTGGCGATTGGTGAGAACGAGGCTGAGGGTATCCGTAAGAAGCCTGCTCCTGATACCGTATTCGCAGCCTTGAAAGCACTTGGAGTAGGGAAGGAGGGAGCGGTCTATGTTGGCGATTCTGACGTGGATATAGAAACAGCCCGCAACAGCGGACTGCCTTGTATCAGCGTCCTTTGGGGCTTCCGAGATCGTGACTTCCTGATACAACATGGAGCAAAGACGTTCATTTCTGATCCTGGAAATCTTTAGGCACGGATTACACGGCTTTTTATATAAAAAGACACGGCTTGCTGCGCTAAAACAAGCCGTGTCCTTTATAAAGGCCGTGTTAATCTGTGCCAATTTATAATTGCTGTAACCTGGCGATATATTTCCCAAGGATGTCGAATTCGAGATTAACGACCGTTCCCACCTTGATGTCGCAGAAGTTCGTGTGCTCGAAAGTGTAGGGGATGATGGCCACCTGGAAGGTATTCGAAGTGGGGTTGCAGACGGTCAGAGATACACCGTTGACTGTAACTGAGCCCTTGTCAACTGTGAAGTAACCCTTCTTCGCCATCTCACGGTTCTCTGGATATTCGAAAGTGAAATAGGTACTGCCATCGGCATCTTCCATCGCGATACATTTGGCTGTCTCGTCGACATGTCCTTGAACGATATGCCCGTCGAGTCGTCCGTTCATCAGCATCGAACGCTCTACGTTCACCTTGTCGCCCACCTTCAGCAGACCGAGGTTCGTACGGTCGAGCGTCTCCTTCATGGCTGTCACCACGTATTGGTTGCCCTCAATGGACACAACGGTCAGACAGACGCCGTTATGGGCGACACTCTGGTCGATCTTCAGTTCATCGACAAATGAGCAAGTCAACGTAAAATCAATATTCTCGCGGTCTTTCTTAATCGCTACAACCGTAGCAAATTCCTCAATGATTCCAGAAAACATACCTGAAATATAATGTTTAATCTTTAATGTTTAATGTAAAAAAGGGTACGTGCCGATGATTTGGTGAAAACTCCTGTTTCACAAGATATGGGTGCTCCCTGCTGTTGTAATCCACCGGCATTGCTGCTCTCCACTGAAGGATCATCGTGGCCCGCCATTGGCAAGGGAAACGGTCCCAAGGTTTATTTTAAATGTCGAGTATCCCGATCTATGCGGCACGACCCGTATATTTTTTGCAAAGATACGTTTATTTTCGTAAACTTCCAAACCTTTTAGCATTTTTTATTCTTTATTTCAAGACCGTTTCGAACGGATCTTGTAGAATAGTGCCAGCAGCAGGAATACCGCTATGACACCATAGATGATCAGCGCAGGCTTCGACAGGAAGAAGGGCGATGGCACGATCACCTCCATCGTACGGATATCATACTGGTCAGGCGACTCCAGCAGATAGGCCTTTACCTTGAAGGTATAAGTGCCTCCTGGTACGTTGCTGTAGGTAGCTGTCCGAAGATTGTTGGCACTATGCCAGTCGTCATCGTAACCCTCCAGCATGTACTGGTAGTGTACACGATGCTGCAGCTGATAGTTCAGGGCAGCGAAACGGAAGGCGAACTCTCCACGACGGCTGGGCAGCTTTACGCTTCGGCTGCTGGGGATGTAGTAGTCGAAGTTCTTGTTCAGACGAGGACTCTGTATCTCGTTGTCGATGAGGAAGTCAGTGATCTGCAACTTCAACAGCGAACCGCTCGAGGCCATCAGCTTCTTCAGGTCTACCACATAGTAACCGTCGAGTGTTCCGAAGAGCAGGTCGCCATTGCCCAGGGTGACGGCATTACCCTCTGAGAGTACCGTCTCGTCGACACCGTCGAGGTAGGAGAAGCTGGTGACGATCTTGTTGGCGATGTCGAACGAACAGAGGATATGCTCAGTGGCGAACCAGGGGTTGCCTCGCTGGTCGAAGGTGATGCTGCGTATCTCCTCTGAGGGGATACCGTCTCGCGCACCGTAGTTCTCAAAGAGCCACAGACCGTCCTTCTTGCCAATGGTACAAGCCAGTCCACCACCGTTGCTGCCCAACCACATCGTTCCCTTGTTGTCGCACTTCATGCAGACGATATCGTTGCTCATCAGCATCTGCTCGCCTGTCTCGGGCATCTGGAGCTTCTCAACGTTCACCTTATTATTCTTATACGAGAGGATCAGGATGCCGTCAGTGGTGCCTGCCCAGATGTTGCCTTCGTGGTCGACCTCGATGGTCCTTACCTTCATATATGAGTCCTTGGGATAGTCCTTCATGCCGTTGGCCGGACTCAGGAAGGTGGGGCTGTTGCTGGCTGCTCGTGGGAGCAGGTTCACACCACCGCCATAGGTGGCTATCCATACGTTGCCCGACTTGTCCTCGACGGCCATGTAGGCACCGTTATGACTCAGACTCTGTGGGTTGTCATCCTGATGACGGTAGTTCTTCAGTGTCCATCCGCCGTTGGCTGCTGGCTGCATGTAATAGAGGCCGTTGTCCTTCGAACTGAGCCAGTAGTTGCCTTTCGAGTCTTTCGAGATGCCGTAGAAGCGTCCTAAGGGATTACCGTCCGAGTCCTTGGTGATCACTTCGCGCTTGCCGTTGTCGTAGTTGAGGAACAGGGTGCTGTACTTGTTGCCTATCAGAAGCAACTTACGCTGGATATCATAGTACATGGCACGGATCTCGTTCTCCCATGCTGAGCTGGGGTTAGGCACTGGACGGATGCGTACGATGTTGTTTTTCTGCAGTTCGAGCTTCTCCAGTCCTCTGTGGCTGGTCGACTCCCAAACGACACCTTCGGGCAGCTCGAGGGCGGCATAGACGGTGTTCGACAGGTTCCAGGGGTTGCTGGGATCGTTGTGGAAATACTCCACCTCGTCAGTCTCACGGTTGTAGTAGCCGTAGCCACCGTGGTTCATGCGTATCCACACCGTACCGTTGTTCTCCGTAAACTTACCGATCCTGCCGTCGAGTTCAGGTCCTGGTACTACTTGTCGGAACAGCTTCTCCTTGCCCGTCTTCGGATTCAGGCACGAGGCACCGGGACGACTGTCGCAGAACCAGATAAGGCCTTGGCTGTCCACATAGACGGTGATGATGTAGATGCCTGTTGCTTTCCTGATGGTCTTGGGCTCTTGTCCTTGGGTAAAGGAAAATATCTTACCGTCAGCAGTGGCTGCATAGATGTTGAATCCGTTCGCGTCGAGACTCGTGATCTGCTCACCTGTCAGGATGTTCTTGGACTCCAGCGAGAGACTGCTCTTGTCGAGACGGTGGATGCCGTTGTTTGTACCCAGCCAGATGTCACCTTGATAACCCTCTGCCATACTCGTGATGCTCAGGTCGTCGATGGTCACCTTGTCGCGCTGCAGTCCATTGTGGTCCAGTCGCAGGATATAGAGGCCGTTGCCCTCGATGCTGACGAGTACATCGCCATTGCTGGTCACGAGCAGTGGACTGTTCGTACGGAATTCCTCGGCACCTTCGATGCCCTCAAAGGGATCGGTGAACCGGTCGGTATTACGGTCGAGCACGAACACGCGATGGTCGTACATCTTCAGCCATACGTTCTGCAACTGGTCGATCACCATATCGTCGATACGGTTGTGCAGGTTCTTGATACCACTGCCGTTGCCAGTCTTGTAGTTGAAGAAGTGGTAGCCGTCGAAGCGCGACAGACCATTCCAGGTGGCAATCCAGATGTATCCGAACTCGTCCTGGTCGAGACCTGATATGACATTGCTGCACAACCCGTCATCTGTCGAGTAGTGGGTTCTGGTAGCCTTGATCTGCTGTGCGCTGACGCTGGTGCAAGCAAATGCCAGTATGCTAAGTATGATGGACTTCAGTCTCATTTTATGAATGTTAGGCAGAATAGATTTCATGTTGCAAAGATACGAAAAGATTTTTAAACAAATGCATGTTTTGCAAATTATTTTTGAATTATTTTTGATTATTCCGAATATTCTTTTTATCTTTGCGCAAAATAAAATCAGAATGCCCTATGACAAAGAAAATTTGTATCCTTGCTGGTGCAAGACCCAATTTCGTAAAAGTGTCGCCCCTGGTACGTGCGATTGAGAAATATCCTGAAGCAGAATACCTGCTCGTCTATGCTGGTTCAGAGGACGATCCTACACTCGAGTCCTCACTCTTCGACGATCTCCAGATGCCTCGTCCGCAGTACTATCTGGGTGTCGACTCCGTGAGCCTGAATGAGATTACCAGTCAGGTCATGGCCCAGTTCGACCGTTTCCTCGACGAACATCCTGTCGACGTGGTGATCGTGGTCGACGACCTTGCCTCGACGATGGCTGCAGCGATTGTCACGAAGAAGCGTGGCATCCGTCTGGGTCACCTGGTGGCTGGTACGCGTTCCTTTAATATCAATATGCCGAAGGAGATCAACCGTCTCGTCATTGATGCCCTCAGCGACTACCTCTTCACGGCTGGCGTGCGCTCTACGGGCGTGGCTACGCGCGAGCAGTCTGAACAGTCGCAGACCTATATGGTGGGCAATATCCTCATGGATACCCTGCGTTTCAACTACAGCCGTTTCAAGAAGCCTGTATCATTGGCAGATCTTCGTGAGGGCGAGTACATCGTCTTCACTCTTAACCGCAAGGCGCTGATTGCCAATCAGGACAACCTGGCTCGTATGATCGAGGCAATGGCTGAGGCTGCTGGCGATGTGCCCGTCATAGCCCCGTTGAGAGGTCTGGCGCGCGAGGCTGTGCTGCAGAGTGGGGGAGCATCCCTCCGTATCATCGAACCGTTGAGCTATCTGGAATTCGGTTGGCTGACGGCTCATGCCAAGGGCGTCATCACCGACTCAGGCAACGTCTCTGAGGAGGCAACCTTCAACAGCGTGCCCTGTATCACGCTCAACAACTATACTGAGCATCAGGAGACGGTCTCAGTAGGATCTAACGTCCTCGTAGGCGAAGATCCTGACAAGCTTCGTGAGGCGGTTGCCCAGATGGTGGCTGGCACATGGAAGAAGTGCGCCCTTCCCGATCGTTGGGACGGACGCACTGCTGAGCGTATCGTGCAGATTCTCCTTTCTTAGGCAGGAGGATATCAGATCATCATCAATACTTTATTAAATCGGAATCCACATCCAGAACGTGGAGCCTTTTCCCTTGCCTTCCGAGATGACACCTATGTCGCCATGACAGGCATCAGCGAAGGCCTTGCAGATCGACAGTCCCAGTCCGGTGCCTTGGACAAAATCGTTGACCTTGAAGAACCGGTCGAAGATCTTGGGCTGACTCTCCTGGGAAATACCATCGCCCGTATCCTCACAGTAGATGTAGAGTCCCTCGCGCTGTTCACCGTCCGTTGCCCTGGTTTCCGTACGGTAGCCCAGCTTGATATAGCCCTGATGGGTATATTTCACGGCATTGGTGAGGAAGTTGGTGATGACCTGCGATACGCGCTCGGTATCGATCTTGATGGGCAGGGTGGTGTAGGGGTTGTCTTTCACGAACTCCACACCTGGCTCCTGTACCCTGGGGCGCAGCGACTCGAACAGTTCGTTGAACTTCTTGGCGAAGTCGACCTCGACAGGTTCGATGCTGACATGACCCGACTCCAGCGACGAGGCTGTCAGGATATCGTTGATCAGTCGCAGCAGCATGTCGCAGTTGTTCTTGATGATCTGGATGACCTCCTTCTTCTCTTCCGATGAGGTGAGGGTGCTCAACACCTCCGAGAAGCCCACGATGGCGTTGATCGGTGTGCGTATCTCGTGGGTCATATTCGCCAGGAAGAGACTCTTCATCTGTCCTGACTCCCTGGCGCGCTGGGTCTCTTGGCGCAGCAGATCCTGCTTGTGCATCAGGTCGTTGATGTTTCGCCACACACCGAAGGCACCCTTCAGCTGTCCGTTCTTGTCAAACTCGGGGATGCAGTTGATCTGTACCCATTGCGGCTCGGTGTTCTTCTGGGTCACCATCGGATGCATCTGGCCTACGTACACCAGCGGTTCGCGCAGGACCTCTTCCGGGTTCGACAGGGCTTTCACGAAGTCTTGCTCCTGATCGACGAAGATCTTCCGCATCTGCTTCAGGTCGAAAGAGCGTTCGACGGTGTTCAGGCCGCTGTAGAACTCCAGTACGTTGCGATCGAGGCTGATGCGCCACGTCTGCATCTTCGAGGCCTCCAGCATGTAGCGCAGCTCGGCCTCGTAGTTCTTGATCGACTCGTTCATCTTCTGCATCCTGGCGTCGTTCTCCATCACGTTGAGATACATGTTGCGCTCCTCCGTGATGTCGTTGGCCGTCACTGAGAGATACA
>JAEETB010000020.1 GCA_016286575.1 Prevotella sp.
TGATAGAAACTCTGTCCGTAGGTCATGCCCTTGAATCCGTTGGCCTGCTTGGCGGCATAGGCCTTAACATAAGCGTCAAATTCGGCCAGCGTCATGCCAGCATAGGCCTTCGCTGCAGCATTGGCATGTTTCATGTCGAAATGGTCAGGTAGTTTTTTGCTTTTCCTGACAAAGTCCCTGATATCCTGAGCTGCCTCCTTCACGTCATCGGGCGCTTTGTCCTTATAGGTGGGGTCGTCCAGTGCACGATACTCCAGCAGATTGTATTCGAAGTAGGTCGGATAGAGCTCGCCCACGAACGTCCCGTCCATATCGAACGTGGCGATGCGGTCATCCTCCTTGATAAAATTCTTGGAATTGGGGTTGGTCACGTCCTCAACATACTCTTTCAGAGTCGTCAGTGCTTCACATGAGTTCCATTTGGTAAAATAGTCTTTCTTGACCAGGTTGTCGTTGTCCGTACTACTGCAACTGCATAGGATACTGACATAGACGATGACGAATGGAATTAGGATTTTCTTCATATTATTTTGTTTCTATAAAATTAGTTGTGACTGCAAAGATACATCTTTTTTTTGAATTAAGTTCATATTTTTGTTTTTTTGTGACTTAATTCTTAAAAACATACTCTTTTTCAAAAAAAACGTTTCACTTTATTGGTCGTTTCCTTTTAATTTTGTACCTTTGCAAAGTGTGTAAATATTACTATCGTATGAATAGTGAATTGTGAAATGAAAAAGAGTAAATTGTCGCGCCGCATCACTTGGCGTGTTATTGCAATCATGTCATTCTTCAATGTATTGATCATTGGAGCCATGTTTTGGTCTGTTTTCAGAATCTCGCTTGTGAACAGCAATATGCGTGGGCAATATGTCGTCGACGGGATTGTAGGCAAGATAGAGTCAATGTTATGGGCTGTGCATATATCGTCGGCCAACAACCGTGACGAGGTAGAGAGAAACCTGGGGAGTCCGGAGCAAGTCTTTGATGCCTTGGAGCGCGAAATTTCCGTGAACCAACTTCTGGGTTGCTTTGCCGCCTTCGAGCCAGACTACTTCAAGGGTCAGGGTCGTTGGTTTGAAGCTTACGTATACCGTGCCGACAGTTCTCGTTATGATCGCCAACAGATAGGCTCACCAAGCCACGATTACTTCAATGGTCCTTGGTATAAGAAAGGACTTAGTCGGGACAGGAAGGACTTGGGCTATTTGACGTCCCCCTATTTCGACAATTCCGTAGACAGTAGTATGTATTGCAGCTATGTGCTGCCCATTTTTGACCGTCAGGGTCGTAAGGTTGGCGTGTATGGTGTTGACCTGAATTACCTATGGATTAACAAGGTTATCGCTGAGGTTGAGAAAATAATCAAGAGAGAATTCTTCGACACCGATGAAAGTATACAGGATAGGGACGGTGTCATTAATTTCTCTGTTCAGTTTATCGACAGTAAGGGCAATAGGGTTTTGGGTTCTGACTCCCTTGACATCAATATTCTCAAAGCTGAGCAGGAGCAAGTCTTTAGCAACCTCGGGATGAGAGATCTGAAGGGCACGCCTTATTATGTTAATTACAAGCCATTACCCTATACAGACTGGACTGTGTCTGTCATACAGCACCGCGACCTGGTATTTACGTGGGGTGGTGTACTATCCTTTTTCATCGCGTTCTGTATGGTTGTCGGTAGTCTGGTCATATTATTCTTTACCAGCTGGAGCATCCGTCGCGCTACTAAGCCGTTAGGATTTCTCTCCGATTCGGCTCAGGAGGTAGCCAAGGGTAACTTCGACGCTCCATTGCCTACGTTCAGACACAACGACGAGGTGGCCCAGTTGCGCGACTCGTTCGGTACCATGCAACAGTCGCTGAAGCAGTATATGGAGGATTTGAAAGCATCGACCACTGCCAAGGCTGCATTAGAGAGTGAGCTCAATATCGCCCGCGATATCCAACTGTCGAAGGTGCCCACGGAGTTCCCTCAGCGACCCGATTTCGACATCTATGCCAGCATGACGCCTGCTAAGGCTGTCGGTGGCGACCTCTACGACTTTTTCGTGCGTGACAACGAGCTTCTCTTCTGTCTGGGCGACGTCTGTGGCAAAGGGGTGCCAGCCGCCCTGTTCATGATGGAAACCAGAAGTCTGTTCCGTGCCTATGCTGCCGACGAGGACAGGCCTGACCGCATTGTTTTGAAAATGAACAAAACCTTGAACGAGCACAACGAGAGTCTGATGTTCGTCACCTTATTCGTCGGCATTCTCGATCTGACAACAGGCGAGCTACGTTATTGTAATGCCGGCCACGAGACGCCTCTTGTCATCAACAAGGAGTTCAAACAATTGCCATTCGAAGGCGTCTGTCCCGTAGGTGTCGTTGCCGATCCTCCTTATGTGATGCAGACAGTCCATATAGAGCCGCAAACCACGATTCTGGTCTATACCGATGGACTGGATGAGGCGATGACTGCTGATAAAGAGAAAATTGGCAATGAGCGGATTTTCAACGAGGTGAGCTGTGCTATTCAGAATGGGCAGACTGGTCCGAAAGAACTGATAGAGAGACTGAAGCAGGCCGTACACGACTTCGTAGGCGATGCCGAGCAGAGCGACGACCTCACCTTGCTTGCTATCAGATTCGGGAAATAGAATCACATACCGATATTGCAAAACGTGACTTATACATAATAATGAAAACAACAATAGAAACAAGTGAGGGCAAGGCACTCGTCATCTTTGATGGTGAGATGGACTCCCATATCATAGGTCAGGTCGCACTGGACATAGCTCCCCTATTGGAACTCAAAGACACGGACATCTCGCTCGACTGTACCAAACTGGAGTATATCTCATCCAATGGGTTCCGGCTGCTCCAGATTTTGATTTCGGCTGCGAGGTCCAATGGAAGCAGCCTTTACATACAAGGTGTTAGCCCCGAGCTCATGGATGTTCTCAAAGCGACAGGATTTGACAAGTGTTTTATATTTAAATAAAGATATTCATCATTAAAACTACAAATATGGCAGACGAATCAAAGACAATCACAAAGTATGGCTATTATCGTTACCAACTGACGTTAGGTAACCATATTGGCAAGAATTCGCCCGGCACCATGAAATTAGTGCAAGGAATAGGCGTATTAATGGATAATTCGGCAGATAGTTCCACGTACTATGTCACCTTGCGTGGTGTGAAGGTGAATAAGAAGATCTATCAGCCCACAGAAATAGAGGCTGAGGTTGACTTTACGTTGCAAACCAACGATACCTCTGGACACGATTCGACGAAAGTCCCTTCGTTTGAGGTAGCCTCGTCTTTGTTTATGAGGAGAGAGGTTAAACTGGAAATCATAGAATCAATCAAGTCTTCAACATCCGGTAATCCTGTTATTACTGAGACTGATAAAAACACTAATGTCTACCCAGTGGCGAAGAGCTGCTTTGTGTATGAGGTGTTCCCGAAGCTGAAGTGCGATAGTAATGGCAAAAAGATGTATGTGAAGCTGAACATCTTCAGTATGGATAAGCTGATGACGATCAACAAGTACAGTAAGGCCTATGTGGCCCGTAAACTTGGATCGGGCATTCTGAAGCCTGAGAGCCTGAACTTCGGCAAGAAGGCAGACGGGACATCGCCTTTGATAAAGACCAATAAGGATGGGATGCGGTTTTTGAAGTATATTGAGAGCGATACGTCAACGGATACCAATGGCAACAGTACAAAGACCAATATCGGTACTGAGTTTATCCAGCCTTACCTGGTGCAGTATAATGAGTCGTTCTACGACTTCCTGGTGCGCACGGCCAACCGCTGTGGAGAGTTCCTGTACTTTGAGGATGGTCAGTTGGTATTAGGTCTGCCAAACAGCAGTAATACTGTGAGCATCGATCAATATGCTTCAGTCACCGAGCATGGCATGTCGCCCGACCCGATGACAATAACGTCTTACAGCTTCGATAGTATGAAGGACAAAGATCGGAAGATTGACGACCTGAATTATAAGGCTATCGACAAGCTTTCTACTGGTTTCCCTAAAGATGCGTTCCCCCAATATGCGACGAGCAATTCCGAGTTGGCCCATGATGAGTATTTCTTCCCATTGGAGAAGGATAAGTTCACCACTTTTAAGCGCGAGTGTAACTATGACAAAAATGCCACTAACGTCACCCTGTGGAGATTGTTACCTCTTTTAAAGACTCTTTTTACCAGTGACGATGCAGTAATAGGCCTGGTAACATGGGCTATTGGTGGAGAGGCTATCAATGTCTTGAAGGCATTTTTCAACAAAAAGACTGTCAACACCGAAGGAAATGAAGCGTGGATAACCCCTTATGAAAACTCTGACGGGCAGTATGACTCAAGCGCCAAAAAGAGTGTGATGTTTGGTTTGGTTAATGAAAAATGCTGGACGACCAATGAGTTCTACAATAAAAACCTTAAGAACGAGGAAGAACAGCAGCGCAAGATTGTCTGTGTCGACATGGGTACGAACTATATCAACCTGCAATTAGGCGAGAAGGTCAAGATCGACGGTTTGGAGAAAGACTATGTCATCATCCAGATCGAGGAGACGTCTGAAGAATCTTGGGAAAATGACTATGAGCAGTACGAAACTAATTCATCCGACCAGTTTAGAGGCTCGCGCTCACTTAAATTCTTTGCCATCCCATCCTATACGGATGAAGATGGTAAGGAGCAGTTCATCCCGCCCGTACAGAAAGTGCCTAGGACTCGCAAGGTTGGTCCACAGGCGGCTTTCGTTACCGACAATGTCGATCCGAAATATCAAGGCCGTGTGCGCGTGGCTTATCCTTGGCAATCGTTGAAAGGTACAGAGGAAACAAAACTAAAAGAGGCAGAACAGAAGTTGACGGTTGCTAAGAATAATAAGAAAGATCTTGAGAACCGAAAATCTGCTTTGAGTTTGCTCTTGTCAAAACTCGGCTTGGAACTCGAAGAAATTAAAGCCTATGTGAAAGCCTCCGTCAGTGACCGCGCAACGATGATAGAAAAGAAGGAAAGCGAGATTTCTGATTTGGAGTCACAGATTAAGGAATTGAATGATAAGCGGGCAAACTATGAGGCAGAAAAGAGTCAGCTGAAGAAAGAGTTGTCGGATGAAACACTTAACAACTCATCGCAGACGTTGCAGATAAAGGAAAGTCGGCTGTCATCATTGGAAGAACTTTCTAAGGCTACAGAAAAGGAGATTGAGCAGAAGACAGCAAAGCTTGATAATCTCAACGTCGTCAAGCAATTAATGAAAGACGCAGCCGCAGAGCATGACCAGAAGACCAGCAAGAAAGATGCAAGCTATCAGGTCATTGAAGAGGATAACACCATCATCGCAGCGCTGGTGCAGAGGTACAACCGGACTACAGTTGAATATCAGGACTGCTATTCTCTTCTTGAGGAAAAGAATGTGGAAGTCGCTGCATGTGAGAAGGAGGCTGAAACGATCAAGGAAATCATAGAAGAGAGTATCAAAGCCATGTCAACGCCCTGGATACGTATAGCTAGTCCGATGGCCACAGACGGAGGCGGTACCTACTTCCGACCGAATGTGGGCGACGAGGTGCTCATTAATTATGATAATGACAACATCGAGCGCCCCTACGTCGTTGGCAGCCTCTTCTCTAAGAATGTGCTGGATCCAACTGAGCGCGTACAACGAAAGGCCAATCCTATCATTCAACAGAAAGACGTCTCGATGTCGATAACATCCCGCAATGGTCATCATATCACCTTTACTGATCCTGATAAAGGTGGTAGTTTCATCACTAATTTCCTTTCACCTGGTATTGGATTTATTACCAGTTTGATCGGCCTCGATCAGTTTGGAGAGAACATGAGGGATCTGGCAGGTGGTATCCACATGGGCGACCGTTACAACATCAACGAGATTGAGATGGTCGCTCATAAGCGCGAGCTCAATATCAGGTCACAATTGGGAACGATCACTCTGAGTGCGTTCAAGGGTATTACCGTCGATGCTCCTAATGCTGATGTCACCATCAAGGGAATGAATATCAACCTCATAGCAGGTAACAAGGTGAATATCATATCGGGAGAGAATATCAAACCGCCTAAGATAGACGATCCAGATGGCAAGGGAGCTACATTCGGTGCATTTATGGTCAACACAGTCGTTGGTGGTGGTGTAGGTGTTGCCTCAAAATTGTTCATTGAAGATACTGTAGATTTCTCGACGATTAGAAGGATGGTAGAGATATTCGTTCGCCCAGTAGACGGTACGATGCTCATCAAGTCGAAGCGTTATCTCATGCTTGAGGCTGGACCTGGCCATGCCACTGTGAAGGCCGACCGGTATAAGAAACCGGAGAAACAGGGTAAGCTCTCGAAATTCTTCCAAGGTACAATGCCGACTGAGGATAGAGATACCATGGAAGAGTTCTATAAGTCATTGATCTCATGCATAAGATGTATTGATAAGACTATCGAAGAATTCTATGAAACATATAAACTTCGTTGGACTATGGCCGCTCGATTGTCAAATGAATATATCGTCAATGTTCTGCAGGCTTTCAACGATATGGGCCCCGATATTCCTAAATTCATTTGGGATCATGTAGATGGGGAATGGGATGACAGTTGGATTACGGAAGATCTTTTCAGAGATCATTGGAATCCAGATTATGAGAAGCAACCTTGGTCAAATGAGATAATAGATACCCCTGAAAAGAAATACGCATACTTCAAAGATAATATCGATAGCTATGCCAAGGCCCTCTATGCAGTTCTCCATTATGGTGCTGAAGGTAATTATCTTTTTGACAATCCTATCGTAGATGTACCTGAGAAATTCTCTTGGATAGTATTTGACTGCTTGAAAGAATGTACAAAACCACTTAACGATAGTTATTATAGTAAGTGGTTAAAGATGTATGAAAGTGGTTATGATGAATTCACCAAGCGATTAAGTATGCCAGAAGATGATATCTATCATGAGAGTAACCTGACAATTATCAAGCGTAAGGTGATATTGTCTTTCCTTTATTTGGTCAATAAGCACGAGAAAAACGCTGGGAATAAGTTCATTAAGATTGGTTACAATATGGATTATGTTAACAAGACCAATTCATACCGTCAGGAACATTATTGGAAACGTCAGATTCTGAATATGGATCATACTTGGCAGAGATTTAAACTCTGGAGAACGCTATACGAGGGAACTGTTGACGCGCTTATATCTAAGTTCCATAGTAATTTCCAGTCTCTGGATCAGGACGTCTGGGAAAGCACGAAAGACGGTCAGATCCTGTTCTCCGAGAATGAAGGTAGTACCTTGAACTTCGATGGTACAGGACTGGTGGAGCAGAGCCATGCTAACATCGGAACCATGGATCATCTGAAGAAAGTGCTGATGACAATCAAATAAAGGTAAAAAAGTAAAAAGGAATAGAGAATGGAATATATATTTGAAAAATGGGAGAAGAAACTCTCTGATTTTAAGGACAATGTAGAGAGTGAACTATCGGAAATCCGGAAATGCAAGGCAGAGATGCAGCAAATGCAGCTTGACTTGGTGGCTAAGATTAAGAAGGGTCACTATGTGTACGATCCAGAGTGTCTGGTACTTTCAGCACCTAAGATTATTATTGGTCATGTGGATCGTAATGGTACGCTTCTCGGAGGCGGCTCAGAGGTCATCATTCGTGGCACACAGGTGGGTGTACAAGGTGCAGGAGAGGGTGGAACGGTGGAAGTACGCGCTTCCAGCATCCGTCATATAGCCGAAGATCCTGGTGTTGATGGTTTGGAACATGTCGTTGGCACATTGTCAGAGATTATCAGTCAGGCCCGGAACATCATCATCCAGAGTAACGAAGTCTCTAATGATAAGGACAGCCAGGGAGCCTTCTCGGCTACAACGGTTCCGACGGGATCAAGTGGTGTGCGTATTCATGCTGACAAGGAGATTGACATCCATGCGGCGATGACAGCTGAGACCCGTCAGAAGAATCTTGAAAGTCTTATCTCGGGTTTGGAGGGGCTGCAGTCTGATCTTAAAGACCAAGCTGATGAGTGCAAGGAATCATTCGACGAACTGGCAGGTGAACTGAAGGATCTGCTGGCGGAAAGGGAGGACTTAATGGAAGACAACAATGGAGTGCGTACCAACTATTTGGATATCAGCGATAAGAGTGAAGAAATCGAGGACACCGCACAACTATTGACGAAGCAGTCATATCATTACATTGAAGTGCTCTCAAAGCTGGCAGAAACCAACCGTCGCTTAAAGTGTTTCAAAAATGAGAAAGACAGTATTACTACAGGCGATGATTTTAAGGGCAACAGAACAGGTGCCAAGGTAAGAGTCTTAGGTGAAGCGATTAACCTTGTCTCGGCCGACGGTGAAGGCAATCTGCGCGACAATGAAGGTGCAGGCATCAATATGGTTGCCAACGATGTGTCCATTGCTGCCATTGAGTCTGATGACAGCTTGAAGGAGAAAGGTAGCGTAAGCATCCGTGCCAAGAACGTCGAAGTCTCGACAGCCAATACTGCTGATGTGCAGCGTGAAAAGGAAGGCACTCTCACTGCGGCTACCTATGCTGCTGAGGGCGACTTTACGCTGAAGTCGAAGAACATCACCATCGAGTCTGTGGATTACGAGGTGGCTGACAGCAAGAAGAAGGAGAAGCAGCTGACCGACGATAGCAAGATTAAACTCCGTGCCAAGACCATCGAGGTGAGCACCGAAGGCTCTGCCAATATCGAAGTCGACGAAAATGGAGCTATCACCAAAGCCAACTACACAGCAGAAGGCGACCTGATTGTGAAGTCGAAGACCGTCACCGTGAAGAGTACCGACAATGACATCGAGAATGGCGAGGAGAAGGAGAAAGCCCTGACATCAGAAAGCAAGGTCTTCATCCGCGCTGAGAAGGTGGATGTTGTATCTACCGATACCGAGGGCAAGGCCACAGGCAGCGTCAGTATCAATGCAAAGGCTGTCAGCGTCAAGTCGATGGATACAGACAAGGAAAGTGGTGACGACTCAGCACTGGCCGAGGGCAGTACGATGCTGCTCGTTTCGGAGAAGATGTATATGGGTTCGAAGTCCGACGATGTGAAGAGCAAGAAGGTGCAGGTGGTATCCGAGGAGATCGGTGCCTTTGCCGACAAGACCATCGAAGCGCAGCAGGGCGACGGCAAGGCTGTGGTTCAGCTGGCCGATGGCAAGTCTGCTGTGGGTGGCGACGAGACTCAAGTCTACGGCAAGACCACTATCAACGCCGACACCGAGGTAAAGGGCGAGGTGAAAGCTCCGAAGGCTACGATCGACGACCTCAATGCCAGCACGCACTTCAAGACACCAAACATCGAAGACGGTATGGCTGCAGGCGCTGGTGGCGGTGGTGGCAGCCTGAGTACAAAGCTGACTAAGGAGGATGCTGGCAAATAAAGGTAAGATATTAAAGAAGGTAAATTAGTAAAATCGAATCATTATGGATAATTATATTATAGCAGAGATAAATGAGTTTTCACAGAAGGAGAATGGCTATCTGGCATTGTTCTGTGTTCGCTTGGGTAATTTCTGTGTCAAAGCCGATCCGCAGGCCATGTTGTCTGCGACGATTCATCTGGAAAGTGCAGAGTATAACTTCGAGGACGTGGCTGATGCAACAAGACCGAATGACTACACCTTCGACGTCACTCCCAAGAACGAGAACAATCTGTCAGCCATCATTCAGGGAGTAGCCGAAGTGCACCCAGAGTTTAAGGTCAGTGTGAAGATCAAAGAGTATGATGAAGGCTTTGAAGAACGTCATATTATCTATACGATGCCTGAAGTGAACAAGGAGCGTCGCGATCTGCTAAACGAGGTATGCAAGACTTTCCACAAGGAATGTGTGGCGAAGCTTGACTGGGCCTATGGCAAGCGACTGGCCGATACTGCGCAATTGCTTGCTAGGTTGTCTGTCCAAGAAGCGGATAATGTCAAGAAAGTATTTGAGAAGACTTATCATGACGCCAAAGAAAATGCAGAGAAGCTGCTGAATGCCAAGCTCCAGGAGATTGAGGAAGGTTATCAGCGCTATCTTGCGGGAAAGGACAATACTTGGGAAAATTCCTATAAAGATGATACAGAATTTGATGTCAGTTCACTAATATAGAGTATTTAAAATGGAAAATGACTTTACAATATCGTTAAAGGACACGACGCTCACTATCGAGTTGGGCAAGGAACTCACAACGGCCAATTTCCCGGCATTGACCGAAGAGTTGTTGAAGTATCGGGGGCAGGATATCACTAAGGTGGTCTTCGATGCATCTCGGTTATTGATTCTCACCAGTAGTGGTATTCGCGTTATCTTCTTGGTTAATCAGAGGATAGGCCACAATCCCGAGATTGTTTTCGTGAATTGCGCGAAGGAGATATACGAGTCGCTTGAATACGTAGGGCTGACGAAGTCTATTACGTTTGAAGAGAACAAGAGTAAGCTCATCCTTCGCCAGAAAAAGGTGCTCGAAGACTATGCCGCTCACAACGATGTGGTTTGCTATCAGATGAAGTTAGGACAAGAAGACTAATCGTTCTTTCTCAATGACCAGGTTACACTTCCAACCCATACAGGGCAAGAACGTCGATATCATCAATGCCATTCTCCATCATAAGGAACTGGCCTTGGTGGATGAGGCGCTTTATCGTAAGCTTTATGTGGTGGTTGATGAACTGGTAACCAATATCGTCAACTATGCCTATCCCAACGGTGAGAACGACTACCTCGATGTAGAGATTATGCATGATAAAGAGCTTCTGACGATTCGCTTTCGCGATGGGGGTGTACCGTTCAATCCGCTGGAGAAAGCTCCTTCTGACATTACTCTGCCGATGGACCAGCGTCCGATCGGAGGATTAGGCATCCTTCTTGTCGTCCAGAAGGTCGATGCCATTGCCTACGAATATATCAACGGTGAGAACGTACTCACCATATCTTTTAAAATAACAAGAATCAAATAACACAATAACTATGAGTAACTGGTTTGATAATATCCGAATCTATCATCTGTTGATCGACAGATTCAACGGCGGGTGGCAGGTGCCGCCAAAGAGTGAGAATAAATTCTGCGGGGGAAACCTGCAGGGAGTGATTGAGAAGCTTGACTATATCAAGGATCTTGGCTTCAACGCCATCATGCTATCACCCATCTTCAAGTCGGCAAACTATCATGGGTATCACACCCTGAATTTCGAAGAGGTCGATCCTCACCTCGGCACGTGGAAGGATTATCAGCAGCTGCTCGACCAGGCTCACGACAAGGGCCTGAAGATTATCTGTGACTTCGTGCCCAACCATTGCTGGTATGAGGCGCCCATCTTCGCGGAGTCACTGATGAAGAATGGTGGTAAGCATCGCGATTGGTTCTTCTTTAAGGAGGGTACCGACGAGTTCGTCTCGTTCCTGGGTTTCGGCGACCTGCCCAAATTCAACCTGACAACCCCCGAGGTGGTCAGTTTCATGATCGACAAGGCCGAGAAACTCGCCCGTATGGGTGTGGATGCCTTCCGTATCGACCACGCTTTGGGTCAGCCGCATAGTTTCCTGAAGAGCTTGCGCGAAAGTCTGCAGGCCATCCGCAGCGATATTATGGTGTTCGGTGAGGTATGGGCTTTCGGTATTGGTCCGCAGTTGGCTGGTCAGCTGTATTTCAAGACAGATGCCAGATTGCAGGAGTTCTTGGCGCAGGACACCAAGCCATTTAGTCAGGACGACTTGCAGGCCGACTACGTAGACACGTTGGACGGCGTGCTTGACTTTGCCTATCGCGACATCCTTCTGAAGGAGATCCGTGCCGGTCGGGGTATCAGGGGCAATGAGACCCTGCGCAGTAAGATTGCTGACCACTTTGCCAAGTATCCTGCCGACTTCAAGCTGGTATTGTTCTTGGATAATCACGATACAGACAGGTTTATGTTCGACTGTCACGACGATGTGAACCTGTTGCATGAAGCCATCGACCTGACGATGGAGCTGCACCGTCCGTTCTCCTTCCTCTATGGCACAGAACAGCTGATGACCATCACGAAAACCATCTTCAATGCTGAGCCTTACGCTGATCTCCGTGTGCGCAACTGCATGGACTGGGCACAGGAAGCGAAATTGAAATTGAGATAATGAGCAATTGGGACAATGAGAAATTGAGAATGGTATGAGCGTAGAAAAATATCAATTAGGTAAGGAGCTGGACTCTTTCAACCACCAGCAAGTACAGGACGACATTTTGGCTATTCTGGAAAAAGGCTGCAGTGTGGTGATTGACATGACCGCCTGTAACTACATTTCCAGTATCGGCTTGCGTGTGTTGCTCTATTCCAAGAAAGTGGCAGCCTCCAAAGGACAGAAAGTCTATTTGGTAGGCATCAGTGAGGAGGTTAAAGACATTATGAATGTCACTGGCTTCAGTAGTTTCTTCGATTCTTTCAGCACGATGGAAGAATGCCTGAGGGCGATTGAAAATTGAAGATTGAAAATTGAAGATTGAATACTATGCATAGAGTTGATCTGTTTCCCACACATGAGTACCAGGGACTGAAGCTACGTCCGGGCAGGCCCTATCCGTTTGGTGCAATGGTTGTCGGCAATATGGTGAATTTCTCAGTCTATTCCCGCTATGCCACCGACTGCACGTTGGTGCTCTTCCACAATCGTGAAGAAAAGCCGTTTGTCGAGATCCCTTTCTTCAAGGAGTTTCGGATGGGCAATGTGTTCTCGATGATTGTCTTCGACTTGGATTATGAGAACATAGAATACGGTTTCCGGATGGATGGTCCTTTCCAACCGGAAGAAGGTCATCGTTTCGATAAGTCGAAGATCCTGCTTGACCCTTACGCTAAGCTCATCGTCGGGCGTGATGTGTGGGGGCAACAGCCCAATTGGGATAGTCTCTACCAGTATCGTGCCCGTGTGGTGTTCTCTGATTTCGACTGGGAGGACGACCTGCCATTGGAAACGCCCGTCAACGATCTCATCGTCTATGAGATGCATGTGCGCAACTTCACCTGTGGCGCAGCTTCCGACGTGAAGCATCAGGGAACGTTTGCCGGCATCATCGAGAAGATTCCCTATCTGAAGGAACTGGGTGTCAACTGTGTGGAACTGATGCCTATCCATGAGTTCGACGAGTTTGAGAACCACCGTGTCTCGCCGGTTGACGGCCGTCCGCTCTACAACCTCTGGGGCTATAGCAACGTCGGCTTCTTCGCCCCCAAGGCCGCCTATGCCTCTTCGGGCAGGTTCGCCATGCAGGTGGACGAGTTGAAGAACATGGTGAAGCAGCTGCACAAGAATGGCATCGAGGTGATGCTCGACGTGGTGTTCAACCACACCGCCGAAGGCAACGAGCAAGGCCCTTACATCTCTTATCGCGGCATTGACAACAAGACCTATTATATGTTGACGCCCGATGGCCATTACTATAACTTCAGCGGCTGCGGCAACACGCTGAACTGCAACAATCCCAATGTGCGCGACATGATTGTCGAGAGTCTGCGCTACTGGGTTACCGACTACCACATCGACGGTTTCCGTTTCGACCTGGCTGCCATCCTCGGACGTGACCAGAACGGTAACCCTATGTCGAACCCGCCACTGCTCGAATCGTTGGCGCATGACCCCATTCTCGGCAAGACCAAGCTCATCGCCGAGGCCTGGGATGCTGGTGGACTTTATCAGGTGGGCTCGTTCCCATCATGGGGACGCTGGGCAGAGTGGAACGGTAAGTTCCGCGACAGCATGCGTCGTTTCCTGAAGAGCGACGAAGGAGTGCTTTCTGATGTGAAAGAACGCATTATCGGCTCTCCCGACCTCTATGCCTCACAGGGTAGGGGTATCAAGGCCAGCGTCAACTTCATCACAGCCCACGACGGCTTCACGATGATGGACCTCGTGTCGTATAACAACAAACACAATGAAGCCAACGGTGAGGACAACCGCGACGGCGAGAACCATAATAACAGCTGGAACTGCGGCTGCGAAGGAGAAACAGATGATCCCGATATCAACCGCTTGCGCCACCAGCAAGTGAAGAACGCCATCACGATGCTGATGGTGAGTCAAGGCATCCCTATGGTCCTGTCGGGCGACGAGATGGGCAACTCCCAAAAAGGCAATAACAATGCCTATTGTCAGGACAACGAAATCGCCTGGCTTGACTGGAACAATCTGGAGAAGAACGCCGACATCTTCCGCTACTTCAAACAGGTCATCCATTTCCGCCGTCAGCACAAAGTGCTTCGTTACGACGAGCACCTCCGTCACCAGGACTATCTGAGCCTTGGCTACCCAGACTTCTCTTGGCATGGTGTGAGGGCCTGGCAGCCTGAAAGTGGCCACAACAATCTGACGGTAGCGTTCATGCTGAACGGACAATATGCCGCGACCGACGGTGTGCCCGATGACTTCATCTATGTGGCTATGAACATGCATTGGGAGATGCACGGCTTCGAACTGCCCCAGCTTCCCGAGGGTAAGGCTTGGCACGTATTTGCCAATACTGGTATGCCGTCGCCCGACGACATCTTCGAACCAGGCGAGGAACCCCTCACCGAGAATCAGCACGAGGTACTCGTTGGCCCACGTTCCATCATCATCTTAGTGGGGAAGTAATCTTCAATTTTCAATCTTCAAGGTATGAGCTCATTTCATTTCCAACCTATCAAGGGGAAGGCCCATGAGATACTCACAGCCATCCTACAGACGCCTGAGATATCCTCATGCCGCATGAAAGATGTCTTAGTTCTCCGGTTGGCTTGCGAGGAAATTGTCATGAACGTGACATCCTATGCCTATCCCCCTGATGCTGAGGATTGGTTGGACGTGGAAATACAGAAGACCGACCGCATCGTGATTCGTTTCGAGGATGGTGGCATACCATTCAACCCTTTGGAGCAGAAAGCGCCCGACACTAATTTATCATGGAAAAAACGTCGCATAGGTGGACTTGGTGTCTTTCTCCTTCGCCGTAAGATGGATGATGTGCGCTATGCCTACGAAGATCACAAGAATGTATTGACTATCGAAAAAGTAATCTCCTGTGGAGCGTAGAGGTTTTCTTTATCATTCGCCAGTGAGTCCATTGTAGCTTTTGGCGGCGGTTTGGAGGGCCTCCTCGGTGGTATAACGCTCGTAATAGGTGCAGCGGGAAATGACGCGCTGGGGTGAGACATGACCGTCCTTCATTCGGACGAGGGCGAAGCCGAGCATCGGGTTGCTGAAAATTTCGCCAACGAGAGCGATGGTACCGTCCTTGCTTTGGACAGGTGTGAGAAGAGTTGAGGGTACGTTGACGAGGCTGATGGTGCCGAGTTTTTGTATCATGATGTCTTGGTCGGGCGTGACGGGGACGACGTAGATCTTCAAATGCGGCAAGTCTTCTCCGTATTGACAGTGTCCGACCTTCTGTTGCAGGACGTAGAGCAGATAGTCACCCTTACGGATGTCTTTGGGCGTAAGGTTGGTGAACAATGCAGACTGCCCGTCCACTTCATCGAACTGATAGCTGATGGGATTCAGTGGACCATCGCTTACAGCCATGTCGGGCAGAAGTAGCGAGGTATTGCCGCTTAGCTGTTCTTTGGTTAGGTAGACCGTTGGCGAAATCGTATTGACCGACATAAAACGGCGGTAGGCATCCACGCCACCCTCGAAGTAGGTGTGGTGTGTTTCCTTGAGCTTTCGCCACAGGTTGTTGTTATGGGCAATTTGCTCGCGAAGAGCCAGTTGTTTGCGCGAAAGCCGGTGGGGTTGATGGATATGCGATTGACGCACGAATGTTTTTCCGCCCCTCTTGTAGACGGTTATGTCGCCCAAGTGACCTTCCACGTTCTTCAATATTCCTCCTGTTACTTTTGCCATAATCGTTTGTTGTTCTACGTTGTATCTTTGATCCTTTATCGTTGTACCATCGTAGGTCCGATGTACCTCCAATACTCCTCCCACTGAGTTTCGGTAGAGTTTCGGTGTGCGTTCTACTGAGTTTCGGTGTGCGTCCTACCATCCCGGTGGTAGTACTATATTCTCCACGTCATGAGCCTTCTCGAACAACGGAGAGATCTCATCATCAGTGAATCCGGCGATTCCGCAGCCGATGCGGGTGACGAGGAAGGTTAGGGTAGGGTGTTCTTTGGCGAACTGGATAAACTCGTCCACATACGGACGGATGGTCTCTACGCCTCCCTGCATTGTGGGGATGCCGTAGCTCTGGCCTTGCAGCCCCACGCCCTGTCCCATGATGGCTCCAAACTTGCGGTAGGCGATGTAGGCCGCTCCGCCGCCGTGCATACCTTTGAGATTGCTGCCGAAGACAAAGATCTCGTTCGGCTGCAATTCTGTAATAAACTCTGGTGTTGTACGTTTCTTATTCATATTAATTTCCTTGTAATCCATATTTTTCATGTAGTTTCTTAAGTGTGCCGTCAGCCTTCATCTGATGGATGGTCGTGTTCACCATTTGTAGCAGATCCTCCTGTCCTTTCTGCATGAGGACCCCTATCTCTCCATGATTAAACGGAGCACTCAATAGTGGAGCTGCAAGTCGGGTGTCTGTCTGTACATAATAGGGAGCCTCTGTGATTTCTGTTATCATCACATTGGCTTGTCCTTCAGCTACAAGCGACGGGATTTCCTCGTTTTTGGGATGAACGATGATGGTTGCATGAGTCAGGTTCTCGTTGGCAAACTTCTCATTCAGCCCACCAGGATTCACCATCACACGGACTTCGGGTTTGTCGATGTCGGCCAATGACTTGTATCGGTCAGCCTCCGATGCACGGCAAAGGATGGTCTTGCCGTTTGCCAGATAGCCGTCGCTCATGAGCATCGTCTCGCGTCGGGCATCAGTGATTGTAATGCCACCAATAGCGAGGTCAAACTTCTGAGGTTCTGCTAATACATCTGCTGTCAGCGTAGGCCATGAGGTCTTTTTGAACTTCACACTAACTCCGATTCTTTTTGCTATTTCATTCGCCATTTCAATGTCAAAGCCCCAATAAGTCCCGTCTGCCTCGCAGAAGGATAGCGGACGGTAATCGCCCGTAGTACCAATGAGGATGGTGTCCCGTTCAACAATCTCTGCGACTTTTCCATGGAGGGGAATAGCCGTTTCTTGCTGGGACGAAGCAACCACATGTCGAGTGCCGCATGAGCACAGGGAAATCAGTACTATCTGTGCTATCAGGATCAGCGGGATTCCACTCTGTTTCATCAGTCTGATTTAGTGCTGCTTTACTTGATGTATTTTACCTTAGATGCGTCGCGGGGTTTGGCATCGGGTTGCTCGTCGGGATAGCCGATGGAAATCACATACAATAGTTTGTAACCTTCTGGTATGTCGAGGCTTTCACGGAAGGCTTTGGCTTTCTCGTCAGTCGTGAGGAAGCGAATTGGGCCTGTCTGAATACATGTGCCGAGACCCTGAGCCTGAGCTGCAAGCATCATGTTCTGTCCCATGAGGCCAGCATCAAGGTCGAACCTACCTTCAGTTGGAGCACAGACACAGATAAGGTTGGGGGCATTGCGGCACATATCCTTCACGTCGGCCAATAGTTTCTGGTCTTCGATAATCCGTACAGCCCAGTTCTGCCGGTTCATCGCACTCGGAGCGTTGATACCAGCAATGGCTACGGCCTCCAGTTTCTCATGCTCCACGGGCTTGTCGAGATACTTGCGAATGGAGCGACGTGCCATGATATTACTCAGCACGGGATTTACTTCCATCAACAAATCAGCTTCGATACAGCTCATTTGGTCTGTTGGTTCATAACGTTTCAGAACTCGTCCATCACGAGAAACGAGGAACTTGGTGAAGTTCCATTTGATGTCACTCTTCTTGTCAAAATCAGCATCACGCTTACGGAGCATATCGTCCATGAACTTGCCTCGTTGGTCGTTCGTATCGAAACCGCCGAAGCCTTTCTGTGCCTTCAAGAAAGTGTAGAGCGGATGCTCGTTGGCTCCGTTCACCTCAATCTTGTCGAACTGTGGGAAATGGATGTCGAAGTTGGCAGTGCAAAACGAGTGAATCTCCTGAATAGTACCAGGAGCCTGCTCTCCAAACTGGTTGCAGGGGAAGTCAAGAATCTCGAAGCCATCCTTTGAATATTTCTCATATAGCGCCTCAAGTTCCTTGTACTGTGGCGTAAATCCGCATCGCGTGGCGGTGTTTACAATCAGCAGCACCTTGCCCTTATACTCGGCAAGCGATACGTCCTTTCCCGCATCGTCCTTCACCGTAAAATCATACACACTTGACTGTGCCGAGAGGGTCAGCACGCCCATCATTGCCATGAGGCAGAATAACAATCTTTGCATATTTATTATAGGTAATAATCCGTATTTGTTTATATTTTCCCTGCCAATGCTATCACTTTCTGTTTGGTCTCCTCCGTCTTCTGCTCGTCAATCTTGGCAGAGACAAAGCCCATGTTCTCGACCTGCCAATAGTTGCAGATGTCGCGGAACTCAGCTGTGGCTCCGTCATAGACGCCAGGCGAGTAGGATGACATCAGCAACGCCATCTTCTTCACGTTGGCGGGTTTGTTGACGCAGTACATGCGCTGTATGGGAGCCTGAATCTGAGCACAGAGTGTGAAGTAGTAGATGGGCGCAGCCAGTACCAGCACCTCTGCCTCGTTCATCAGCGGATAGAGTTCCTGCATATCATCTTTCTGGATGCAGGCGCCATTGCCCTTATTATGACAATACTCACAGGCCAAGCAGCCTGCAATCTTCTTGCGCGACACATTCACCAATGTCACCTCATGACCTGCTGCCTCGGCAGCCTTCTTGTACTCTTCAGCCATCCATGCAGTGTTGCCATTCGCACGTGGCGAGGCTTGTAAAATCAAAATCTTCATAATCGTATCCGTTTTAGTTTGTGAAATTATGGCACAAATATACAAAATAAATCCCAAAGCGATGCTGTTTTGCCTTGGGATTTATATTTTATTGGGAATTTTACCGACCTAGGCCTTATTGAATTTCTCCTTCGGCTGCTTGCAACGGGGACGTCACCTTGCTTGCCGCCCGTTGAAGAAAAAATTTATATGCGTCGTGGTGCGGTTGCACCTATCGATGCCATGAGAGATTATTGGGCGGGTGCCCACTTGCAACGGACTGGCGATACAATCGCACCTTCCTTCTTCAACTCAGCAAAAGCCTTGTCAACCTCTTTGCGGTCAATACCTGTGATTTCCGCAATCTTGCCAGCGTTCACGGGAGCACCGAACTCACGCATGGCCTGTAATACCTTCTCCTTCATAATTTTCAATTATCAATTAGCATACATCTGCATGATCAGCCAGTTCTGTGCACCAGAATTACCAATATTACGGAAGTTTGATTATCATTTTCAGCATTTACACAAATCTGCAGACATGATCGACGGCTATGTCGGAGAAGCCGAAGGCCTCGGCCTTAGTCATGCGACCGCTGGCAACCTCGGCTACGATATCAACCAGTTCGCTGCCCATCTGAGCAATGTTTTTTTCGCCCCTCAACACAGCACTGAGATCAACGTCCATATTGTCCTCCATCATGCGGTAGGTGCGCTCGTTAGCCGTCACTTTCAGTACGGGAGCAATGGCATTACCAGTAGGTGTGCCCCTGCCTGTGGTGAAGACGATGGCCTGACAGCCGGAGGCCACCATAGAAGTGACTGATGCAATGTCGAAGCCAGCGGTGTCCATCACGACGGCACCTTTCCTTGAAGGACTTACCGCCTGCTGTAGCACTTCGACGATGGGGCGGGTTCCACCCTTGCGGATGCAGCCCAAGCTCTTCTCTTCGAGCGTGGACAGTCCACCCGCCTTGTTGCCAGGTGTGGGCTGTCCGGCACGACAATCCTGTCCAGCGGCAGAGAGATGAGCCTCGTACTCACGGCACACTTCAATGATCTGATTGTGAATCTCTGTCGTAGCAGCACGCTTGGCCAGTATGTGTTCTCCGCCAATCCACTCTATCGACTCGCTCATCACCGTCGTGGCACCCATGTCGATGAGGATGTCGCTCATCTCACCGACAGACGGGTTGCTGGCAATACCGGACGTGGCATCGCTTCCGCCACATTCGATGCCGATATAAAGTTCTGAGGCATCGAAGAGTTCCTTCTGCTGCGAACCTGCCTGTTGGGCCATCTCGCGAGCAGCACGGGTAGCCTTCTCGATGGTCTTCAGGGTGCCGCCCTCCTCTTGGATGCCGAATGACACGACAGGCTTCTTGGTCAGACGCTCAATCTTCTCCTTTAGTTTCCGATGGGGAACGGTCTCGCAGCCCAGGCCGATGATTATTACGCCATAGACATTAGGGTGGCAGGCAAAGCCTGTCAGTACTTTCTGGCTCATGTCGGTATTAGCCTGCACGTCGGAGCAGCCAGTGTTGAACACGATATTCACCGCCCCTCGAATCTGACTGGCCACGACGCGACATGACTCACTGGCACAGACGCACGTGGGCAGAATCAGAATATGGTTACGAATGCCCGGACGCCCCTCTGCGCGACGATAACCCCAGAACTTGAATGGTTCTATCTGCTGTGGAGCAGATTGGGCAGCACACATCTGCCAGTCATCGCCCGCCAGTTCGCTGTCGTAGTCACGCAACTCGCTCTTCAGGTTCTGGTCGTTCACCCAGCTACCCTTGGCAACAGCGCAAACGAGCCGTCCCAGACTCTCGCCATATTTAATCACCTCGCCACCTTCCGGCAGATCCGTCAGCGCCACCTTATGGCAATAGGGGATATCCTCCTCGGCCTTCAGCGTGACACACTCGCTGCCGTCCATATAGCAGACATCCTCTCCCTTGGCGATTTCCGCGACCGAGGTCACTACGTTGTCGGCAGGATTCATCAGCAATGCGTTTATCTTCATCATAATCACTTTTTGTTGTTGGTTTGTAATTCTTGGCAAATATACGAAAAAAATCCCAAAGCAGGTGATTTAGCCTTGGGATTTAAGATTTTTTGTTATCAATGCCAACCACCGCCGCCAGGGCCACCACCGCCACCTGGCTGTCCGCCGCCTCCTGGCTGTCCACCGCCTCCAGGACCGCCGCCACCTCCTGGGTTACCGCCGCCGGTATAAGACGAGAGGCTGACGCTGGAACCACCAATAATTGTGGCATTGGTGTAGCCTAAGCCATCGAAGATGCTGGTGCCGCTGCTAA
>JAEETB010000021.1 GCA_016286575.1 Prevotella sp.
GGTTATCAACCTCGACTCAGAGGACTACGACACCATCACGACAGGTGCAGCAGGAGCCTGTCTGCAGTTCCACGAGATTCCCACTTCCCGTGAGCCTTCGCCCACCTACGGCCATCAGTGGTTCCGTGTCTCGTTCACAGGCGGCTTGGGTGGCCATTCAGGCGTCGACATCAACAAAGGTCGCGCCAGTGCCGTCGTCGCCATGAAGCGTCTCCTCCAATTCATCCATATCCTGTGCGACGTTCGCATCGCCAGTCTGAGGATGGGCGAGGCCAACGCTTCCATCGCCTCTTCTGCCGAGGCCATCCTGTGCGTGCAGAAAGGTGGTTATGCCAGTTTCGTTGTCCAGCAACAGATTGTCGCCAAGAACTGGCTGAAATTCTATTACGGAGAAACCGATCCCTACATGTTCTGTAAGGTCGAGACCTGCGAACGCCAGCCAACTGTCATCAAGCGCAAGTCGTTCCGTATCCTGATGGACTGCCTCAGTCAAATTCCACAAGGCGTCATCCAGATGAGCGACACGATGGCCAACACCGTCGAGACCTCCAACAATATCGGTATCGTCGAGACACGCGACAGCTGCATCTTCGTGAGCACCCACACCCGCAGCTTTATCAACTCCACGCTCAGAGAACTCTCTACAAAGATTGCCCATGTCTTCGAGGCAAATGGCGCCACAAGCCGTCAGGTCATGATGGCTCCCGCCTGGCGCGAGCATCAGGATTCAGCCTTCATGCAGCTGACCTCCGATACCTTCAACGACGTTTTAGGCTGGCGCCCCCGTATGGTAGCCATGCACTTCGTGCTCGAAGCCGGCTATTTCGTCAGCAAATTCCCAGGCATCGAGATAGCCTGTATCGGCCCCCGTATCGTCGAGCCCCATTCCACCAGCGAGCGCGTCGAACTCTCCACCGTCGAAGACATCTGGAAAGTCCTCCTCGAAATGCTTAAACGTCTGGCATAAAAAATCCCCGCCCATCACTGAGCGAGGATTCTTTCACTTTTCACTTTTCACTTTTCTCTTCTATTAGAGCCCCATGCAACTGGTCGTTCCGAGTGCTGTTAGCACCGCCGAGATAATCGAAGCGAGAATCTGCAGCGTCCATTTGAGCGTTTCCTTTTTTGTCATACGCTACCTCCTTTCTGATTAGCTACCAGTGTCGAAGCTGGTGCCGCCGCTGCCCTTGCTGAACTCCTTAGAAGCTACCTCAGAGGTCTCACCATTCAGGATAGCGATCGCCTTGACAGTTGCACTGTCAGTCAGAGTGAAGGGCTCACTGTAGAGCGTACTCTCTACGCTAGGTGCGCTGCCGTCAGTGGTGTAACGGATCTCTGCGCCCTGAGGACCCTGAATCGTTACCTGAGTTGACTCAGTGAAAGGAGTCTGACCAGTGATGTTCGGAGCCATTACGCTCTCAGCCTGTGAACCGCTGTTACCGCTGTTCTGCGAACCTGAGCCAGAACCACCACTCTCAGAGCCGTTGCTCTCGCCGTTGGCTGCCTTCCACTCAGCTACCGCAGTAGCGATGGGCTTCAGTGTGGTCACGCTCTTCTCCTTGCCATTGATGGTCACCTTCTGTGTTGCGATGATGTTGCGCAGCTCCAGCGTGCAGGCATCCTTGAACTTAGGACCGCAGAGGTTGTCGAGCTTGGTGGAATCGGGCAGGAATCGGATGTGGATCGCCTTGACGATGTCATTCGGATTCAGGCCGTCCATGGCCGCGATGTTCAGCACTGCACCGTCCTTCTTCACCTCAGCGGTGGGGTAGAAGGTGCCCAGACTGCCAAGCTGAACAGGCACGCCCTGTGCCACGAGCTCGGGCAGACACTCGGTGATCTGCATCAGCACACCCTCGACGATGGCGCGTCCGTAGAGCGAGCCGTGATCCGTCATGTGCTGTGCGAATCCTCGCAGCGAGAGGGTCTTCTGCTGGTCTACCTCAGGATAATACTTGCCGTAGGCCGATGAGCCCTCGATCTTGTTCTGTCGGAGATTAATCCCCATTGCAATTTTCTGTGTTGCCATAATTTTAAATTGTTGTTCGTGATATTAGAATATTGTTGTGACCATCTACATCGGCTGGCCACCTACCGCGTTTTGTCTTTCATGATTGACACTGCAAGGGAAGTGCAAGGTGAATGCGGAGACAAGCTCGCTTGGCCTTCGCTGAGCCGCAGCCTTCACTCGCCATTGCAACTTAACGTTTGCAATGGCAAAGGTACAAAATAAAGTAATACGAACCAAATTATTTGCCAATTATTTTTTAATTATTTTTAGTGTATAAAAGCCCCGATAAGAGGCTATTAAACCAGGTCGGCTACGATCGTCGATTAGGTCGGCTACGACTGCCCATTTAGTCGGCTACGGCCATTAATTAGCCCCTCAATGGTCATCCCTAATTCAACCACGAAATCGCAGAGCGCAACAGCGCAACAGCGCAACATCTGGATTTTTTGATTTTACGAAAATCCAGACAATAATTATATATTAATAATAATATATTATAATATATTATTATTAATAAGATATATATATACTTTACTGCGAAATTTTAATTTTTCAAATGTTGCGCTGTTGCGCTGTTGCGCATAGCGACATTTGAAAAGATAATGCATGATTATGGTGACAGTTTATTGCTCTTTTCCTGAATTGGTTGACAACCCTATTCTGAAATAGTTGACACTTTTTCTGAAACAGTTGACAATGTATAAAAAAATAGGGTGTTAATATGGCGAAAACCAGAACAGAACTTTTTCTTGTTTTGATGACAAATATATTATATTTGCGAGACAAATTGAACTAAATAGCGACAAAAATAGTATTATTTTTGTGTAATTGCGATTTTTGTTGTATCTTTGCATCACAAACTTAAATTATAAATATGGCGAAGAAATCAATAAAGGCTTCCAAACAGGCTGAGGAGATAGGCACCAGTAAGGAGTTATACAACTTCTTGTATGAGGCTTGTAATATTCTCCGTGGACCAGTTTCTCAGGATGCCTTTAAAGAATATATAACTCCATTGCTTTACTTCAAGCGCATCAGCGATGTGTATGATGAAGAGACGAAGGCAGCTTTGGAGCTCTCTGATGGTGATGAGGAATTTGCCGCATTGCCAGAACAGCACCGCTTTGTGATACCTGAGGGATGTCATTGGGATGATGTGCGCCAGCGCATGTATAAAACCTTAGAGTTATATAATCACAGATAAAAAATGGAAAGAAGTGATTTTTCAGAAATAGTACAAAAGCTTAGAGATTTCAATCGAGAACGAGATTGGGAACAATTTCACGATGCAAAGAATTTGGCATTGAGTATCTCTATTGAAGCATCTGAACTGAACGAGTGCTTCCTTTGGAAGAATGCAGAAGAAGCAAATAGAGCTAAAGTTGAAGAAGAACTGGCAGATGTTTTCCTGTGTGCCATTATGCTTGCCGATAAATATGGCATTGACATTAAGGATATCTGTTTGAAAAAAATAGAACGAAATGCTCAAAAATATCCTGTGGAGAAAGCAAAAGGCAAAGCAACTAAATATAACGAGTTGTAGAGTGTATGAGTAGAGTAGCATATAGTGCCACGAAAGATGTCTTTGTTAAGGACGTTATTTTGAATCGCTTCATTCCGAAAATGCGCGAAGGTGCACGTTTGAATCACATTGGAGGTGGTGACAGCGAAATACGTTCGTGGCAAAGTAATGCACCCAGTGTCAGAAACCTTTTGGAATTGAGTCAGATTCCTGATGATATTATTGTTTCGTTTGAGTACAAAGTACCCAATGGGGGCCGTATAGACTGTATGCTCTATGGCGAGGGGAATAATGGCCGCAAGAACGTTATTCACATAGAACTTAAACAATGGGGCAACAATTCTGTTAGTGAGCTTTATGATACGGGTGTTTTCAAGGTTGATGCCTTTACGGGTGGCGGTTACAGAGCAGTTTGCCACCCCTCTCAACAAGTTCTTAACTATCAGACACATCTATTGAACTTCGTTGAGGAGTTGAATGCTGATGATACCAATTTGGAGGGCTTGGCTTATTGCTACAATTACGATAGTAATGCAACCCCTAATGCACTTTATGCAAATCATTACCGTGCGATATTAGATCAGCACAGACTTTACTCTGGTAACGAAATAGAACCATTAGCCGAGCGAATTCATGAGTTGCTATGTAATGGTTCAGGATTGGAAATATTCAATCGAGTAACCACTAGCCGCATACGTCAGTCAAAAACGCTTCTTGATGCCGCTGCCAATATGTTTAAGGGCATTACGGAGTTCTCGCTTCTTGACGACCAGATTACAGCAAGTGAAACCATTTTTGCTGAGGTAAGAAAGGCAAGCAAGAAGACGGGTAAGACCGTCATTATTGTTAAGGGCGGCCCTGGAACAGGAAAAACTGTGATTGCCCTACATGTTTTGGCACAAATGGCCCAGGAAGGCAAGGCCTCGAATATGTATTTCACGACGCGTTCAAAAGCTCTGCGTGAGTCACTTCGTGAGAGACTCCAGAACATCAGCCTTAAAGATGGTAGCAGTCTTAATGCGAGTGACTTGATTTCTAATATTTTCCATTTCAAACCTCATTACTTTGAAGAGAGTGAAGTGGATTTGTTATTGGTAGACGAAGCACACAGAGTTCAGAAGTCTGCCAATTACATGGGAGATAAGTTCTTTGAACAGACCTATCTTTCTCAGGTTACATCGCTCATCTATTGTTCAAAAGTCTGCGTATTCTTCATCGACGATAAGCAAGCCATTAAAACAGATGAGATTGGTAATTCTGATGATATAAAGGCGGCTGCGAAGAGTTACGCAATAAGTGTGGCAAATTATTCCAATACAGATTTTTATCAGAAAATACAGAAGAATAAAAAAGCCTTGGCCAAAGCCGAATCTGACAGAGCGCTACTTGCAGCCAACCCCATACCACAGAACTATGGAAAGATAGCTAAGCTTGATGCTAAGATTAGTGATTTACGCCGTGAGTTGACGAAAGAAGATTGTATTGCGGAAGTGAAGAGTACATTGAAAACTCCCATCAATATTATTGAGTTAGAATTGAAATCACAGTTCCGTTGCAACGGCTCTGATAACTATCTTGACTGGCTGGATGAGGTGTTATACAAACCCTACGAACAGGTAAGGACTTCGTTTAGTGAGAACGAATACGACTTTCAAATATATGGTACACCACAAGCTCTCTACGACAAGATAAAATCGCTCGACAAGCCTCATGCTACTCCTAAGCAAGTATCCCGTATTGCCGCTGGTTATTGTTGGCGATGGTCAACCCAACTGGCATCAGACGGAGATTTGGTAAAGGATGTCAGGATTGGTGATTTTGAAATGCCTTGGGAAACGAATAATGTAAGAGCAAGAGGTCAATTCCGTGACAAGTATGCAAGTTCGGCTGACACATGGGCTATTGAGCCGCAAGGGATTAACCAAGTCGGATGTATCTTCTCTATTCAAGGTTTCGAGATAGATTATATCGGTGTCATTCTTGGTCCTGATATCCAATATGATGCAGAGAACGACTGTCTAATTGGACAAGTTGGCAACAATGTAGCTGTTCAGTCAAGCGATTCACAAGAATACACTCGTCACATTAGAAACGCTTATCGTGTTTTAATGTCTAGAGGTAAAAAAGGTTGCTTTGTATATTGTTGCAATCCCAAAGTTGCAGAGTTCCTTGAACGTTGTCAGAGGAAGCAAGCTGAGATTGTTGAAATGAATACTGGTGTGCTGAAAGCTGCAGAAGAAGAAAAGTTTCCTACACGAACAATTATCATTGATGACCATGACTTCCAGCGAAGATCTGATAAGGTAGGCTTTATTCCATTGTATAGCATAAGGGCAGCTTGCGGCTATTTTGAAGATGGTGATATTCCGGAGGTAGAAGGCTGGGTAGATGTTTCAGGATATGGTTTCAAACCTGACCCCGAAAAACACTTTGTTGTTCATGCAAAGGGTGATTCTATGCTACCAAAAATTCATGACGATGATTTGTGTGTATTTGAATGGTATCATGCTGGCTCGCGTAACGGGGAGATTGTCCTCACTCAATGTTGTGACTACGATTCAGAATATGGCGGCAAGTACACTATTAAGAAGTACTATAGCGAAAAAGCTGTGACAGAAGAAGGATGGCAACACACAAAGGTGGAATTAATGCCTTTGAATAGGGACTATGAAGTGATAGAGTTGGACGATTCTTTTGAATATAAAACAATAGGGATCCTAAAAACTATTTTATAAAATCATGGATAAATTGAAGATTTTTATATTTCGTCACCCTGGAGGATTTTGCCGACAAATCAATCTCAGAGCTGCGCAAATCAGTTGACGCAATAGATAAAGTCATCAAGTCACTCATTAACGAAAACCTGTAAGGATATGCAAGTAGATGATAGACATATAACGGGATGGTGTGATCAATGTTTGGAACATTTCAATCGTAGTATTGGGCAGTATAAACGATACTATAAGTACGTGAAGATTGGAATTACCGTTGACTATAGAGTACGTGCTTCGCAACATGGGAGACGGGAGAAGAGATATAAGTGGGAGCGTATGATAGTTATGTATAAGACTTCTAGCGAAAAACATGCCAATTGGATTGAGGGCACTTACCAAGAACAAGAGGATTTCGTAAATGAATGGTATGGCTGGAGTCACATGTCGCCAACAGGAGAATACTATGTTTATCTCTTGTTAGGAAATCATAAGTATAGAAAAAGTTGAGCAAGAAAAAAATCAAGTCACTCATTAACGAAAATATATAGGGTATGTACAAACCACCATTCGATATAACGTCAGAAATGCTTCATCTGATTTCGGAGATATCAGAGCAAGTTGGCATAATAAACATGAGGTTGGGTGAGAACGCTCCTTCTCCTTATTTGCGCAAGAAGAGTCAGATTAAGACTATCCACTCGTCGCTGGCCATTGAGCACAATAGCCTGTCGCTTAAACAAGTAACTGATATCATTGATGGCAAGCGAGTGCTGGGTGCACCTGACGAGATACAAGAGGTGAAGAATGCTATAGAGGCTTATCGCCTGATGCCAGAACTGGATGCCTTCAAAGAGAAGGACTTGCAGAAGGCTCATGCCCTGATGATGAAAGACTTGGTGAAACAAGCTGGACATTATCGAAATGACGGGGTTGGTGTTTTTAATGGGAATGGTAACTGCCTGCACATGGCGCCTCCTGCTGATCGTGTGCCACAACTGATGGGTGACCTATTCCATTGGGTAAAGACAACGAAAGAACATCCGTTGATTCACTCGTGTGTGTTCCATTACGAGTTTGAGTTTATCCACCCCTTTATAGATGGTAATGGCCGTATGGGCCGTTTCTGGCAAACAATGTTGTTATCTCGCTGGAAAGGTATATTTGCATGGCTGCCTGTTGAAACCATCGTTAAGGAACATCAGCAGGATTACTACAATGTCATCGCTAAGTGCGATGCTGCTGGCAATAGTACTGCCTTTGTGGAATTTATGCTTAGATGCTTGCTGGATGCGATGGAGAATTATGAAGATACAGAAGAAGAAATAGTAGAACTGCACGATAAACTGCACGATAAACTGCACGATATGTTTCCTGGACTATCTGAGAAAGCTTTTGGGGTGCTGGAGGTATTGAAAGCTCATCCGGGGCTGAAAGCTGAGGAAATAGGTGTGAAAGTTTCTCTTTCTGAGCGTCAGGTAAAAACGTATATCAATGCGCTGAAACTTGCAGGGCTTATTGTCCGTGTGGGCAGCAACAAAACAGGCTATTGGAAAGTAATTCGTATATAATTCGTATATAATTCGTGTATAATTCGTATATAAATCGTACATATTTTAAGCGAACTTTAAGTAAACTTTAAACGATATGGCATACTTTAACGAAGACAATGTAACTGAGCAGATGTGCATAGGCTCTGACAGAACTCTTTGAGAGTATCAAGACGCCAGAAACGCCTATCGTGGTTGAGAATGTGGTGAATGACATCGATACGCAGGTGGTAAGCATCGTGCGTCGTTTCAGCAATGCCTTTAAAACGGTGACAGGTCAAAACGAGGTTCGCAAGATGTTGCGCACCATCCTCTGGCTGAAATATAAGATCAAGGATAATGAGGTCTTTGAGAAAGCCTATAAGTATGTGGAGATGTATTACACACCAGATAATGGTGGGCCAACTTCTCAAGCATCAGCCAAGGAAGTGAACATAAATCACGAATCTTTGAAAGTGGCAGAGGAATAATTATCAAAGGAGCCTTTCTGCTAAAATATATTAAAGCCAAAAAAAAGTTGTAGATTCATACCTATAACTTCTGGAAATTTTGTATTTTTGCAGTCCCGATGTGAGGAACATTTGAGGAAGACTAGAAATACAAACAACATAATCTTTTTGATTGATGGAAGAAGGAAAAGACAAGATAGCAATATCATGTGGGGACATCTTGACCCTTACCCAGGCTATGAGTAGTCAGGAGGTGAAGTATGCCCGACTGGAAATGAAATATGAGAGGCTCGAAGAGGATTATATCAACGTGAAGGCTCAGCTGGCAAAGTCTGAGTCGGAAAGGCTTGATTTCGCAGCAGAAAACAGGACTCTGATGGAAAAGTGTCAGCTTCAGGAGGAAGTGATCCATACACTGAAGGCTAAAGAGAATGAACGGACAGCCGTCTCCCCAATTTCGGAACAGGAGCTGATACAGAAGGCCATTGTTTTCATGTTGGAGAAGTATCTGCTGCTCTCTATAGATAAGGTGCGTGAGTTTATGAACACACGTGATATGAATCTCGCAACGGCTTCGATACTTCGTGGTTTCATTGAGGATACTGTACCCGACGAAGTGAAGACAAGATTGTTGGAGGTCATTAGCAATGTAGTGCTACTACCCGGTAAGCCTGAACAACCCAAATTCGAGCAAACATTCAACGGTGGTCAGGCATTCTTTGGAAATATCACAAATTCTGAATTTTTAGGTAGGGATAAGGACGGCAATGAGTGATATAAACATTCACATGAAGGACTGCCAGGTGTTTAAGGGCGACTTCAAAGACTGTGTGTTCACGATGCCTGGGGTTTCGCCACGAAAGAAGGAGGAACCCCCTACGACCTCTTATGAGTTCGTGGACTTGAAATTCTTCGATGCCACCAAGTTTGGCACGATGGAGAGTCAGGAACGTCTGAGACAGGCGATCATGAATGTGCTGCCCAGAATGGACGTCGACTCAGGTCGCGACTGGGTGGCACCCTATATCGCGTACCATTATTATATAGGAAGGGAGTTGACCTTGAAAGGGCATACAGACTTCTTTTCGGATATCGACCGTTTGCTGCCGGGTGTGCTGACCAAGGTAAAGCTGGATGAGAGGGGCGACAAACGCTATAAGTCATATACCGACCTGTTGCGACTGGAATGTCCCTGCTGGTTTATCCAGAACGATTGTCTGCCTCCGATGAAAGAATGGACCTCTACGATCTACAACTATCAGGTGGACAGGGACAGGAGGAGCCGAATACAACAGATTGTGAAAGACATCTATCAAGGATTAAGCACTAAATAGTTCGCTATTTGGTGCTTTTTTTATGCCCGCTTTCGTGTGCTTCGTGTGAAACCCTACTATTTCTTCGTGTGCTTCGTGTGGCACCCGAATAGGGCTTATTTTCTCTTTTTTTGCATTGAAATTCGTTCTAACTTTGCATCGTGATTCAGAAAGAAACACGTCGGGCAACCGAATGATTTCATGAAGAATTTAAGTTTCACATATTAAATAATTTAGCGTATGAATTTGAACATTTTGAAATCTCAAACGGAAGTAGGACTTTCAATTGAGGGTATGCAGGAGAAAAACTGCATGCAGAACGGCCGCCGGTATCGGCAAAAGTCATGGCCAGAGTTGTTAAACATACAAACACGGCCAAACGGCTACGAGCTCAGAGTGGGAGAGGAGAAATTCTTCTTTTTCAGCCGGCTATCACTTTTCGCAGGCGTCATGCTTCATGTATGGCTGGAACCAGACAAGACGTTTGACTGGCCTGTACCACTCAGAAAATATTAACGGATTATTTAACCCTATCGACTTTATTATAAAAGTGAAAATATTCAAAAACAAGTTTGGTATCAAGATCAATATCTGCTGTGCCTCATGCCAGTTTAAAGGCTTCGATAAAAAAGGCGAACGTATATGTACGCTCACAGGCGAGCAGGTGGATAGTAATAATATCTGCGATGACTGGCATCTTCGAGAAGGCTTGGAGAATGCAGGCTTGGGTGATCGCAAAACAATAAAACTTTAGTATTAATATTTCGAACAAGAAAGGAAATTTTATGAAGGTAAGTGAAAATTTGATGACTCAATTGATGGTCATGGAAGGGCTCTCTTTGGAGGCTTACGAGGATTGTGCAGGCGTTCCGACTATCGGCTATGGTCACACCAAGAACGTGAAGATGGGCGACCGTATCTCGAAGTACTGGGCAAAGGAACTGCTGAAGGATGATGTCAGAGAGGTAGCACAACAGGTGCAGGAATTGAATGTAGCCCAGACACAAGGGCAGTTCGACGCACTGGTATCGTTCACCTTTAACCTGGGCATCGGTCGACTGAAGAGTTCCACCCTGCTGAAGGTCATCCGAGAAGGGGGCAGCAAGAGCGCCATCAAGAAGGAGTTCAAGCGATGGGTCTACGCTGGTGGCAAGAGGCTTCGAGGATTGGAGCTTCGTCGCGAGTGGGAGGCAAAGAGATTTTTCGAGTAATCATTTAATATGCAAAAGAAGTATGTATTCGTCATGAATGCAATCGAGCTGCTAAAGAAGCTCGTCAGTGGTAAGAGAGTAGAAGGTGTTCTGTTTATCGAAAAGAACACAGGTAAATTAACCTTTCAGGCGTACAACCGTACGTGCCCGAATAAGCGCGCCAAGGATCGCCTGATCTGTGCGCTGGAGAACGGATGGGTGAAGGAGAGTCCTCAGCGTATCAAGTTCTTCAACTCCGTCAAGAAGGAGTTAGGGGTGCCTCGAATAACAGAGGTCATGGCTCGCGAACTGGATGCCGCCATGTCGGCAATGCTCAGGGAGAAGCTCGCAGAGTTTCGCGAAAAGACCATCGATGACATCCTGGATGAAGTATAGTTTTTCGACAGAATAACTAAAATATGGGATTTTGTTATCAGAAGAATTTCTTTAATCCGACGTTGCCAGTAGACGAGGCCCAGTTTTGGGCCCTCGTCAGGGCGACGAAATGGAACGAAGCCATAGACAAGTTCCGTGAGACTGGCGATCAGAAGTTGAAACGTGGGCTGCCTGCGTTTATTTTCCAAGCTACCTTTGACGAGACGGAATCGAAGAAGGGAATCGTGGGTGCCTGGCGCAAGCAGGCGGCTACTCGTCTTTCAGGTCTTGTTGTAATGGACATTGATCACATTGACGACCCTAAGGCGGTTTTTGATTCTTGGCAAGGATCACACGGATGGTCACGTATATTGCTCGTTTACATTACGCCAAGTGGCAAGGGGCTCAAGGTGGTCTTCAAGGCTGACCCCAAAGAGGGTAATCTTATCGATAACCAACACTCGATGGCGAAGATCTTAGGTGTGAAGGTTGACGAAAGTTGCAAGGATGCCAGCCGCATGAGCTTCATCTGCAAGGAATCGGATATTCTATTTATTAACAACGAACTTTTTACATATGAGAACCAAGAATTTGCTAAAAAATATGAGCCTGACTATAGGGCTAATCGTAGTGGTGCTACTAAGACTGATAATTTGGCCAATAAAGCTGCTGTGGAAGGGGCTGGGGATGTCGGCCAGATGGATGGTGAGCCAGTATCGATAAAGTGGAGAGGCTATGATGTTCAGTCTATTATTGATCAGCGTTATGCTGAGAAGCTGCCCTGTGCAGACGATTCCAACCGACACAAGGAGTCGCTCAAACTGGCCACTGACCTGCTGCTTATGCTCGACGGCGACAAGGTTACAGTCCAGAAGATTGTCGAGGCGCAGCCGTGGGTACAGGAGATCATCGACGAGCGTAACGAGAACGTCACGCAGACTGTTGACAGTGCTGCCGATTGCGTCGCTCAGAAAGAGAAGAAGTATGCAAGCTCTCTGCCATCAAAGGCTATGCTCGAAGCGATCCAAGGGGCAACTGGTAAGACGTATCAGGAGATTACGAAAGGCACGAAGGCGTCGCCGGCGGCGTTAGCCGATGATGATATGGCTCGTTGGCTCTGGGAGTGGGGCGCACAGATCGAGGCGATGTTTGAGGATTATCCTATCCTACAGGATATCTGCAAGGGGTTGAAGCGTAATCAGTATGTGGCGGCTCTGTTCGTTGCTGGTGGGCTGATGATGACCTTGATGACGCGCTGCACCTATCGCTTCTACCATCGACCTGAAGAGTTGAGACGACTCAACAACTCGACACTCATCATTGGCGATCCTGCATCTGGTAAGTCATTTGCCACGCGATTGTATAAGCTCTTGGCAGCTCCTATTATCTTTGCAGATAAACCAGGTAGGGAAGCCATCAACGCTTATCGTGAGCAGATGCGCACCAAGGGTGCCAACAAGGAGAAACCCAAGAAGCCGAAGGTGGTCGTCCGTGTGCATCCGGCTCGTACTTCTAACGCCCAGTTCATTCAGGACATGGTGAACTCGGTAGAGGAGGTGGATGGCGAGATGATGCAACTGCACATGCTCACATTCGACACTGAGCTGGATAACACGCTCAATCTGCAAAAGGGTGGGGCGTACATCGACAAGCAGAGTCTCCAGCTTAAAGCCTTCCACAACGAAGAGGACGGTCAGGCGTATTCGAATACCGACTCCATCTTGCATGATTTCTTCGTAGTCTGGAACTATATCTACACTGGCACGCCTATAGCCCTGAAGAAGATGGTCAATGAGCAGAATTTCGGATCTGGTCTTGCAACGCGTCTGACTTGTATTCCTCTGCCAACCACCAACTTCGAGATGATGGAGCGCGAGAGTCATGTGGATTTCGAGAGCGATGGCCGTCTGAAAGCCTGGGCGTTTAAGCTCGACAAAACGAAGGGCTTGCTCAGTGTCGACAAGATTGTAGATGAACTCTACGACTGGACGGCTCGACGTATGGAGGATGCCAAGGAGAATGAATCCAAGGCTGATGAGATGCTGTTGAAGCGCTGTGCTTATCATGGTCTGAACTTCTCGGCTCCGTTTATCGTGATGCGCCACTGGGAGCAGCTGAAGAAGGATGGCGATTTCTGGTATGGTGAGTTTGAGACGGACGAGACGGATTGGCGACTGGCAGAGTTAATTGTTAATATCCAGTACGCTTGTCAGCGTCATTTCTTCGGAGCCATGGCCGAGGCTTATTTCGACAATAAGCTACGTGATGCGAATGTGAACGTTCGTCGTAGTAAGAAGACCTCTGAAGCTTTCTCTCGTCTGGCTGATGAATTCACTACAGAGGATGTGATGCGCGTGTTTAATCTGAATAGTTCAGGATCAGCGCGCATGAAGATTTGCCGACTGCTGAAGGATCACTTGATTGAGAGGATAGGTGAGTTTAAAGAGGGTCCCTTTAAGGGCAACTTCCGAAAAACGGGCATCATGCTATCCTAAGCGCAACAGCGCAACAGCGCAACATTTCAAGAGTTTGATGAACTGCTGTTAGAGCAACACGGCTCGACCTGTTGGCTGCATTTTGCGGTAAGACCGAAAGATAATCGGAGGAAGATAGAGTTCTTAAAAGCTTAAATCCGTTATAGCCTGCGGCGGAATTCGGAGCAGGTGATGGCGGTAGCGATAGCGACATTGAGACTGTCGGCTGTTTCGCCCTGATGGAAGTCGGGGATGAGCAGCCGACGGTTTACTTTTGCCCTGACGGCATCGGAAATGCCATTACCTTCGTTGCCCATGATGATCAGACCTTCACGAGTGAGCTCTTGGGTGTAGATATTGTCGCCATCGAGGAAGGTGCCGTAGACGGGGAAGTCGGCTGGCAGACTGTCGAGGAATTCGGATAGATTATTATATATAATGTTCACGCGCGCGATGCTGCCCATCGTGGCTTGTACGACCTTCGGATTCCAGGCGTCGACGGTATCTTCGCTGCAGATGATGGTGGAGATGCCGAACCAGTCGGCAATGCGGATGATGGTACCGAGGTTGCCGGGGTCTTGGACGCCGTCGAGAGCAAGGGAGAGTTCGGAGTTTACAGAAGACGGTAGACTGTTTACGGAGGGGAGGGGGAAGAGGGCGAGGACTTGTTGGGGGTGCTGGAGGAAACTGATGCGGCGGAGCTCATCGTCGGTGACGAGCTGGGGGGTGATGCCGGCGGGAGCCTGCCAGTCGGCGGTGGCGAAAACAGCCTCTGGGCGATAGCGCTGGAGCAGGTCGCCCACCACCTTGGTGCCCTCGGCGACGAATAGTCCTTCGCGACGACGATATTTCTTCTGTTCGAGTTGACGGATGTACTTCAGTTGATTTTTGCTGATCATTTTCAAAAAAGTCGTTAATTCCGATGCAAAGTTAAGAGTTTTTTTGTAATTTTGCAACTTACAAGTAAGAATGTTGATGAATAAGTCGCTTATAAGGCCCTATCTGACCCTGTTGACAGCCGCTCTGCTGATGTGTGGCTGTTCGGCGACGCGTGATCTGCCCGAGGATGTGTATATGCTCGATCGCGTGAGGGTGGTGGCCGACGGGAAGTATAAGGACATCAACCCATCGAAACTGAAAAGCTATATCCGTCAGAAGGGCAACGCCCGATGGTTCTATGCGTTGAAGATTCCCTTGGGTGTGTATGCGATGGCGGGTAAGGACAGCTCGTGGATCAACCGTACGCTGAGGAATATGGGTGAGGCGCCCGTTGTCTACGACACGCTGATGGCCCAACAGACCTGTGAGATCCTGAGGCAGGCCCTGCAGAACAAGGGTTATCTCGACGCTGAGGTGGAGCTCTTCCTGGACAAGAAGGGCAGGAAGGTGAACGCCTACTACGTGCTGCACCCCAACGAGCCTTACTTCGTGAGCGACTTCGACTCGGACATCCGTGACTCGGTGATTGCAGGACTGCTGGAGGACAGGAAGATGCAGATCAGGATAGGGCAGCGGTTCAGTGTGGACGCGCTGAACAGTGAGCGCTCGGAGATCACCTCGTTCCTGCAGGATCGTGGCTACTTCAGGTTCCACAAGGAGTATATCACCTACAAGGCGCGCAGGCACGACGAGGAGAAGAAGGTGGACGTGAAGCTGATTGTGCATCCGTACTATACCGCTGAGGGCAAGGACACCCTGCACGCCCATTACGACATCCGTAACATCGTCTATGAGAGTGGGGCGCCCAACGACACGGTGATCCACCTGCGCAGGCACGTGCTCGAGGAGAACACCTTCATCGAGAAGGGCAAACCCTATTCGGCCAGTGCCCTGCAGAACACCTACAACCACTTCGGACGACTGGGGGCCGTGAGATATACGAACATCAACTTTGAGCCTGTGCCCGATACGTCGCTGCTCGACACCCGTATCCAGATCCAGACGAACAAGCCCTCGACCATCAGTTTCCAGCCGGAGGGTACGAACACGGCTGGCGACCTCGGAGCTGCGGCCTCGCTGACCTATCAGAACCGTAACCTCTTCAAGGGCGCAGAGACGTTCAGTGTGCAGCTGCGTGGTGCCTACGAGGCTATCAGGGGGCTGGAGGGCTATAAGAACCAGGACTTCATCGAGTACAGTATCGAGAGCCGACTGAGTTTCCCGAGGTTTATCTTCCCCTTCCTGAGTTCGGACGTTAGACGCAGGATTATCGCCACGAGTGAGGTGTCGCTGACCTTCGACTCGCAGGACCGTCCTGAGTTCCACCGTCGTGTGCTCTCTGCCGTCTGGCGCTACAACTGGCGGCCACAGGGTCATCACGACAGCTACCGCATCGACCTGATCGACCTGAACTACGTGTTCATGCCCTGGATCAGTGAGACCTTCAAGAAAGAGTATCTGGACGATACGACGAACTCGAACGCCATCCTGCGCTATAACTACGAGGACCTCTTTATCATGAAGATGGGCTTCGGCTGGACGTACAACAACGGCCGCTATGCGCTGAAGACGAACGTGGAGACGGCGGGTAACCTGCTGAACATCTCGTCGCGCATCTTTAAGCCCGAGATGAACGAGAACCAGCAGTATATGCTCTTCGGCATCGCCTATGCCCAGTATGTGAAGGGTGACTTCGACTTCACCAAGCAGTTGCTGAGCAGGCTGAGCAAAGATCAGCTGGTGTTCCACTTCGGATTCGGCATCGCCTATCCTTATGGTAACAGTAGGATCCTGCCTTTCGAGAAGCGTTATTTCTCGGGTGGTGCGAACAGCGTGAGAGGCTGGAGCGTGAGAAGTCTGGGGCCTGGCAGTTACAAGGACAAGGACGGGCAGATCAACTTCATCACACAGACGGGTGACCTGAAGCTCGACCTGAACCTGGAGTATCGCACACACCTGTTCTGGAAGTTCGGCGGTGCCTTGTTCGTCGACGCAGGAAATATCTGGACGCTGCGCGACTATAAGGATCAGCCTGGTGGACAGTTCCAGATAGGCAGCTTCCTGAGGGATCTGGCCGTCAGCTATGGTTTGGGTGTCCGTCTGAATTTCGACTATTTCATCCTGCGTTTCGACCTCGGTATGAAGGCGGTGAATCCAGCGTATAAGACTGAGGAGGAGGATCATTATCCGCTGATTCATCCGCGACTGAGCAGGGACCTGGCTTTTCACTTCGCTGTGGGACTGCCGTTCTAATGAGTTAAAAATCCAAATAATATTTGGTGTTTTGCTCGTTTTTTTTTAATTTTGCACAAAAATTTAAAATAAGATGTTGAAGTTTATTTCGTTTGGAAGCGGGAGCAGTGGTAATTGTTACTATCTCAGCACCGCCACAGACGCACTCATCATAGATATCGGCGTAGGTATACGTACCTTGAAGAAGCACTGTAAGGACTATGGTGTGAACCTGAACAAGGTCAATCATCTGCTGATCACCCACGATCACGCTGACCACATCAAGTCGGTTGGCTCCTTCAGTCATGACTACAAGGTGCCGGTCTATGCGACCAGTCTCGTACACAAGGGAATAGACGGTAACTACTGCATCACAAGGAAGATAGCACCAGAGTTGAAGGTGAGCATCGAACCAGGGTTGCAGTTGAATCTGGGCGATTTCTGTATCAAACCCTTCCATGTGCCCCATGATGCCAGTGAGAATTTGGGCTATGAGATCAAGGCTGAGGGCGTCTGTTTCGTGATCATCACCGATGTGGGCTGTATCACCGATGAGATCTGTGAGGCCATCAGTGCCGCCGACTATCTCGTGATAGAGGCTAACCACGATGTGGAGATGTTGATGAGCGGTCCTTATCCAGAGTATCTGAAGAAACGTATCGCCAGCAAGAGTGGTCACCTGTCGAATAAAGACTGTGGTACGGCACTGGCTGAGAATATGTCGGAGCATCTGCGCCACGTATGGCTGTGTCACCTCAGTGAGGAGAACAACCATCCGGAGTTGGCCCGTAAGACGGTGGAGAGTATCCTGCGCAGTTATGGGGTGATTCCTGGGAAGGATGTGATGATCGAGATCCTCAGGCGTACGCTGCCATCGGGACCGTATGAACTGGGGGAGTAGTTTAAAGTTTATAGTTTAGAGTTTATAGATTGGATGAAAGAGGTAATCGTGAAGGATGCTGATCTGCAGAAGGCGGCGATGGAGGGAATGGATGAGTTTTTAGGTGTGTTTACGAAGGCCATCTATGATGCCATCGGCGGTGAACTGACGGCAGAGAACATGGGGGAGTTGAACAGTGACCAGCTGACCCTGCTCTCGTGGGATATCCTGCATGAGGAGCTGATGGACGGCGGATTCGTCCAGCTGATCTATAACGGCTATGGCCCCTTTATCTTCAAGAACCCCTTCGCCAAGGCCCTGCGCCAATGGGGTCTGCGTGAGCCGTCGAAGTTTATCTACGATGCCCACACCCTCTGGCTGAAGCATCGTGAGAAGATAGAGGTCGAACTGAGCGATGAGGAGTTTATGGCACTCTTCGAGCAGTTCCCCGACTTCGAGGATATGGACGATAAGTTTATCGAGAACGAGGAGGCGTGGACGGAAATGATTGCCCACTACGTCGATGACAACATCGAACGCTTCGCAACTATCCAATCGTAAATCGTAAATAAGTAAATCGTAAATCATTAAGGTGAATAAGACAGAGGAACAACTCAGGAAGAAGAGTCCGATACAGATACGCAACAAGAAGGCTTCGTTTGAGTACTTCTTTATTGAGACCTACACGGCAGGTATCGTCCTGACGGGTACGGAGATCAAGAGCATCCGTCAGGGAAAAGCCAGTCTGGTGGATACCTACTGTACCATCATCAACGGTGAGATGTGGGTGAAGGGTATGAGCGTGAGTCCTTATTTCTACGGCTCGTACAACAACCACGAGATGAAGCGCGACCGCAAGCTGTTGCTGACGAAGAAGGAGATACGCAGTCTGGAGAGTGCCACGAAGCAGACGGGTTATACCATTGTGCCCCTGCTCATCTTCATCGACGACAAGGGTCGTGCGAAGATGGACATCGCTCTCTGTAAGGGTAAGAAGGAGTTTGACAAGCGTCAGACCCTCAAGGAGAAGGAGGACCGCAGGGAGATGGATCGGGCGATGAAGGTGTATAAATAGGGGTTAGAGGTTCTTGGACGAGCCAAGCGGCAAAGCCGAGCGAGTAGTTAGAGGTTAGAGATTAGTGGTTAGAGATTAGTGAATAGTGAAGGGACTTAACGATATTATCAAGGAACGGATACTCATCCTCGACGGGGCGATGGGTACGAAGATACAGACATACGGTCTTACGGAGGCAGACTTCCGAGGAGACCGTTTTGCGCCTATTGATGGGCAGCTGAAAGGAAATAACGATATCCTCTCGCTGACCCGTCCAGACGTGATCGAGGACATCCACCGCCAGTATCTGGAGGCCGGAGCCGACATCATCGCCACCAACACGTTCAGCAGTCAGCGGATCTCTCAGGCCGACTACCATCTGGAGGATGTTTCCTGGGAGATGGCCCGTGCAGGAGCCATTATAGCCCGAAAGGTGGCCGATCGGTATTCGACGGAGGAGAAACCCCGTTTCGTGGCTGGTTCGATGGGACCAACGAACAAGACCTGTTCGATGTCGCCAGACGTTACCAATCCTGCAGCCCGTGACCTGACGTACGACCAGTTGTTGGAGGCATACGAAGAACAGGCCGACGGTCTGATTGAGGGTGGGGTAGACGCCCTGCTCATCGAGACCATCTTCGACACGCTGAACGCGAAGGTGGCCATCGATGCCGTAGACCGTGTGATGAAGCGCAGGGGTATCAGACTGCCTATCATGCTCTCAGTCACCGTCAGTGATCTCGCTGGGCGCACGCTGAGTGGTCAGACGCTTGACGCCTTCCTCGCCAGCATCAGTACCTATGACATCTTCTCGGTGGGACTGAACTGCTCGTTTGGAGCCACCCAGATGAAGCCTTTCCTCAGGGAGTTGGCCCGTAGGGCACCTTACTATATCAGTGCCTATCCCAATGCCGGACTGCCTAACTCGATGGGACTCTACGACGAGACTGCCGAGACGATGGCACCTAAGATGGGTGAACTCGTGGACGAAGGACTGGTGAATATCATCGGAGGCTGTTGTGGTACTGACGAGACGTTTATTGCGGCGTATCAGGCGTTGATCAGGGGTGAGGGGTTAGTTGTTAGGGGTGAGAGAATACCTGGAGGGTGGAAAAAGCCACATGTTCCTGTTGCCAAACCTCACACCATGTGGTTATCGGGACTCGAACTCCTGGAAGTTGGGGGAAAAGACATATCTCTAACCTCTAACCTCTTACCCCTAACCACCTTTACTAACGTTGGTGAGCGCTGTAACGTGGCAGGGTCGAGGAAGTTCCTCCGGCTGATCAAGGAAAAGAACTACGACGAGGCCATTGGTATCGCCCGTAAACAGGTGGCAGACGGTGCCCTCGTGATAGATATCAACATGGACGACGGACTGCTCGATGCCAAGCAGGAGATGGTCACCTTCCTCAATATGATTGCGGCAGAGCCCGATATAGCCAAGGTGCCTGTGATGATTGACTCATCGGACTGGGAGGTGATCGTGGCTGGTCTGAAGTGTGTACAGGGTAAGAGCATCGTGAACTCCATCTCACTGAAAGAGGGTGAGGAGAAGTTCCTGGAGCACGCCCGTGACGTGAAGCGCTATGGTGCTGCGGTGGTGGTGATGTGTTTCGACGAACAGGGACAGGCCACGAGCTATGAGCGCAGGATTGAGATTGCGGAGAGAGCCTACAGGCTGTTGACAGAAAAGGTGGGTATGAATCCGCTCGACATCATCTTCGACCCAAATGTGTTAGCTGTGGCAACGGGTATGGAGGAGCACGACAGCTATGCTGCAGACTTTATCCGTGCGACGGAATGGATCCATACCAACCTGAAGGGAGCCCACATCAGCGGAGGCGTGAGCAATCTGAGTTTCTCGTTCAGAGGCAACAATTATATCCGTGAGGCGATGCATGCCGTATTCCTCTATCATGCCATCCAGAAAGGTATGGACTTCGGTATCGTAAATCCCTCGACAAAAGTAACATACGCAGATATACCTCGAGCACAGCTTGATATCATCGAGGATGTCATCCTGTATCGTCGCAGCGACGCAGCAGAGCGATTGATAGAGTTGGCGAATCAACTTGCCGCAGAGCAAGAGAAATCAGGTTCATCAAGTTCTTCGAGCCCAACCAATCAGGCGAAAGAGTCCAGAGAGAATGTCTCTTTAGAAGACCGTCTGGTGCAGGCACTGGTGAAGGGCGTAGGTGAGTATCTGGAGGAAGATCTGCAGGAAGCACTGAAGAAATATCCCCATGCTGTCGATATCATCGAAGGTCCGTTGATGACAGGTATGAATCAAGTGGGTGAGCTCTTCGGCGAAGGAAAGATGTTCCTGCCCCAAGTGGTGAAGACAGCCCGTACGATGAAACAGGCCGTCAATATCCTGCAGCCTGCTATCGAGGCAGAGAAAACTGAGGGCAGCAAGAGTGCAGGAAAGGTGCTGTTGGCAACGGTGAAGGGTGATGTAC
>JAEETB010000250.1 GCA_016286575.1 Prevotella sp.
AAGAGGTTGAAGTGGTGGCGCAGCTCTGTGCCTTGCACGCTCGAGGCAGCCTTGAAGATGGCCTGGTTGAGCACATAGCCGTCGATGCTGTCGCGATAGAAGATGGAGTCGTTGAAGAGTCGCCCCATGGCCTGGTCGTGGATGGCGTGACGCTTGCAGAAGTCGGCATAGACGTCGAGTGCATCCTTGGGCATACGCTTCTTCATGAGCACGCTGTCCTGATTGTTCATGTAATACATGTCGTGCTGACTGGCATCCGAGCGTATCACAAGTTCAGGATTGTTCTTCGTCAGCTGCAGCAGTTCGTTCTCCATCGAGATGATGCAACGGATGACCACGGTGCTCTTGGCGTCGATGATGGCCTTGCCCTTGAACACCTCTGGGAAGTTGTCGTACATACGCTGAGCAATCTTCCTGTGCTGCGAGGCACCCAGGGGTGTCAGTTCACCATAACGGTCCTTGGCCTCTGAACGCAGGGCCGTCAACTGTTCCAGTGTCTGCTTGCCCAACTCGCTCAGTTTTCCCTGATCGTCAGCTTTCTTCATCACCTGATAAGGCCATTCATACTCCTTGGATCTGATGAGGAAGCGCGAGCCATGACGGGCATAGGTACTGATATAGAAAGGTTTCTTCCCCTTGGGGGCTGGCGTCAGATTGATATGGGGGTCAGGATAAGCGTAATAATTACTGCCCGCCCTGAAGAGGTCGTCCATCAGTTTTTCACGTATACTTTGTGCAAATACAGCGTGGCTGAAGACTACACAAACGATAAATAATATCTTTTTTCGCATCTTTTTTGCAAATTCGGTTGCAAATATACGAAAAAAGCCGTATTTTTGCAAAAAAATAGCGAAGAATATGGCAAAAAAGTCAAAATGGCAGGACGATTACTGGCTTTTGCTGATGCAAATCTACCTTCAGCGACCTGTTGGCGTGAAACCCATGTACAGCAAGAAAATGGTCGATCTGAGTCTCGAACTCCACATCGCACCCAATGAACTGTTCAACAAGATGTGCCAGATTGCCAATCTCGAGACCCCGCGCATCGAGCGCATCTGGGAGACCTATGGCAACAGTCCTCAGAAACTGTCACGCGCTGTCAGCCTATGGCGAAGCATGAAAGGTTTCAACAATGCAGACGACTTCTACGACGGGGTGGAGGTTTCGGAGAGCTTCGAGAAGGATTTCCGCCCTGTGGCTGACGATACGACCATCACGCCCGTCATGCTCATCCTGATACTCGACCTCTACTTCCGCCTGACACCTATTACAATGGTGACAGACACTCCGGAGGTACAGCAACTGGCCCGTCTGATAAAAATAAAAGCCAGTGAGGTGGTCGACGTGATGGAGGTGCTGCAGCACTGCGATCCTTATCTGAAGCGTAAGGATGTGACATTCAGTCCGCTGCTCCTGCCATGCCAGCAGATATGGCGCCGCTTCGGCAATGCCAATACGGAGGATCTCGCCTCCTACGCAGAACAGTTGAAAGAGTACTTCAAATAGTTTACGGTTTACAGTTTACAATGAACGATAAGTACGGACAGATACAGGAACAGACGCAGCAGCTGAAGCAGGGACAGATCTTCTCCCACCAGCAACTGTTGCAGGCCTCATTGGTAGAGCTGCCAGTGATGCAGCTGATCGACCGCATCAATACCGAGATGAACGACAACCCTGCCCTTGAGGTCGCAAGCCCTGGCGAGGATGATTATGCAGACAGCACAAACTATCAGGATAATCCTGACACCCTGAGCCCCTCAGAGGAGGATTTCGAGACACGCAACGAGCGCGAGGAGCGACAGTCTGCCCTCGACGAGGCCCTCAGTTCCATTGGGCGCGATGATGAGGAACTACCCGTCTACCAGACAGGTGGCACCTTTAACGAAGAGCGCGAGGAGATGGTCTACGGCGAGAGTGTATCGTTCTACGACCAGCTGAAAGAGCAGATGGGTGAGATGGATATGACGGATCGCCAGCGTTACATCATGGAGTATCTCATCGGCTCACTCGACGATGACGGTCTGCTGCGCAAGGAGCTCTATGCCATCAGCGACGAACTGGCCGTCTATCATAATATTGATGTCACTGAGCACGAGATAGCAGAGGTGCTTGCCATCCTGCAGGAGTTCGATCCTGCTGGCATAGGCGCGCGCACCCTTCAGGAGTGTCTGCTGCTCCAGATAGAGCGTCGCGACCCCTCGCGTCTGAAAGATCTGATGACGCGCGTGGTGAAAGACTACTTCGAGGCGTTCACGAAGAAACACTGGCAGAAGATCCAGGCAGCGCTCAGTCTGAACGACGAGCAGGCAGCTGCCCTCTTCCGCGAACTCCGCAAGCTGAATCCGCGACCTGGGGCCTCGATGGGTGAGACAATGGGCAGGAGTATGCAGCAGATCACGCCCGACTTTATCGTCGATACCCAGGACGATGGCACCGTGACCTTCACCCTCAACAATGGCGAGGTGCCTGAGCTCAAGGTGTCGCAGTCGTTTGCCGACTCGATGAAGGAGTATCAGCAGAATAAGGAGAATATGAGCCGCCAGACGAAGGAGGCACTGCTGTATATCAAGAAGAAGGTCGATGCCGCACAGGGTTTCATCGAGGCCGTGAAGGTGCGCCGCCACACGCTCACCATCACCATGCGGGCCATCATCCAGCTGCAGCACCAGTTCTTCGTCGATGGCGACGAGTCGTCGCTGCGCCCGATGATCCTGAAGGATGTGGCAGAGAAGACGGGACTCGACCTCTCTACCATCTCACGTGTGAGCAACTCGAAATACGCCCTCACGCGCTGGGGTACGTTCCCCCTGCGCTACTTCTTCAGCGACGGTATCACGACGGAGAGTGGCGAGGAGCTGTCGACACGCCAGATCAAGGTGGCACTGCGCGACATGGTCGACGGTGAGGACAAGCAACATCCGATGAGCGACGATGTATTGAAAGAGAAATTAGCAGAGATGGGATACCCCATAGCCCGTCGCACGGTGGCGAAATACCGTGAGCAGCTGGGGATCCCTATAGCGAGACTAAGGAAGTGAAAAATGAGTAAAGGTAGGAAGCGCGAAAAGACGATGATCCTGACGGCACGGGTACTGAGCATGCTGTTCACACCCTTTTACCTGCCATTGGTGGGTATGATGGCCCTGTTTGCCTTCAGTTACCTGGGACTGATGCCCTGGGGCTACAAGCTCCAGGTGCTCACGATGGTCTACCTCTTCACCATCCTCCTGCCCACGATACTCATCCATCTCTACCGTCGTCATCGTGGATGGACACTCATCGAACTGGGTCATAAAGAGCGTCGTGCCGTACCTTACGTCATCTCCATCCTCTGTTACTTCTTCTGCATCTACCTGATGGATCAGCTCCATATCCCCCATTTCATGGGGACCATCCTCTCAGCGGCACTGTGCATCCAGGTGGTCTGTGCCCTCATCAATGTGTGGTGGAAGATCTCCACCCACACGGCAGCCATAGGAGGTGTGGCAGGATCCCTCTTCGTCTTTGGCGAATACTTCAACTTCAATCCTGTGTGGTGGCTCTGTCTGGTACTCATCCTCGCAGGTATCCTCGGCACTAGCCGCATGATCCTGCGCCAGCACACCTTGTTGCAGGTCGTTGCAGGCTTCCTCGTGGGCATCGTCTGCTCCGTCTTCGGATTACTCTATCTCTAAATCGTAAATAAATCGTAAATAGTAAATCTGTAAATCGTAAATAAATGAAACCTATCGTCAGTATTATCATGGGCAGCACGAGCGACCTGCCTATTATGGAGAAAGCCTGTAAGTTGCTCGACGAGATGCAGGTGCCCTTCGAAGTGAATGCCCTCTCAGCCCATCGCACGCCTGATGCCGTGGAGGCCTTTGCACGCACTGCCAAGGATCGTGGCATCAAGGTCATCATCGCTGGCGCAGGCATGGCTGCAGCCTTGCCTGGTGTCATTGCTGCATCCACCACTCTGCCCGTCATCGGCGTACCCATCAAGGGCATGCTCGACGGTCTCGACGCCATGCTCTCCATCATCCAGATGCCTCCAGGCATCCCTGTAGCCACCGTGGGCGTGAATGGTGCCCAGAATGCAGCCATCCTCGCTGTGGAGATGCTCGCCCTTGGTGATGCCGAACTGGCTCAGCGCCTCGCCGTCTACAAAGGCAACCTGCGTATCAAGATCGAGAAAGCCAACGAAGAACTCGCCGGCCTGAAGTATCAGTTCAAAACAAATTAAAATCGTAAATCGTAAATCTGTAAATCGTAAATCCCTATATGTACAAACGACGTTTTAGCACAGAGGCCCGTGTCGGGAATATCGGCATTGGAGGCAACAACCCCATCCGCATCCAGTCGATGGGAACGATAGATACGAATAATACCGAGGGCTGCGTGGCCCAAGCCAAGCGCATCATCGATGCAGGTGGCGAACTCGTACGCTTCACCACCCAGGGCATCCGTGAGGCCGAGAACATGAAGAATATCTCTGCACGCCTGAAGGCCGACGGCTATACGACACCCCTCGTGGCCGATGTCCACTTCAC
>JAEETB010000022.1 GCA_016286575.1 Prevotella sp.
CTGACGGGTATTTTTGGTATGCCAGGTATCTCTGGTGTAGGTATCTCGTTTGGGGTAGACCGTATCTTCGATGTGCTTAATACCCTCGACTGCTATCCTAAGGATGCGGTCAACGGTACCCAATTGCTCTTTATCAACTTCGGTGACAAAGAAACGGCCTATTGTCTGCCAGCAGTGGCAAAGGCGCGAGAGGCAGGTATCCGTACGGAAATCTTCCCGGATTCAACGAAAATGAAGAAACAGATGTCTTATGCTAATGCCAAACAGATCCCATTTGTGGCCTTAGCAGGCGAGAACGAAATGGCTGAAGGAAAGCTCACGCTGAAGAATATGTTGAGTGGAGAACAGCAACTCGTTACAATAGAGGAACTTATCAATATTATCAAATCGTAATTCAGCAAAATACGCAAAGATAAGCAACAAAAGAAGATGAATTCTGCTTAAAAAATTTGCAGAATTCATTTTTTTATTGTATATTTGCAAACGCATATATGAAACTCTTTATTAATAACTAAAAAAACAAATACGATTATGAAGAAAAAATTCATTTGCGCCGTTTGTGGATATATCTATGAAGGCGATGCAGCTCCCGAGAAGTGCCCAATCTGTAAGGCTCCTGCCAGCAAGTTCTCTGAACTGAAGGACGATGCCGACATGACTTATGCTACCGTTCATAAGATTGGCGACGGTAAGCCTGAAGGTGTCAGCGAGGAAATGATTAATGACTTGCGTAACCACTTCAATGGTGAGTGTGGTGAGGTTGGTATGTATCTGGCAATGGCTCGTCAGGCTGACCGTGAGGGATATCCCGAAATCGCAGAAGCATTCAAGCGCTATGCATTTGAGGAGGCAGATCACGCATCTCGTTTCGCAGAGTTGCTGGGTGAGTGTGTATGGGATACTAAGACCAATCTGGAGAAGCGTGCTGCTGCAGAGGCTGGTGCTTGCGAGGACAAGTTCCGCATTGCTAAGAACGCAAAAGTTGCTGGTTTCGACGCTATTCACGACACCGTTCATGAAATGGCTAAGGACGAAGCCCGTCATGGTGCTGGCTTCGCTGGTCTGCTGAAGCGTTATTTTGGCAAGTAAATGCAATAAACTGACAGAGAATCCGTTTTATCTATACGATGAAACGGATTTTTTATTTTTTGACCATACTCGCTTTATGCGCAGCTTGTCAGGATGATGATTCATTCTCGACAAATAACGGATTGAAACTCGACTTCTCGGTTGATACCTTGTCTCTTGATACGGTGTTCAGTCGTACACCTTCCTCTACATACTCTTTCTGGGTACACAATCGTAACAATGATGGTCTGAGGATGCAGAGTGTCAGACTGCGTAGAGGTAATCAGACGGGGTATCGAGTGAATGTCGACGGCATGTATCTTGATAACGCCAATGGTTCGCAGACCAACGATGTGGAAATCCGAAAGAATGACAGTATTCTGGTCTTTGTGGAACTGACCTCAAACGAGACCAGACAGCCCACACCCACCTTGGTGGAAGATGATCTGGTCTTCACGTTGGAGAGTGGAGTAGAGCAGAAGGTCTGTCTGAGAGCATGGTCTTGGGACGCAATGAAACTCTATTCCCCAGAGATTACGAAAGACTCCGTGATAGAGACCAATATCCCCATTGTGATCTATGGTGAACTGAAAGTGAGTGAAGATGCCACATTGACCATCAGAAACACGACACTCTATTTTCATGATGGATCAGGTATCGAGGTAGCAGGGAAGTTGGTCACTGAGGATTGCGTCATGCGTGGAGACCGACTTGACCGTATGTTTCCTTATCTGCCATATGACAGGGTATGCGGACAATGGAAGGGCATCCACTTCTTGGGTTCATCGACGGGGAACACCTTGCTCAGAACTGAGATCCGTAATCCTCTGGATGGTATTGTCTGCGATTCTGCAGCCATTGATCTGGAACAATACCGTCTGCTGATGCAGGAGTGTATCGTTCATAATTGTCAGGGAGTTGGTGTTCAGAGCACTAACTCATATATCCGCCTGGAGGATTGTCAACTGACGAATACGTTAGGTAATAGTTTGTATATCCTTGGTGGAAAGGCTGAGGTAAGCTACTGTACCCTGGGACAGTTCTTCCCCTTCTCAGCTGATCGTGGTTTTGCGCTATATTTTACAAATACGCCTACATCACTGATAGACCTCGTTTGTGAAGGAACCATCGTGACGGGATATGATAAAGATGTGGTGAAAGGTTATATTTCCAATGATAGCCTCTCGTTTGATTATCACTTCAAGAATTGTCTGTTACGCTCATTTGCAGAGGAGGAAGATTCTACTCGTTTCCAGCAGATTATCTGGGAAACGCCTGAAGATTCCATTCAGGGTAAGGAGCATTTCGTAAAAATCGACGAGGAAAACCTGGAATACGATTTCCACCTGGATTCCCTTTCTACAGCCAAGGGATTAGGTTGTTATCGTTAGAACTCCGAAAAAGTGAGAGGCATCAGTTTCCTGATTCCATCGATTGCGTAGACACATTTGCGTCCATAGAGCAGGATACGGATGGGACCTCCAGCACGAGTCTCCGATTCGATGATGACCTGCCTGCACGACCCACAAGGACCTACGGGCTCATATTGCAATTCGCCATCCGTACCTCTGGCGGCAATAGCCAGCATTTTCACGGGCACATTCGGATATTGAGCACCAGCAGAAAACAAGGCTGTACGTTCTGCACAAAGTCCCGATGGGTAGGCCGCATTTTCCTGATTACAACCTATCAGCTCTTCGCCGTTGTCAAGTAATACAGCTGCTCCGACATGGAAATGTGAATATGGGGCATAGCTACGGCTCGTAGCCTCGATGGCGAGTTCTACCAAATGGCGTTCTGCATCGCTTAACTCTTCCATCTGAAAAGCGTGGATGGTGGATTTTAGTTCAAGTTCTTCCATAAATTGCGATATTTTTCGGCAAATATACGAATAATTCGAGAGAAAACACTAATTTTGCACAAGAAATTCGATAATATGAGGAAAATTTTCATAAGTATAGCCGTCGTCCTGTCTTTGGGAGTCCATGCACAGGCACGTTGGAATCAAGTATATCAGCAGTACATAGACCAGTATAAGGACATTGCTATCGAGCAGATGCAGCGTCACCATATTCCTGCGTCTATCACTCTGGCACAGGGTTTATTCGAGAGTGGTGCAGGCCGTAGCGAACTGGCAGTCAAGGGAAATAATCATTTTGGTATCAAATGCAATGGTTGGTCTGGTCGCAGAACTTATCACGATGATGATGAGCGTAACGAGTGCTTCCGAGCCTACGATTCGGCCTTTGAGTCGTATGAGGACCATTCCAAGTTTCTCACGGGAAGCAAGCGCTACAGTGCTTTGTTCAATCTGAAAGTGACAGACTATAAGGGTTGGGCACGAGGCTTGAAAGCTGCCGGCTATGCCACGAACCCACAATATGCCGACAAACTGATAGAGATTATCCAGCTATACAAACTCTATCAGTATGACAATGCCAAGGGCTATGACAAGTTCATGGTTGAGCACACGAAGGATCACGCCGTTGCTGGTGAATCGCTTCACATCATTAAGAGCTTCAACAAGAACTACTATCTGATAACCCGTCGTGGTGATTCGTTCCAGACGCTTGCAAAGGAGGTGGGTATCAGTTATAAAAAACTGGCCAAGTATAATGAACGCGACAAGCGCGATCAACTTGAGGAAGGAGAAATTATCTGGCTGAAGAAGAAGCAGAAGAAGGCGCCCAAGGATTACAAAGACCGGCTGCATTATGTGCGCAATGGTGAGTCGATGTACTCCATCGCCCAGAAATACGGCATCCGTCTGAAGAATCTCTATAAGATGAACCATTTCACACCTGATCATCAACTGAGAGTGGGAGAAGGACTCCAATTAAGATAATGAAAAAAGAATGCAGGTTCAGACGACCTGCATTCTTTCTGAGCGGAATACGGGAATCGAACCCGCCTCCCAGGCTTGGGAAGCCCGTGCACTACCGATGTGCTAATTCCGCTTAAACAATAAAATTTCTGATTTTTGTGAGCCGATACCCGGACTCGAACCGGGGACCTACGCATTACGAATGCGTTGCTCTACCAACTGAGCCATATCGGCAACCCTTCGTATTAACCTTTAAAATCCGTACACCCGCAGGGGCTCGAACCCTGGACACCCTGATTAAGAGTCAGGTGCTCTACCAACTGAGCTACGGGTGCATCATCATTTCAAAAAGAAAGGAGGTCACTTTCCTCCTTTTAGTACACCCGCAGGGGCTCGAACCCTGGACACCCTGATTAAGAGTCAGGTGCTCTACCAACTGAGCTACGGGTGCATCTTTTTCTTTTGCGGGTGCAAAGGTACACACTTTTTTTGAAACCACCAAACTTTTTACTGAATTTCTTCAAAAAAGTTATTGACGGGTTGCGTGGAAGCCTTCCATATTCTCATATCTGCGCATCATCATGCGGTTATAGATGTTTCTGATCCATAACGGATGGGTAACAATGAATGCCAATCCGATGACGCACATCATGATATAAGTATAGGTCAGACCCATCAGCAGATAGCCAAGACCCATGATGAGGATCGGTCCAAACAGGGCCACCATCTCGATGACAATCTGCATGCCGTTCTCAAAGTTACCCTTGGCTGTCATCTTCTGTTGTAAAGGCAACGTCTGTTTGTTATAAACAGCCAACTGGAAGATGATGAAATGGAGGAATCCAGATGTCAGGAGCATATAGGCAAACAGCATCAGTAAGGTAAACTTACCAGTGAAGACAGCTGGCAACATAATGAGGAAGGGGATAACCAGAATCAGACTGTAGAACCAGAACTTGGCCTTCAACAGGGCGATGATGTTCTCCTTGTGTGTCATCAGTAGGTCGATATAGTTGCCTTCTTGTCCCATAATCTTGATAAGGGCTGTCACTCCGTAGATGGCGAAACAATAGACGCACCAGAAATTCTGCATCAGTTCGTTATCGTACATCGGGGTATAGGCAACAAGCAACGAAAATACGACAATCAGTGTCAGACTCATGATGCAGCGAGAACGCATGGTCTTGTTCCTCAGGTTCGACTTCAGTTCTATTTTCAGGTATTCGCCGATGAGTCCGAAGCGCTCGAGGAACCTGAACTGTGAGACGTGTTTCAGCGCACGTTCCTTGCTCTTAGATATTTCTTCGTAGACGTACTTGAACTGGAATGCACGGTTTGCGTAGAACAATCCCACGATGATAAGGATAAGCGCAGGAACGAAATACCAGCTTGCACCGATGGCAGCATATGTGTCTATCAGCTTCGAAATAGCACTGTTTTTGTGGTTCACGAGCAGTGGCGAGAAGGGCAGGGCATAGAAGGCCAGAGCAGGAATCATCCAAAGTACACTTCGATTAATCAGTGTACGGAAGAAGAGGTAGATCTGACTGTTCAGCATGATCATCAGCAGCGATGCAATCAATTCTAGTAATACAGCCCAGAAACCTGCACCTGCAATGAGGATGATCATCGAGTAGGGGATGAACATTGCCAACCACAACAGGTTATAGCTGCTGAGGTGTTCTGATACCAGAAAACATTCGATAGCGGTATAGCGTGAGATGGGTTGGAGGATATAGGGCTTTACCATCATACCTGGTGTTGTCTGGAAAATGAAGCGCAGGAAGAAATCGATCAACAGGATGATGGGCATCATGGAGATCATTCTTCCTGCCTCACCATCGGCTGTCATCGCGATGATACCCCCATATAATATAAGGTATAGGACAAACAGACCTCCACCCATATAGATGAGCACTTTCGCCCACTTGTTCTGTTCGAAGGCCGGACTGCGCTTATAGCTCAGATTTGTGTTCTTCCTTAGAAGCCTGTATAACTTGAACTTATTCATCTCTCAACTCACCTCAGGTCAATCACCTCTGCATTTGGGAAATCCTTCGAATTAAATTTGAACTGGCTGTCAGCAATGTTTTCCTTCTTCAGATTCGTAATGTCGAAGATTATCCATTTATTGCCCTGCAATAGTTTTACCTGTGTGGGATGATACGATGTCTTGTCAACAGTGATAAACAATTCCTGAATCTTCTTGGACTTTGAGTCGGCTGTCAGATGCACGATGTAGTCCTTGCCACTCTTATTGAGTGTCGAGGTGTAGCCGTTCTTATAGAGGTTGATGAAGTTATAAGGGTTGATAGCCTGCAACTGAGCCTCCGTAGGTGTACTGATATTCACCTCATCGTTGTTCTTCATATAAGTCCATTGGGTCTTACCGTCAAACCAGATGGTGGCCACAGGTGTGGTTGCGTGGAATTTCTTCCCCTTGACAAAGATGGTTCCGCTGGTGTTCCCATGACTACCTGTCATCTTGAAGTTGGCCTTCACACCATCTTTCACGGTAATCGTTGATGCTGCCTTGTCGAGTACACTTTTGGCAGTCTGCGCTGTTGCGGTGAATAGTGAACAGTGAATAGTAAATAGTACTGTCACCATCGCCTTAAAAACAATCTTTTTCATCTTATACTATTTAACAGGTTATTCAAACTTACTTCGTCCTGAATCATCACCTCACGCGGCTTCGAACCCATAGCGGCACCTACGACACCAGCTTTCTCCAACTGGTCCATCAGACGACCTGCACGATTGTAGCCGATGGCGAACTTACGTTGAATGAGAGAGGTAGAACCACTCTGGTTAACAACAATCAGACGGGCTGCATCCTCGAAGAGCGGATCGAGATGTTGCATATCCACATCGGCAGCTCCATTTTCTCCGAGGTCTGCATCAGGTGTGTCTGGCTCTGGCAGTTCGAAGGGTGCACCATAGCTCTGCTGATCAGCGATGAATTCATTGATTCGCTCTACTTCAGGAGTGTCAACGAAAGCACACTGGACACGAACGGGCTCTGCGCCTCCTACCAATGCCAATAAGTCGCCTCGTCCTATCAACTGTTGGGCACCTGTGCGGTCGAGGATAGTCTTCGAATCGATACCAGCCGAAACCTTAAAGGCGATACGGGCAGGGAAGTTAGCCTTGATGTTACCCGTGATAATCGTCGTGGTTGGACGCTGGGTTGCAATCACCATATGGATACCAACGGCACGTGCCAACTGGGCTATACGGGCAATCGGCAGCTCAATCTCCTTACCTGCGGTCATGATCAAATCTCCAAACTCATCGATAATCACCACGATATAAGGCATATAACCGTGTCCGCCGCGTGGTGGAATCCTACGCTCAATGAACTTCTTGTTATACTCCTTGATATTACGTGCTCCTACCTCCTTCAACAGGTCGTATCGGGTATCCATCAGTTTGCAAAGTGAGTTCAGTGTACGAACTACCTTCGTTACATCCGTGATGATGGGATCAGCATCCTCATCGGGCACCTTGGCCAGGAAGTGGTTGATCAGTGGATTATAGATAGAGAACTCCACCTTTTTCGGATCCACAAGCACAATTTTCATCTCCGACGGATGCTTCTTGTAAAGCAGTGAGGTGACGATCGCATTCAGACCAACTGATTTTCCCTGTCCTGTGGCACCTGCCACGAGCAGGTGAGGAGCTTTCGCCAAGTCGAACATATAGACCTCGTTGGTGATGGTCTTACCTAATGCACAAGGCAGTTCCATAGTTGATTCCTGGAATTTCTTGGAGTTCAGTATCGATTCCATCGACACAATCGAAGGCTTCGCATTTGGTACTTCAATACCGATGGTTCCCTTGCCAGGAATCGGAGCGATGATACGGATACCCAGAGCTGACAGACTCAGGGCGATATCGTCTTCCAGTGAACGGATCTTCGAGATACGAACACCAGGAGCCAGCGTGATTTCGTAAAGTGTGATGGTAGGACCAACCGTAGCCTTGATGCTCGAGATCTCCACACCAAACGTACGGAGCACCTCAACGATTCGGTTCTTGTTGGCAGTCTGTTCCGTCATATCGATATAGGGCTTGCCGTCGTTATCGTATTTCTTCAGCAGGTCGAGCGTCGGATAGTGATAGTTCTCCAAATCACGCTTGGGGTCATAAGGCTCCAGATCTTCGAGTGAAGGGGCGACAGTCTTGGTATCAGCTTCCTCCTCGTTCTTGGCTACTTCAACTTCCATATCTACCTCGTCTTTCTGAGGTTTGGGAGCCTTCTCAGGCTTGGCGTTGTCCTCATTCTGATAGCCATCGTCTATCACGACGGCTTTTCCGTCTTCCTTGAACTCCACAATTTGTGAGGCAGGATCATCAAACTTCAGTTCATCTTCATCTTCCATGTTCATCTGATCCTCGTAAGAATCGATGGGCTCGTTGGGGTTATTGTTGGCTACCACAAACTTCACTTTATCAATGAACTTCGTAGGATTCAACAACTTACGGATGATGATGATGGTTTCGGCACTCAGATAGGTCAGGAAGGCGATGGCCGTGATAGCCAGGATAGCTGTCAGACCAGGTGAACCCACTAGATTCTCTATAAACTGACAAACATATAGACCGTGATCGCCGCCAGGACAGTAGCAGGCATCCTCAAAGAATGGTGAGAGGAACTTAGCAAACGTGATCGAAGCCCAAATCATCAGGATCATCAATGACATAAACCATTTCAGCAGGTTTACGCGATAGGCCTTCACCATATGGATACCCAACAAAACGATGAAAAGGGGAATCAGGAATGATGGCAGTCCGAAACAACACTTAATGAAGTACCACGAGATGTAGGCACCAACACTGCCACAGGTATTGCCGAATTCGTGGTGCTCGTTCAGCATTTCTCCCTCCCGAGGATCTTCAATCAGACTTTGGTCTGCCGCTCCTGTCGAGAAGTACGACACGAACGCCAAGATGAAATAGAATGCCACAATGACCAGTATAATACCGATCACAAAGTTCAGTTTCTCATTTTGGACGATATTCTTCACACTCTGTATAGAGGCGAAACTTGAAGCGTTTTTTTCGCTCTTTACCTTCTTCTTCTTGGCCATTTTGATGTTATTTGCAATATTTTGATGCAAAAGTAGTTTAAAAAACTCAGATTTCATCATAAAAACGCAGTTTTTTTTGTAATTTTGCACTCAGAAATGAAAAAGTTAATATTTAATAAGGTAAATAAGGACTCTTTGACCGACTTACCCAAGGTAACTTTCCCTGGTAGGATTGTGGTGGTGGTTTCCAGTGAGGAGGCCGAGCGCTGCGTTGACTATCTGCTCCAACAAGAGGTTCTGGGGTTCGATACCGAGACCCGTCCAGCCTTTGCAAAAGGTACCCATTACAAGTGCTCTTTGCTCCAGGTAGCCACACAGGACTGCTGCTTCTTGTTCCGCCTGAACCACACGGGTCTCACCCCTGATATCATCCGTCTGCTTGAAGCCACATCGATCAAGAAGGTAGGACTGGCTTGGCGCAATGATATCCTCGCGCTGAAAGAGTTGGGTGAGTTTGAGGCTGCTGGGTTTATCGACCTTCAGGATATGGTGAAGGCCATCGGCATCGAGGACCAGAGTCTGGTGAAAATCTACGCCAACCTGTTCCATGAGCGTATCAGCAAGAGTGAGCGACTTTCCAACTGGGAGCGCGACGTGCTGAAAGACAGTCAGAAGAACTATGCTGCCATCGACGCCTGGGCTTGTGTGCTTATTTATCACGAACTCGTCAGACTGAACGAAACAGGCGATTATAGCCTTCAGATAGTTGAAGAACCAAAACCGTATGAAAACAGTATATCTTAAACGAGGCAAAGAGGAGAGTCTGCTACGCTTCCATCCATGGGTGTTCTCTGGGGCTATACAACAGCAGGACAACGACATAGAAGAGGGCGAACTCGTCCGTGTGCATACCTCAAAGAACGATTTCATCGCCGTAGGACATTATCAGGCAGGTTCTATCGCTGTACGTGTGCTTTCTTTCCGCGATGTTCCCATAGATGCCGACTTCTGGGCTTCACGACTCACGTCGGCCCTGAAAATGAGACAGGCCATTGGTATTGCCGATAATCCTGACAATAACACATACCGGTTGGTTCACGGCGAGGGCGATCTGTTGCCTGGACTCATCATCGACGTCTATGGTAAGACTGCTGTTATGCAGGCTCATAGCATAGGTATGCATCTCTGTCGTAAGGAGATAGCCGCTCAACTCGTCCGTGTGATGGGTGACCGCCTCGAGAATGTTTATTATAAGAGCGAGACCACCTTACCTTTTATGGACCACATGGAGAACGGCTTCCTCTATGGTGGAAGCGACGATAACATCGCCCTCGAGAACGGTCTGAAGTTCTATGTCGACTGGCTGCGTGGTCAGAAGACAGGCTTCTTCGTCGATCAGCGCGAGAACCGTTCACTGCTCGAACGATTCGCTCGTGGTAAGCGTGTGCTCAATATGTTCTGCTATACCGGAGGTTTCTCGTTCTATGCCATGCGGGGTGGGGCACAGCTGGTTCATTCTGTTGACAGTAGTGCTAAGGCCATCGAACTCACCAACCGTAATGTTGAGCTCAACTTTCCTGGCGACGCACGTCATCAGGCCTTCTGTGAGGATGCTTTCAAGTTCCTCGAACAAGCTGGCGACCAGTACGATCTGATAATCCTCGATCCGCCGGCCTTCGCTAAACACCGAGGGGCTCTGCACAATGCGCTCAAAGGGTATACCCGTCTGAATAACAAAGCTTTCCAGAAGATTCAGTCAGGCGGTATCCTCTTCACCTTCAGTTGTTCACAGGTGGTAACAAAAGATCATTTCCGTAATGCAGTCTTTACGGCAGCCGCCCAGGCTGGTCGTAAGGTGCGCATTCTCCATCAGTTGCATCAGCCAGCTGATCATCCGATCAATATCTATCATCCCGAGGGTGAGTATCTGAAGGGACTGGTTTTGTATGTGGAATAAAGTTACCGATTTCATCGCGAAGCACCAGTTGCTGTCCCACGACGATCTTCACGTTGTGGCCATCAGCGGAGGTGCTGATAGTGTGGCCTTGCTGCTCATTCTGAAGCAGTTGGGCTATCGTATTGAGGCTGCTCATTGTAATTTTCATTTACGTGGCGATGAGAGTGATCGTGATGAAGAATTTGTCAAATCGCTCTGTAAGTCTCATGATATTCCGCTTCATTTAATTCATTTTGAAACAGGCGAATATGCTACTTTACATCAAGTAAGCATTGAAATGGCTGCACGCGACTTGCGTTATGGCTATTTCCGTCAACTATGTCAGGATATCGGAGCGTCTGATGTGTGTGTCGCCCATCATCGTGACGATGCTGTCGAGACACTGCTCATGAATCTGATTCGTGGTGCAGGTATTCATGGGCTGACAGGTATTCGTCCCAAAAACGGACAGATCGTCCGTCCGTTGCTCTGCCTCAGTCGTCAGGAGATCGAGGATTATCTCAAGACAATCCACCAGGAATATGTCGTTGATTCCACTAATCTCGTCGACGATGTGGTACGTAATAAGATTCGCCTGCGTGTACTACCTATTTTACGTGAAATCAACCCAAATGTTGCTGAAAATATCGATAAAACCGCCCATTATCTGCAACAAACAGAGAAAATATTTAACAACTACATATCTTCTCGGCTTGCTTCGTTGGTACAACGCGAAGATGGCTCTGAGACTCAGAAAGTGTCCATTGACAGTCTTCAACAGCAACCTTCACCCGAGGCTTTCCTTCATGAATGGCTGGTTCCTTTTGGGTATAATTCTACGCAGACTGATCAGATTTTCGCCCATCTCAACGGGGAATCGGGTAGGGAGTTCTTATCCTCTTCACATACCCTGTTGATCGATCGTGGCCAACTCATCCTCGAGCCCATTCAGGCACCGATGAAAACGATGAAAATACCAGAGACAGGGCACTATCGCTACACTGAGAATATGCTTTTTTCTTTTGATATCTCTAAAGATATATCTATTTCAAACTCAGTGCTTTGTGCAACAATAGATAAAGCAAACATTCAATTTCCTTTAACCATCAGACCAGTACAGACAGGCGATAAGTTCTGTCCTTTTGGTATGGAGGGACATCGTCTTGTCAGCGATTTCCTGACTGATCAGAAACTTTCCCTATTGGATAAACGACGTCAATTGGTTGTCACTGATAATAAGGGTGAGATTTTGTGGCTTGTAGGCCTTAGAATCGACCATCGTTATAGGGTCACAAATTCGACATCCTCGATTTTACGCATAACACTTGCAAAGAGTCTTTAATAAATGTTAAAGAGTGAACCACTTATCATTTTTTTACTTATATTTGCACTCGATAACCCTTTTGCAAAAATTCTAACAGCATATATCGTCGTCAACGAAAATAACAGAAAATAGCTTATATAGGGAGGCTGGGCGAAGCAGCCGGATTTGCTGGGCGTCCGAAATGTCGTCATTTGAACTTACTACCGGCACAAACATAGTCTGTAATGGGCAGAGGCCTATTTTTCAGTAGCGAGTCAGACTATGGGAATCTATCATCTCGCTAAAAAGGTAAGGGGAAACTGTTCTGGTTTCCCCTTTCCCTTTTTTTATATCTTTTTTCGTTTTTTTCTTGTGCATCTCGCATAAATTGTCTATCTTTGCAAACTCAGATAGCATTCTTATTATAAACTACAAATATGAAACAGACAATTTTGGTGACTGGTGGTACAGGCTTTATCGGAAGCCATACAACCGTTGAACTGCAGGAAGCAGGCTATGAGGTAGTGATCATCGACAATCTGTCGAATTCTAATGCAAATGTCGTTGACGGCATCGAGAAGATTACGGGTATTCGCCCTGCCTTCGAGAAAGTGGACTGTTGCGATATGGATGCGCTGGAGGGTGTGTTTAAGAAGTATCCGAAGATTGAAGGTATCATCCACTTCGCTGCCTCTAAGGCTGTGGGAGAGAGTGTAGAGAAACCGCTGCTCTACTATCGAAACAATCTGACATCACTCATCAACTTGCTGGAGCTGATGCCGAAGTACGATGTGAAGGGTATCATCTTCTCGTCGAGCTGTACGGTATACGGCCAGCCTTCACAGGAGAATCTGCCTGTGACAGAGAATGCACCTATCCAGAAAGCAATGAGTCCCTATGGTAACACGAAGCAGATCAACGAGGAGATCATCCAGGACTACATCCACTCAGGTGCGCCTATCAAGAGTATCATTCTGAGATATTTCAACCCCATCGGTGCTCACCCCACAGCATTGATCGGTGAACTGCCTAACGGTGTACCTATGAACCTGATTCCTTTTGTGACCCAGACGGCTATGGGTATCCGTAAGCAACTGAAGATCTTCGGACACGACTACAATACACCTGATAAGACTTGTATCCGCGACTATATCTATGTAGTGGATCTGGCAAAGGCTCACGTGAAGGCTATGGAGCGCGTACTTGATAAGCCTGAGACAGAAGCTGTAGAGGTGTTCAACATCGGTACTGGTAAGGGTCTCTCGACACTCGAGGTAGTTGAGGGCTTTGAGAAGGCTACTGGTGTGAAGGTGAACTGGGAGTATGCACCACGTCGCGAGGGCGATATCGAGCAGGTATGGGGCAATGTTGACAAGGCCAACAAGGTGCTGGGCTGGAAGGCCGACACCCCTACCGAAGAGGTACTGAAGAGCGCCTGGAAATGGCAGGAGAAACTCCGTAAAGACGGTATTCAGTAAAGATATAATAACGAGATAATAAAAAGGCTCCCGAAGTTCGGGAGCTTTTTTTATGTGAGTGGGATGATTTGTTTGAAGGTTCCCTCTTGGTTGAATTCAGAAAGATCTACAGGATCACGGAAGAGACCGAAGAGAGAGGATCCTGATCCAGACATAGCGGCATAGACAGCTCCCAGATCATAGAGCCGTTGTTTGATGGCACCTATCTCGGGATGAAGGGCAAAGACACTCTTCTCGAAATCGTTGGTGAGCTCGTTACGCCATGTTTCAACGGGTTGCATCACGATGTCGCGACAGTTCTTCTGTGGGCGTTGTGGCGTGATGAGTGAGAATGCCTCCTTAGTGGGTACGGGAATATCAGGACGCACGACGGCCAGATACCAGCCTTTCAGCTGGAGGTCGATGGGCTCGAGTTTCTCACCGATACCTTCTGCATAACAAGGCTTGTTGAGAATGAAGAAAGCACAGTCGGCTCCCAATCTGGCCGCATACGCAATCATCTGTTCGTCAGAGAGTCCGAGCTGGAACTGACGGTTGAGCAGAGTGATCATAAAGCCACAATCGCTTGAACCGCCACCCATACCAGCCTGCGTAGGTATACCTTTATATAAATGCGCGTGCACGCGGGGTAGGTCAGGAAAGTCCTGCTTCAACAGGTTATAGGCACGTACCACGAGGTTACGTTGCTCGTCACCGTCAATATGGATATTTGTAACCTTCAGGTCACAATCGAACGCTGAGGGGAACTGCGGGTCCATGGGGAATACCTCGAGGGCATCACAGATGGGAACAGGGTAGAAGACGGTTTCCAGGTTGTGGTAACCATCAGGGCGACGTTCTACAACGTTAAGCCCGAGGTTGATCTTTGCGATGGGATTTGTCAGCATTAAACTATAAACTTTAAACTCTAAACTTTAAACTCTAAACTAAAAATCAAGATTTCTTGTTGCGATTGTTCTTGGAGCCATTTCCACGTGAGTGCCAGCGGCCATGACGACGGGTATTCGAACGTTTCTTCTCACGCTTCGTGTATTCGGGACCTTCGCCGATACCTTCGGGCAGCGGATTCTTCGTGACTTCCTTACCGAGGAAATGCTCGATCTGCTGGAATCGATAGATGTCAGCCTCACTGATGAAAGTGATGGCCACGCCGTCGCGCTGGGCACGGGCCGTACGTCCGATGCGGTGTACATAGTCCTCTGCATCGTGGGGTACGTCGTAGTTGATGACTGTCAGGATATCGTCGATGTCAATGCCTCTGGCCACGATATCGGTAGCCACGAGCACATCGGTCTGTCCGGCCTTGAAACGATACATCACCTCGTCGCGCTCCTGTTGGGAGAGATCGCTGTGCATCTGGTCACAGTTGATATGCATGGACTTCAGACTGCGCGCAATCTCCTTGACACGCTCCTTCTTGCCTGAGAAGATGATGACGCGCTTCAGGTCACCTTGTTTGAAGATGTGGTTGATGATCTTCAGCTTCTGCGGATCGTAGCAGACGTAGGCACTCTGCTGAATCTTCTCTGCGGGCTTCGAGACGGCTATCTTCACCTCGACGGGATTGTGGAGCAGCTGTACGGCGAGCTCACGGATCTTAGGCGGCATCGTGGCCGAGAACATGATTCGCTGACAGTTCTGGGGTAGCGCACTGACGAGCTTCATGATATCGTCGATGAATCCCATGTCGAGCATACGGTCGGCTTCGTCGAGCACAAAGAAACTGCAGCGCGAAAGATCGAGATTGCCCACCTTCATGTGGCTGAGTAGTCGGCCTGGGGTCGCGATGAGCACATCAGCGCCGAGACGCATGCCACGCAACTCCTGTTCGTAGCGTCCGCCATCATTACCGCCATAGACAGCAACAGACGATACGTCATCGAGGTAATAGCCGAAGCCCTGCATCGCCTGGTCTATCTGCTGGGCGAGCTCACGGGTAGGCGACATAACCACACAGTTGATGGCATCTTTGGGATAGTCCCCGTCGTCGAGCATCGAGAGGATAGGCAACAGATAGGCTGCGGTCTTTCCCGTACCCGTCTGAGCCACACCAAGTAGGTCGTAACCGTCGAGAATCTCAGGTATGCAACGTTCCTGTATGGGGGTCATCTCGTCGAAGCGCATGTCATAAAGCGCATCGAGGATATTGTCGTTCAGATATGTTTCTTCAAATTTCATTAATTTGGTGCTTGTCGGTAACAATAATACGCGATAATCAAATACAAGACATTCGGCATCCATGCTGCGATGATAGGCGGTGTGTCGGCATTGATGGCAAACGTCGCACTGATGGTCTGCAGCAGGATATACGAGAAGGAGAGGGCCAGTCCGATACCGAGGTAGAGACCCATACCGCCCTTGCGCTTACGACTGGACAGACTGACACCGATGATGGTCAGGATGAACGAGGCGAAAGAGGTGGCTATACGCTTGTGATACTCCACTTCGTACTGCACCACATTGCTGGAGCCGCGTTCCGTCTGCTTCGTGATGTACTGACGCAGTTCGGAGGAGGTGAGCGTCTCCTGCTGACCACTGGAGAAGACAAGGTCCATCGGCTCCATCTGAATCAGGGTGTCGATGACATCGCCCGATTGTATCTCCTCGCGCAGTCCCTTCAGCGTACGGATCTTGTAGTTCATCGCCTTCCAATGATAACGGGCCTCACTGATCGAGTCATAGCGGATGGTAGAGGCCGTCATGTGACTGACGAGCTTCTTGTTCTCGAACTTGTCGAGCGAGAAGCCGTAGCCTGTCTTAGAGTTGTTGTCGTATTGCTGGATATAGGCAATGGTTCCCGGACCCACCATCAACTGCACATTAGAAGCTGAAGTAACACGTTTGTTGTTCTTGTACTTCGCCTCGAAGTTCTGACGCACCACCGTTCCATGCGGAATGACGTAGGAGCCGAGATAGAAATTGACGACAGCGATAAGGGCTGCCGAAATGATGTACGGCTTCAGCAGTTGCTTGAAGCTGACACCAGCGGCCAACATGGCGATAATCTCCGAATTGCCTGCCAACTTCGACGTGAAGAAGATGACGGAGATGAAGACAAACAAGGGAGAGAAGAGGTTGGCAAAATAAGGCACGAAATTGGCGTAATAATCGAAGATAATAGCCTTCCAGGGGGCGCCGTAGGTAGAGAACTTCGCAAGGTTCTCGTTGAAGTCAAAGACGATGGCAACAGAGATGATGAGGATGATGGAGAAGATATAGGTGCCGATAAACTTCTTCATCAGATAACGGTCCAGACGCGAAAGAACGCTGAAAAGCTTCAGTTTCGGAAGCTTCACCTTCGGAAGTCTGATCTTCGCGAACCGGGATCCTATTTGCTGCAACTTCTCTTTCATCTTCTCTTTCCTAATTGGTCGATCACACTGCGCTTCCATTGTACGAAGTCGCCTGCCAGGATATGCTGTCGGGCATCCGTGACGAGTCGCAGATAGAAGGCGAGGTTATGGATGCTGGCTATCTGCATGGCGAGCAGCTCCTGTGCCTTGAAGAGGTGATGGAGATAGGCCTTCGAGTGGATACGGTCGATATCACAGCCATCGGGATCGATGGGTGAGAAGTCGTCCTCCCACTTCTTGTTACGCATATTCATCGTACCCTCGTAGGTGAAGAGCATCGCATTACGGCCATTACGGGTGGGCATCACACAGTCGAACATATCGACACCTCGCTCAATAGCCTCGAGGATGTTCTGAGGGGTACCTACACCCATCAGGTAACGGGGACGGTCCTTGGGCAGAATCTCATTGACCACCTCAATCATATCGTACATCACCTCAGTGGGTTCGCCTACAGCCAATCCTCCGATGGAAGCACCACCGCCGTCGTTCAGACGACTCAGCACATCACACACATGCTTGGCTGCATCCTGTCGCAGATCCTTATAGGTACAACCCTGCACGATGGGGAAGAGTGTCTGGTTATAACCGTAGAGGGGCTCCGTCTCGTTGAAGCGCTTCACGCAGCGTTCCAGCCATCGCTGGGTCAGTCCCAGTGAATTCTTCGCATACTGGTAATCGCTCTGTCCTGGGGGACACTCGTCGAGGGCCATCATGATATCGGCTCCGATCACGCGCTCTGTGTCCATCACGTTCTCTGGCGTGAAGATATGCTTGGATCCATCGATATGACTGCTGAACTGACAGCCTTCCTCGGTGAGTTTCCTGATGCCTGTAAGCGAGAAGACCTGAAAGCCGCCTGAGTCGGTCAGGATCGGACGGTCCCAGGTATTGAACTTATGGAGTCCGCCTGCCTTGCGCAGGATGTCGAGACCCGGACGCAGGTAGAGGTGATAGGTATTGCCGAGGATGATCTGTGCCTTGATCTGCTCGCGCAGTTCGGCAAAGTGTACACCCTTGACACTACCCACCGTCCCCACAGGCATGAAGATAGGTGTCTGGATCTGTCCGTGATCGGTTGTTATCACACCAGCACGGGCATCACTCGCTGAGTCAGTATATTGTAATTCGAACGTCATCTCTCACTTTTCTTTCTTCTCTTCCTCGGGGATGGTGAAATCGAGCGGGTTCTTGACAATTTCCTTGGTCAGGGCGAAATTCCATACATCCTGAACATTCTCCACATAGTGGAAGGTCACACCTTTCAGGTACATATCGGGAATCTCGAGGATATCCTTCTCGTTCTCCTGACACATCACGATGTCAGTGATACCGGCACGCTTGGCAGCGAGGATCTTCTCCTTGATACCACCCACGGGGAGCACCTTACCACGCAGGGTGATCTCACCCGTCATCGCCGTATTCTTACGCACCTTCCGTTGGGTGAGGGCAGAAGCGATCGAGGTGGCGATGGTGATACCTGCCGATGGACCATCCTTCGGTGTGGCTCCTTCGGGTACATGGATATGGATGTTCCAGTTGTCGAAGATACGGTAGTCGATATTCAGGGTCTCCGCATGGGCCTTCACGTATTCGAGCGCCAGGATGGCACTCTCCTTCATCACGTCACCCAGGTTTCCTGTCAACGTCAGCTTGGATCCCTTACCCTTCGAGAGTGACGTCTCGATGAAGAGGATCTCACCGCCCACACTCGTCCAGGCCAGACCCGTTACCACACCTGCGTAGTCGTTACCTTGGTAGATATCGCGATAGAATGGCGGTTTTCCCAACAGGTCTTCAATCTCTGCGGGGGTGATCTTCTTATAGTTCGTGCTATCCTCCACCTGACGCTTGAAGGCAATCTTCCGGAGGGCTTTGTTCACCTGCTTCTCCAACTGACGGACACCGCTCTCACGGGTATAGCGCTCGATGATCATCTCGATGGCGGCCTTGTTGAAGGTGGGCTTCAACTCAGGCACACTGAGACCAGTACTGTCGAGCTCACGAGGTATCAAGTGACGCTTCGCGATTTCAATCTTTTCCTCTGTGATATAGCCACTTACCTCAATAATTTCCATACGGTCGAGTAGGGGCTTGGGGATGGTACTGAGGTTATTGGCCGTAGCGATGAAGAGCACCTTCGAGAGATCGTAATCCAGGTCGAGATAATTGTCGTGGAAGGCATTGTTCTGCTCTGGATCGAGTACTTCCAACAGAGCCGAAGCAGGGTCACCGTTGTGGGTGTTCTGCGTCACTTTGTCGATTTCATCGAGGATGAAGACGGGGTTGCTCGAACCGGCTCGCTGGATCGACTTAATGATACGTCCGGGCATCGCACCGATATAGGTACGACGGTGTCCACGGATCTCAGCCTCGTCGTGAAGACCACCCAACGACATACGGACATACTTACGTTTCATGGCGGCGGCAATCGACTTACCCAGTGAGGTCTTACCCACGCCCGGAGGACCATAGAGACAGATGATCGGACTCTTCAGGTCACCACGCAGGGCGAGCACAGCCATATATTCGAGGATGCGCTCCTTCACCTTCTCCATACCGTAGTGATCGTGGTCGAGTATCTTCTGGGCACGCTTCAGGTTCAGGTCGTCCTCAGTGTATTCACCCCAAGGCAGTCCTACGAGTGTCTGCAGGTAGGTAAGCTGCACGTTGAACTCCGGACTCTGGGGATTCAGGTTGTCGAGCTTGTCGGCTTCCTTGTGGAAGGCCTTGTCTACTTCGGCCGACCATTTCTTCAGGGCAGCCTTCTTCAGCAGTTCATATTTCTCGGGCGACGACTCACCGTGTCCCATCTCAGCCTGCATGTTCTTGATCTGCTGCTGGAGGAAGTAGTTACGCTGCTGCTCGTCGATGTCCTCACGGGTCTTGTTGCGGATGTCAGCCTTCAGGTTCTGGAGGTTGATCTCGCGGTTGATCAGCTTCATGACACCAAACAGACGCTCTTTCACCGTCTCTTTCAGCAACAGCTGCATCTTATCGTTGAGCGAGAAGGGCATGTTCGAGCAGACGAAGTTGAGGGCCATGATGTCGTTGTTGATATTCTTGATGGCAAACGAAGCCTCGTCGGGGATGTCTTCTGAGACGTTGATGTACTCGTTGACCATGTTTCTCAGGTCTTCCATCGCCGTTCTGAACTCCTTGTCGCGCTTCTCAGGCTCGATATCGTTGAAGGGATGAACCTCACCCTCCAGATAAGGAGTGGTTCTGATGATGCGGCTGAGGTGCATACGACCCAGTCCCTGAACGATGGTGGTGATATTTCCATTGGGCAGTGTCAGCTGCTTCATCACCTTCGCATAGACACCAAACTCATAGAGGTCTTCCTGCTGTGGATAGTCCACGTCGGGATCGCGCTGCGGAATGACACAGATAATGGTTCCACGCTTCTCTGCCTTCTGTACAAGGGTCTTACTTGATTCTCGCCCGATCAGGATGGGTGTTACCACACCCGGGAAAAGTACGATGTTCCGGACGGGTAGGATAGGGGCCACCTCAGGGGTCTGATGCTCGATCAGATCCTTGAAATCCCCATCAATATCAGCAATCATCTGGAATGCTGCGTTTTTGTTCTGACTCATATATATTTCTAATTGTTATTTTGCAAATTGGCTGCAAAGTTACTAAAAATAAATAAGAATACGATAGGAAGAGGCAAAGAATTAACAAATAATTAAAATTTCTTTGGCTTTTTGTCGGATTATTGCTACCTTTGTTGCCCGAAATGTCGAACGAATACTTCCAGTTCCGCCAGTTCATCGTCCACCAGCAGCGGTGCGCCATGAAGGTAGGGACCGATGGTACGCTCCTGGGCGCATGGGCCGCAGCACCATCGGGTAAATGCCGCATTCTCGACATCGGAACAGGCACAGGACTGAT
>JAEETB010000251.1 GCA_016286575.1 Prevotella sp.
TGTCGGGATGAGGCGACTCGAACGCCCGACCCCTACGTCCCGAACGTAGTGCGCTACCAACTGCGCTACATCCCGATGGCTATCGGATAGCACACTCCGTCGCAAAGCGGGTGCAAAGGTACGGATAAATTTTCAAATACGTGCAAGAAAACGCTTAAAAAATCAGAATGGCGAGAAAAAAGATGCCATTACCGCTTGTTATAGGCTTTCAAGAACTGCTTGTATTCATCGCACCTGGACACGTAACCACTGGTTTCAGAGGGATGTTTCTTCTCGAATTCTGCCAGTACAGCAAAGGCTTTGTAGGCTTGGGACCTGGGATTCGGAAGGAAGTTGTACTCGTAGGTCTCGTTGTTCCATATTCGGTGATACCAGGGGCTGGGGTTCATATAGACGTAGGCTTTGGCAAATAGAACCTTCTCCTTCAACAGGAAGTCCTTAGGCTCGCCTGCTTTTTGTAGCATCAAGGCTGCTTTTGCGGCCAGATCTACCTCGTTGACACGGACAGTATCCATCACACTCTTAGTGTCACGCATCAGGAACCAGCAGTCGCCCGTAAAGCAGGCTTGTGCATAACGGATGGCCAGTTCGTAGTATTGTTTCTTCAATGCCTCACCAGTGAGTACGTTAAGCTCACCTTCCATTTTCTGCATCTCGCGGGCATAGACGAGTTTAGGATTCACACCCAGTTTCCACTCTTTGCTATAGTCGATGTTGTCGGAGAGCCACTGACGTTTGATCCATGGGCCGATGTTATATCTGCGATTGGCTGCATAGACGGCATAACCACGTTTGTCGTAATAGGCAGAAGGGATGTTCTCCAACCACTGGATGGCCTTATCCCACTGGCAGAGACGCATGTATTTAGTACCAATGAGGTCCTCCAGTTCAAACTGTTCAGGGTTAATTTGGGCCTTGATGTATTTGTCGAGGGCTGTCTTAGGTGTTTTCAGTGTGAAGTAGAAGAATTTCTCCAGGCCCTCCACCTTCATGGTATCGATGTAATAGTCATATTGGTAACTGTTAACGGCTTTCAGCAGACCGATGGCAGCTATCGGACGGTCTTCATACCGTTTGGTAAGAACCTGATGGGTGATACGGTCCGCTGCACTGTGGTAGAAACCATCCTCTTCGCCCTTCTTCTTCAGCCATTGTAACTCGGACTCCAACCAGTTGTCGAAGTCCTGACTTTTAGGTGCCATTGCTGATTCGATGTAGAGGCGAATGACGCGGGCAGCACTCTGCATGCGCTCTGTGCCATCAAGTTTGACTGCTTCGGCAATATCGCTCTGAGCCTGTTGCTTGCTGCCGAACATGTATTCCAACCATGCCTTAGCCGTTTTCCATAAGGCGGGTGTTTCTGTCTTTCCCTCACGGATTACCTGTTCGCAAAGCGTGATCATCTGCTTGGCTTCATTCTGACTGATATCGCGGATGAAGAGCTTTCCGCCTACGCCAGCGGCATTGGGATTTGTGGCATCGTCAGCCTCTTGGGCATTATTGACGAAGTCCTGTAGCAGGAAGGGGAGTACCTTCGAATTAGGATTCAGATGATACTCGCGCTGGATGGCAAAATAAGAGCGCTTTTTATAATACATGGTCATCAGACTGTTGTAGTCGCCCATCTCTGCAAACAGTTCTCCTGCCTTTTCTTCCTTGTCAGTCTTATAGAGGGCTCCTGCATAGATGTTCTTCATCATGTCCTTATAGACTGTCTCGATATACTGACTAGCCGTACCTTCCCAGAAAGTGATATTCTCCTGATGGCGTCCCAACATCATGTTACAACGCATGAAGAGTAGGGCATGCTGAGAGCGCAAACGGCTTTTCAGTTTACTGGAAGCATAGGTGCGGACGGTTTGTAGAGTCTGATTGCATGTGGCTATGTCCTCCTTCGAAGGATAATTCCATTCGTATAGTTTCCGTTCTTCAATGTCGCAGCAGTCGAGATATTTCTGTAGGTTCTGCACGTAGCTGACCATTAATGGATCATTTTTCTCCTGGGCTGCCTTGATGATGTCACTGGCATTGAACCAGAAATAGTCGTTGGAAGACATGCCAAGATAGGCTTTCCAGTTGTCTCTGCTGATTTCGTCTACGCGCCTACTGAAATCATCGCTGTTGTAGACGTTGAACAGATAATAGTTGTTGGTTCCAACCCAACCGCAAGCCATCATGGGTATTACCAGGATAGCCAATAAACTAGTGATGAAAAATCTCTTCATAGGTTTCCGGTTTATATCGATTTATATTTTCTTTGTCTAAATGATAGGTGATGATGGCATGACATAAGTCCTTGCGCTCTTTCTCGACCATCTGTTTCACCTTAATGATTTCATCTGCCTCCACAGTATGTTCGATGTTGACCCCCTGAATGACTCGCAGCCATGAGAAGACTGGGTAGGCTGCAGCTAATGGCAGCGGATAATCGTCGAGTCGTTTCACGTAAGGGTAGACGTCACGTGCGTCGAGGATGGGATTCCGTTCAGTCCATTTCCTGGGATCACCTGTATTGTAAAGCATCAGAGCACCATAGTCTACAGGTGGCTCTTCCATCGAGAGTTGATGCAGACGGATGGTGGTTGAGAGTCTCTGTTTCCAGGTAGCCTTTACTTCTTTCAGGAACTGATAATAGACCTTCCTGCTCTTAGAAGTATAGTCACAGTCAATCTGTATTTCTTGGACACCTTTGATGTCATTGGTCTCATTCATCTGTTGGATGCGTTTCACCAGTTTCTCAGCCAGTCCTTTGGGTTCTTGGTGCATACAGTCCTCAGTGATATATATCGTAGGGATAATCTCTACTCCCGTAGGCAGAGAATCCGAGAACGTGATGGTCGCATTGGGTATAGGACCTTGTTCCTCGCTCATTACCACGTCAAAATATCGGCAATACACCTTATTAATATTATATAGACTTAAAAATGCACGTTCTGTAGAGTCGAGCCTGAAGTCAGTACGCCAGTAATAAACGGCATTTTCTTCCGCCAGACGTTCCCGTTGCTGACAGCTTGTGACCATCAACAGCAATAGCAGTCCTATGTAGGCGGAAATCGTGCGCATCATGTCTTATAACAATTCTGGCAGTTGGAAGAGCTTGTTGCTGTTACTGCCCTTGATGAGTATATAGTAGCCTTCAGGACATTGGTCCTTAATGGCGGTTTTGACCTCTTCTACATCGTGGAATTTTCGGAAGGGACAGTCGATGTCCTTGAAGTTGTCACCCACGAGCCATACTTCATCGTAATGGGCTGCCTCCAGATAACTGACTACCCGTCGATGTTCCTTATCGCTTTCGGAGCCAAGTTCGCCCATTTGTCCCAGAATGGCCATTTTCCTGTCTGCTTGAATCAGAGTGAAATTGTCGAGGGCAGCTTGCATGGAAGTGGGATTGGCATTATAGGCATCTACGATGAGATGGTTCCGTTCTGTAACGGTCATCTGGGAACGATTGTTCGATGGCACATAATTTTCCAGGGCTGCACATATCTTCTTACGGTCAACACCGAAGTTGATACCTACGGCGATAGCAGCCAATAGGTTATCGATATTGTAGGAACCGATGAGATGTGTCTGTACTTTGTGCCATTTTGTAGAGCGTCCCTCTTCCTCAAGGGTCATCAGAGGTTCCCTCCAGCGGAATTTCAGGAAGGGGTCACAGGCGATAACCTCACCGCTGATACAGGTGTATTGTTTCTCAGGGTCAGTAGAGTAGGGAGAGATCCATAGCGTATCCTCATCTGCTATCTGATCAACAAGATGTTCGTTGTCAGCATTGAGGAATACCAGACCATCCTCTCGGCTACGCAGAAAATCATAGAGCTCGCATTTGGTCTTGATGACACCTTCGAATGATCCGAATCCCTGAAGATGGGCTTTTCCTACATTGGTAATCAGTCCGCAGGTGGGCTCTGCTGTTTCAGCCAGTGTCTTGATGTCTCCAGGATGACTGGCTCCCATTTCGATGACGGCTATCTCATGTTCTTTGTTCAGGCGGAACAATGTCTTGGGTACTCCAACATCGTTATTGAAATTGCCTTGGGTATAAAGCACGTTGAACTTCTCTTGGAGTACAGCGGCAACGAGTTCCTTGGTTGTCGTCTTGCCGTTAGTGCCTGTAATGCCGATGACGGGAATGTTGAACTGGCGGCGGTGCTCACGGGCGAGGTCCTTGAACGTCTGTAGGCAGTCGTCAACGAGAATGAAACGCTCGCCTTTGGAAAATTCCGGTTCATCCACGATAGCATAGGCACAGCCTTTGTCAAGGGCTGACTGAGCAAATTGATTGCCGTCGAAAGATTCTCCTTTCAAGGCCAGAAAGATACTTCCCTCAGGACAATCGCGGCTGTCAGTAGTGATGCATGGATGCTGCTGATAAAGCTTGTATAGTTCCTTAATATTCATAAACTTCGTAATTTTTGCTGCAAAGATACAAAAAAAACGTAAATCGTAAATAGTTAATCGTAAATTTGTTGTATCTTTGT
>JAEETB010000023.1 GCA_016286575.1 Prevotella sp.
GACACCTGAAGGCGAGCATGGTCAAGTCGTCGTTAGGTGCTGCACCGTTGCGGTGCGACTCCACCGTTTGGCTGAAGGTGTCGACCACCTGCCTGGCGGTTTGGGTTTTCATCTCTTGCATCATCTGTTGCAGCTTGTCGTTACTGAATTGCTCCTGTGCGAGGTTCTCGGCCTCGTTCAGTCCGTCAGTATAGATGAAGAGCAGCTTGCCGATGATATTGTCCAGTTCCTCTCCCTCAAAGTCGAGTTCAGGCCACAGGCCGATAGGTGCGTTCGACTGTACGTCGATGAACTCGCCGTCGAGCAGTGGGGGATTATGTCCTGCATTGCAGTAGTAGAGATGTCCTGTGGTGAGGTCGGCTTTGCCAATGAACATGGTGACGAACATGCCGTTGTCGTTTTTCTCCGACAGCTCGTTGTTCAGGCGGGTGGCAATGTCGCTGGGCTTGCGTCGTTGCTTGGCCAAAGCTCGGAAGAGCCGGATGGCCTGTGCCATGAAGAGTGAGGCAGGAACGCCCTTGCCGCTGACGTCGCCGAGGCAGAAGTAGAGCTGATTGTCGATGATCTCGAAGTCGAAGAGGTCGCCGCCCACCTCCTTGGCTGGAGTCATGAGTCCATAGAGGTCGAGGTCGCTGCGCTGGGGGAAGGTCTGCGGCACCATGGACATCTGAATGTCGCGGGCGATGCGCAGTTCGCTCTCGATGCGCTCCTTGGCGGTGGTGGTCTCCTCGAGCTGACCGTAGGCATCCTCGAGTTGGTGGTAGGCATGTTGCAGTCTGCGGGCTGCCAGCTGTCGGCGGTAGAGGTAGAAGCTGAGGAAGGCGATGACGAGCAGTGCGATGGCACTTGTTGCGATAATGAGGATCTGCTGAGAGTGCTCTTTCTCTTCTTGGGCTTGCATCTTCGACTGGTATTCGCTGATCTGCAGATTCTTATTGTGGGCTTCGAGGCTGTCGTTCTCGAACTTCATGGTAGCATTGGCCAGTTCTGCATCGCGGTTCTTGAGTGTGAGCATCAGGGCTTCTTCCTCCAGCTGTTTGTGCTCGAGCTCTTCGGCAGCCATGTCGAGTTGCATCTGCTGGTTGCGCAACTTCAGTTCCTTGGCTTCGATTTCCACGCGTCCCAGATCCATGGCGGCGGTCATTTCCATCAGCAGATGGTTGTTGCGCACGTTGTTGAGGGAGTCACGCATCTCCGAGTATCTCAATTGACTGTAGTAAGCTTTCTCGAAATCGCCCATGCGTTTATATATTAACCGCCGCGCGTCGAGGCTGAACAGCGGTGACAGTTTCTCGCAGAGAGTGAGCGCTTCTTCGTACTGATGGTCGTTGATCTTCCGCCACACAGCGAGGACACGCCCATGGCTGTCGTCGCGTCCATAGGCCTTCTTGGCTTTCTCGCGCTCGGCCCAGACATGATCGAACTCTTTCTGGTATTCAGCAGCATTCTTGGCATGATAGACGGTGGTATCCACCTTGCTGAGGCAGATGACCGACCAGGCGTTCAGCTTGTGCATCGCGCTGACATTGGGCTCTTTCAGGGCTTGTTCAGCATCGTGGCAGGCCTGTAGGACTTTTTTGTACGTCAGATTGATTCTGGCCAGCTCTATCCATGAGGCCGCAGCGCTCTCGTTGGGGAAGTGCTCGTGGAGATAGCTGATGGCTTTCCGGAAGTTCTGGATACCCTCCTGATAGTCGCCCATCATGCTCTGTATGGTGCCCATCACATGGGTGCCGGTATAGATACCGAACTTGTGGCCGTGGGTCAGGGCGTGTTGCTGCATGTCCTTGGCAGTGAGCTGCCCCTTGTTGCGCTGCTGGTGGTTGGCGAAGTAGAGGGCTTGATTGGCCCAGGTTTTGTAGAAGGTGCGCTCGTCGCCGGCTTTCTGGGCAGCCTCCTTCAAGCGGTTGGTCACGTCGATGAAGGCCGCCTCATCGTTCTTGCCGTAGAGCTGGTACATCTGTTTCTGCAGCTGTTCGATGTCACTGGCAGCGTCTGGCTGTGCCCACGTCCGGACCATGCCTGACAGAAGAAGCAGAATGAGAAGGATGAACTTTGCCATAACCTGATGATTTACATAATTATTCGGCAAATGTCAGAGTGAATCGATGCGATCGGCGTAGAGTCGGGTGGCGGCATCGTTGCGTTCGTCGTCAGTCATGTCGATCTTGGGGTGTATGTCGATGGGCTCGAGATTGATACCGAAGCGGTTGAGATTCTGATTGGTGTAGGTGAGCTGGGCGCCGAAGAGGCAGATGGTCCACGAGATCTGAACCCACAACATGAAGAGTGGCAGGGCGGCAAAGGAGCCGTAGATGGCATTGTAGCCCGTCACCCAGATCTGCGAGTAGATGTAGAACAGCTGGAGGATGTGCATGGCCACACCGGCGAGGATGCCTGGGATGATGGCGCACGACCACTTGACCTTCGTATTGGGCATGTAGACGTAGAGCAGCACGAAGAGCAGTGACATGAGGATGGACGGGGAGAGGTCGAGCAACCAATTGACACCGCTCGCGATCAACCTGAAGCGCTCTATCGCATTGGCTACCGTAGCCATGAAGATGGACAGACCCATCGATATGATGATGAGGATGGGGAAGATGAAGAACATGGCCAGATAATTGATGAGCGATCGCATGATGGGACGGGCATTGCTGACCTGCCAGATCTCATTGAAGGTCTCCTCGACATTGTTGACCAGCATCAGCGTGGTGTAAAGCATGAAGAGCAGACCGATGCCGAGGAAAACGCCGCTCTGGGTGTGGACGAGATAACGGTTGACGAAATCGACAATCAGGTCGGCCATCTGAGGCTGGGTGGACATCATCTCGCGGAACCAGATCTCGATGTACTTGTTGTAACCGAAACCTCGGGCGATGGCAAAGATCACTGCCAGAATGGGCACCATGGCGAGCAGCGAAGAGTAGGTGAGGGCAGCCGCCTGAGCCGTCACCCGCTTCTCGGTGAAGAAACGGATGGTCAGATACAGAATCCTGTAGATTTCCTTCAGACGCTTTTTTATCATAGGTGATAACCTTATCTATTTAAAAAGAAAACACTGCCTCTATAAGCCGGGTTCTGTTCCGCGTTAGCGGTGCCTGTCATTTATCTAGACCATGAGTCACCCCATGGCTCAAGCATTCTACCCTCCATCGTTTACTCGGGCGGGCAACCCTCAGACGACGGTATACATGAACTTGCAGCCCCCAGTCGGCACAGCCCAACGATCACCCGTTGGCTGGTGGTCTCTTACACCACCTTCTCACCCTTACCCCTCCGAAGAGAGGCGGTCGTTTTCTTCTGCCGGCACCTACTGTCACCAATAGCTTCCACTTTCAGAAGTGGGGCACCCTGTGCTGCCCGGACTTTCCTCTCGTGCCATGATGGCACCAGCGACAGACCGTGGCAGTGCTTTCAGCTTGCAAAGGTACGATTAAGCGAGCAAATATCCAAATAATAATTGGAATATTTCGTGCGTGAGTACCTTCGAGCGGAGCTCAAAGTTACGAATAAGTGAGTGAATTTCCAAATTTATTTTGCGATAATTGCGTATTTGCAACTAAAATAGTGGCGATTCCTTAAATTTGTCAGTATTTTAAGAAATAAGACCCCAATCGCAAATGCTCGTTAAGGGTACTGGGAAAATTGTTAAATTGGGACAAATTATTACGACATTTTGTCAGTATACAAAAAAAAGGCCATAAATTTGCACTCGAAAATGACGAGAGTGAGTTAACGCAACCCCATCGTTGCATAAGTAGAATTTAAATCATAACAAAATGACAGATAATATGAAAAAGATCGTAAATGTGGCAACACCAGCCGTATGCGCTGTTGCCTTGGTTCTCTCTGTAGCTGCCTTCACCAAGACCAATGCTGCTACAGCATCTCCTGCTCCTATCGTAGCGTCTGCTCCTGCAGGACAACCCGTAGACCTCACCTATGCAGCCGAAAAGGCACTGCCATCAGTGGTTTACATTAAATCAGTACAGAACTCGAAAGTTCAGACCATCGAGTACAGCGATCCCTTTGAGGATTTCTTCTCTGATCCCTTCGGTGGTTTCTTCGGACGTGGACAGGGTAACAACGGCAAGCGCCAGCGCCAGGTGCAGACACCGAAGCGCGCTGCTGCAGGCTCGGGTGTGATTATCTCTGCCGACGGTTATATCGTGACCAACAATCACGTTGTGGACGGTGCTGACGAACTGACAGTCAGTCTGACAGACAATAAGGAGTATTCAGCCCGTATCATCGGAACTGATAAGACCACTGACTTGGCTCTGATCAAGATCGACGGCAAGAACCTGCCTGCCATCACCATCGCCAACAGCGACAATGTGAGGGTCGGTGAATGGGTGCTCGCTGTGGGTAATCCACTCGGACTGAACAACACGGTGACAGCCGGTATCATCTCGGCCAAGGCCCGTACACTGGGTGCCAACGGTGTGGAGAGCTTTATCCAGACTGATGCAGCCATCAACCAGGGTAACTCAGGTGGTGCGCTGGTGAACACCCGTGGTGAGCTGGTGGGTATCAATGCCATGCTCTATTCCCAGACAGGTTCGAACATCGGCTACGGCTTCGCCATTCCTACTACGATTATGAACAAGGTGGTTGACGATCTGAAGCAGTATGGTAACGTGCAGCGTGCGATGATCGGTATCCAGGGTACTGACGTGAAGAACTACGTGGACGCTGAGAAGGAGAAGGATAAGGAGGTCGACCTCGGCACGATGGAGGGTATCTACGTGGCTAAGGTCGTAGAGGACGGTGCTGCAGAGGCTGCCGGACTGAAGGAGGGTGATGTGATCACCGCCGTAGACGGACAGAAGGTGACCAAGTTTGGTGAGCTGCAGGGTATCCTCGCCAAGAAGCGCCCTGGCGACAAGGTCAGCATCACTTACCTGCGCAACAAGAAGAGCAACACCGTGCAGGCTACGCTGAAGAACGAGCAGGGCAACACGAAGGTGGTGAAGAATGCCGATCTCGACGTGCTGGGTGGCAGCTTCCGTGTCATCACTGATGGCCAGAAAGAGCAGCTGAACATCGGCTACGGTCTGGAGGTCATCAAGATCAACGGTGGCAAACTGAAGGATGCAGGCGTGCCTAAGGGCTTCATCATCCAGAAGGTGAACGACCAGAGCATCAAGACCATCGAGGACCTGCAGGATGCCGTGAAGGAGGCCTCGACCAGCAAGGAGCCAGTGCTCTATATCCAGGGTATCTATCCGACAGGAAAGAAGGGCTATTTTGCCGTTCCTTTGGCCAATGAATAAGGAAAAATGCTAAAAAAGAGCCACGAATGTAAAAATTCGTGGTTTTTTTTTGGTCGTATCAATAAAAAGCCTTACTTTTGCAGAACGGCTAAAAACAATAACCACGATGAGACAACTAAAAATCACGAAATCAATAACCAACCGAGAGAGTGCCTCCCTGGAAAAATACCTACAGGAAATCGGTAAGGAGGAGATGATCTCGGCAGAGGAAGAAGTGGAACTTGCACAGCAGATACGTAAAGGCGACAAGAAGGCGCTGGAGCGGCTGACAAGGGCTAACCTCAGATTCGTGGTCTCTGTGGCGAAGCAGTATCAGAACCAGGGACTCAGTCTGCCTGACCTGATCAACGAGGGTAACCTTGGACTGCTGAAGGCTGCTGAGCGTTTCGACGAGACACGTGGTTTCAAGTTCATATCGTATGCTGTCTGGTGGATCCGTCAGAGTATCCTGCAGGCCATCTCAGAGCAGAGCCGCATTGTCAGGCTGCCTCTGAACCAGGTGGGATCGGTGAATAAGATCAATCGCGAGATCAACCGTTTCGAGCAGGCCAACGAGCGCAGGCCGTCGATTGAGGAGATTGCCGAGAAGATAGATCTGCCTGAGGACAAGATTGACGAGGCCATGAATATCAACGGGCACCACATCTCAGTGGATGCGCCCTTCACGGAAGGCGAGGACAACAGTCTGCTCGATATCATGCCTAACTCAGACTCACCGATGGCTGACATGTCGCTGGTGGCAGAGTCGCTGAAGGCTGAGATCCAGAATGCGCTGAGTGTGCTCAACGAGCGCGAGCGCAACGTGATAGAGGCTTCGTATGGTATCAACTGTCCGGAACTGACGCTCGAGGAGATTGGTGAGAAGTTCGGCCTGACACGTGAGCGCGTGCGCCAGATCAAGGAGAAGGCCATCCGAAAGCTCAGGATGTGTACAAAGAATAAGGTATTAAAGACATATTTAGGATAAATGAAAATGATTAGAAACATGGCGTTAGCCATCCTGCTGTTGGCAGTTGTGCCCCAAGCGGCCACTGCACAGAATATACAAGTTCCCCAGGCATACATGTTTGGTTTTGCAGCTTCCTTTAACGACTCTACCGTCTTCTTCACCGATATCCAACAGGTGGACAGCGTGTGGGTGACCAAGAAGAAAGGTTTCCTTGCAGGCAGAAGCAACTATGCCTATCAGCTGCGCAACTACTGTGAGCAGAAGATGGACCTGCCCAAGCGTACCTGTGTGGTGGTCAGTTCATTGAAACGGAAGGAAGTAGAGAAGAAGTATAAGAAGATGATGAAGAAATATGTAGGCAAGAAAGCCAAGAACTACGATGTGCGCTACATCCCATCATCAGACTTCAAGTTCGAAGCCGTTGATATGAATTCAAATTAAAATAAGAATCCCTGCCAAGCGGCAGGGATTTCTTGTTTATTGAGTGAGCAGATACTGCTTGAAATCAGCGAAGTCCTTCGTCATGGGAACGCTCTGTTTCGTGCCTCTCATGAAGGCTGCCAGACGATCAGGAATCTCCACGTCGATGCCAAGGATCTCGTCGACCTTCTCCTTGAACTTGGCAGGATGGGCTGTCTCACAGAAGACACCATACTCGCCCTCCTGAAGTCCCTCGACGAGGGCCTGGTAACCACAGGCACCATGAGGATCGAGGATATACTTCGTGTCCTGATAGCACTGGCGCATGGTCTCACGAATCTGGTCGTCGCTGTAGGTGGCGCCACTGATTAGCGATGTGATGCGCTCGTGGCTTTTGCCATAGAGATCATAGATACGAGCGAAGTTGGAGGGATCGCCTACGTCCATCGCATTGGCGAGTGTCTGCTTCGAGGGCTTCGGCTCGTATTTGCCAGTCTGGAGATACTTGAAGAAGATATCGTTGGCATTGTTAGCAGCGATGAAACGCTTCACGGGCAGACCCATGGCATGGCCGAAGAGGGCAGCACAGATATTGCCGAAGTTACCTGATGGCACACACATCACAAGAGATTGACGATTTGACGATTTACGATTTACGATTTCCTTCATGCGAGCGTAGGCATTGAAATAGTAAAATGCCTGAGGCAGGAATCGGGCTACGTTGATGGAGTTGGCAGAGGTGAGCTTCATGTGCTGATTGAGTTCTGCGTCCATGAAGGCATTCTTCACGAGGGCCTGACAATCGTCGAACACACCATCGACCTCGATAGCTGTGATGTTCTTGCCAAGGGTCGTAAACTGGCACTCCTGAATAGGTGACACCTTACCTTTGGGATAGAGCACATAGACATGGATGCCGTCGACACCCAGGAAGCCGTTGGCCACAGCAGAGCCCGTGTCGCCAGAGGTGGCTACGAGCACGTTCACCTGCTGACCTTTTCCCTCCTGACGGATGAAATACTGAAGCAGGCGCGCCATGAAGCGGGCACCTACGTCCTTGAAGGCGAGCGTGGGGCCGTGGAAGAGTTCGAGGGTGTAGATGTTATCCTTGATATTCACGACAGGACAGTCGAACGACAGCGTATCGTATACAATATCCTTGAGGGCATCAGGGTCTACATCCTCGCCAAAGAAGGCGTTGGCAACTGTGTAGGCAATCTCCTGGAATGACATCTTGTCGATATCGTCGAAGAAAGCCTTGGGCAGTTGGTTGATTCTTTCCGGCATATAGAGACCGCGGTCTTCTGCGAGACCTTTTACCACTGCCTTATGAAGGTCAGCGATAGGGGCTTTACCATTGGTACTGTAATACTTCATTTAATATTGAACATTGAAGATTGAACATTGAAAATTATGAGATGGCCATAAGGGCCTGCATAAACTCGTTGAGTTTCAGGAGACCATAGGCGCCATTGACACAACTGACTTCGTCGTACTGCTGAACCTCATCAGGCTCGATGCCACGATACCAGATGAGGAAGGGCACAGGCTGTCCCACATGGATGCGCTGCTCCACTGGCGTGAGATGATCAGGGAGTACGGCGATACATACGGGCTCATCCCAGGTTTGCACCTTATTATATATAGGGGCGATAAGTCGCCGATCGAGATACTCGATGGTCTTGAGCTTCAGTTCGAGGTCACCGTCATGGCCTGCCTCATCGCTGGCTTCTACGTGTACAAACACGAAATCGTCGCTCTCAAGAGCATCAATCGCTGCCTGGGCTTTTCCTTCGTAGTTGGTATCTGCCAGACCCGTGGCACCTTCCACCTCCACAATCTTCAGACCTGCATAGTGCCCAATACCTCGGATCAGATCGACAGCAGAGATCACGGTGCCAGACTTCACCTGCGGATATTGTTGCATGAGCGTCTCCATCGAAGGACGATAGCCGCCACTCCAAGGCCAGATGCTGTTAGCCTGACGCTCGCCGCGTTTTGCACGCTCCTGATTGAAAGGATGAGCAGCCAATAATTCTTGCGATTTCAGAATCATCTCGTTAATGAGGTTGGCAGTCTGTTGAGCCGTCATTCGTCCATTTTCAATAGGCGCATTGTCCTCTGCCTTGACCAAGAGAGGTCTCCACTCTTCATTGGGATGATCATGGGGTGGGGCGCAGACGATATGCTTCGAGCCTCCCTTGATGACCAACAGATGACGATACTGGATGCCAGTGATAAACTTCACAAGCTCATAACCAGCTTTCTCGTTGATGGGCTTGGCAAGGTTCTCGTTCAGATATTTGATGAGTACATCGGCATCGGCTGTCTCCAGATTACCACCATTGTGAGTGATAATCTTGCCATCAGCGAGTGTGATGATATTGCAGCGGATAGCCATGTCGTCATCAGCCATCTCGTAGCCGATAGAGGCTGCCTCGAGAGGACCACGTCCTTCGTATACCTTATTCAGGTCATAGCCCAGAATAGCTGTATTGGCTACCTCAGAGCCAGGAGGAAATCCCTCAGGAACTGTCACCAATCGTCCACAGCGGCCTTCACGGGCCAACTGGTCCATCATGGGCTTATGGGCATATTGCAATAAGGTCTTCCCACCGAGTCTCTCGACGGGAAGATCTGCCATGCCATCACCTAAAATAATGATGTGTTTCATAAAGAATAACCGTGTTAATCCGTGTAATCCGTGCCTTAAATATTCGCAATACTCATAATGTTCGCGAAGACACCAGCGGCTGTTACAGCGGCACCAGCGCCGTAGCCCTGGATCAGCATGGGGTACTCCTTATATCGTTCTGTGGTCAGCAGCACGATATTATTAGAGCCCTCGAGACCATAGAACGGATGTCCGTAAGGAACCTCCTTCAACGCCACATTGGTCTTGAACGATGACGGATTATTCTCGTCGGCTTCCATCGTGGCTACAAAGCGCCAACGCTTATTCTCAGCCTCGAGCACCTTACGACGTGCCTCGAAGTCGGCATCAAGTTCAGGCAGACGCTTCCAGAAATCATCAATTGATCCCTCGAAATAGCTGTCGGGTACGAAGAGATGCTTCTCCACATCATCTTGTTCTACCTTATAACCAGCCTCACGGGTCAGGATGACGAGCTTGCGGATGACGTCAGTACCACTGAGGTCGATACGTGGGTCAGGCTCAGAGTAACGCTGCTCCTTAGCACGCTTCACTGTCTCAGAGAAGGGCACATCAGCTGCAATCTCGTTGAAGATGAAATTCAGCGTACCTGAGAGGATAGCCTCGATCTTCAGGATCTTGTCACCAGAGTTACAGAGGTCGTTGATGGTACCAATGATGGGAAGACCAGCACCAACGTTAGTCTCGTAACGGAACCACACACCACGATCGCGAGCCGTCTGACGAAGTTTCAGATAGCTGTCATAGTCGCTCGAAGCAGCAATCTTGTTGGCAGCAACTACTGATATGTTATGCTCCAGGAATGTCTGATATAGTAATGCAATCTGACGGCTGGCTGTACAATCGACGAAGACAGAATTGAAGATGTTCATCTTCACAATCTCGTCGCGCATGTGATCTGTATTGGCAGGGAAGCCGGCACGCAGGATCTTCTCATAGTTATCGAGGTCGATACCATCGCGATCGAGTACGAAGTTGTCGACATCACTGATACCCACCACATTCAGCTTCAGGCGACGTGACTGCATGAGGAACTGCTGCTGGGTACGGATCTGCTCGAGCAGCATGCCGCCCACAGTACCAATACCGCAGATGAAGAGGTTGAGCACCTTGTATTCTGATAGGAAGAATGAGTCGTGGAGCACGTTGAGTGACTTGCGCAGGAAACGGCCATCCACTACGAATGAGATGTTCGTCTCTGAGGCACCCTGTGCACAGGCAATCACACTGATACCAGAACGTCCCAGTGTACCAAACAGCTTACCAGCGATACCTGGGGTCTGTTTCATGTTCTCGCCCACGATGGCGATGGTAGCAAGTCCACTCTCCACCTGCATGGGGAACATGGCTCCTGTCTCGATCTCTTTGGCAAACTCTGCATTCAGTACCTCTGCAGCTGCCTCAGCATCCTCGTCACGAACACCAATAGAGGTAGAGTTCTCTGACGAAGCCTGAGATACCATAAACACGGAGATACCCTTGTTGGCCAGTGTCGTAAAGATACGGCGGTTCACACCAATCACACCCACCATTGAGAGACCAGTTACGGTAATCAATGATGTACCCTTAATGCTTGAGATACCCTTGATGGGCTTGTTGTCGTCCTCAATCGTCTCTTTAATCAGTGTACCAGGGTGTTCAGGGTTGAAGGTGTTCTTCACCTTGATAGGTATATTCTTGACGCAGACGGGATAGATGGTAGGCGGATAAATCACCTTGGCTCCGAAGTTACAGAGCTCCATCGCCTCTACGTAGGAAAGTTCATTGATGGTGTAGGCACTCTTGATGACCTTCGGATCAGCTGTCATGAATCCGTCGACATCCGTCCAGATCTCCAGTACCTCTGCATTCAGCACGGCAGCGATGATAGAGGCTGTGTAGTCTGATCCTCCACGCCCCAGGTTGGTGGTCTCGTGGGTGTCACGGTCACGGGCAATGAATCCTGGTACCACATACACATTCTTCTCGCTGAGATCCTTAAAGGCCTCCTTCACCAGCTGGGTGGTCAGGTCTGCATCAATCACGTGCTTACCCTGCTTCTTCTCTGTGCGGATGAAGTCGCGAGCATTCATGCGGATACCATTCTTCACCATCGCTGCCACGATATGTGAACTCAGTCGCTCACCATAGCTCACAATGGCATCCTCTGTCTTCCTCGACAGGTCATGGATCAGGTACACACCGTAGAAGATACTCTTCAACTGGTCGAAGAGCTGGTCTACATTATTGAATAAGTCAATGCGCTTTTTGTCATCCTGGATGATGGCCTCGATCATCTGGTGGTGGCGGGTCACCATCGCGTCGAATTCCTCACGATAGTGCTCATCTCCCTGCTTGGCCATCTGAGATGTGGCGATCAGTTTGTCGGTGATGCCGTCAAGTGCACTTACTACTACTACGACAGGTTGCGTCCGAGCCTCTGTCTCCACAATTTTTTTCAAGCTAAGAATGCTTTTTACGGAACCTACGGACGTTCCGCCGAATTTCATTACTTTCATATTTCTATGCAATTTATCTTGCCTAACGGTACCCCTCAACAAGCGGGGCTTCCTCCATTGGCGCTGCAAAGGTACAACGAACGGAGCAAACTACCAAAAAAAATCGCAAGTTTTTTAGTCTTGATGGGAAATATTGAAATAATACTGGCCTCTGGAACGGGTGATGCGGCCATAGTTGATGGCATGGGTGGGGCAGTGATGATAGCAGGCCAGACAACACGTACAGTTGCCGTTATGGAGCCATGTGGGAGGTGTGCCTGAGATGTTATCCACAGGACAGACCTTGGCACATTTGCCACATTGGATGCAGGCATCGGCATCAACCATGAACTTGCGATCAGTAACCATGTGCTTGTTGAAATAAGCCCCCAACACATAGGAGTAAAGACGAGGGGTGGATCCACGCTCAAGTTCCTCAATGCCACGTTTACAGTCCCTGATGATGGGAATGATGTGGGCTGTCTGTCGCTTGGCATTCTCAATCTTCCAGGCTTCCTTCTCTGGCGTGTCTGTATACATAAACGGCAGGCAGACATAGCTCTCAGGCATGATGACAGAGAAGAGCGTCTCTGCCTGAAGACCAACGGTGAACAGTTCCTTATTGAGAATCGTCATGCATTCTCCCATATTGTCGCCACAGGTAGTCAGTGCCCAACAGAAGGTGTTCGTCCCAATCCCTTGAAGATGAAGTCTATGGATGAAATCCCTGACGATATGTGGAGGCTGCCATCCGTGCGTGGGGAAGCAGAATCCGATGCGTTCATCTGGTTGGAGAGTGAAGCTATATCGTCCCTCTCTGATGAGATCAGGGATGCTGAGAAGTGTTTCGTTGAGTGCTTCAGCTATCTGCTGAGCCACCCATTTTGTGTTGCCTGTGCCTGAGAAATAGAATATCATGGGTGCAAAGTTACAAATAATATTTGGATTATCGCCAAAAAATATGTAACTTTGCAAGCGAAATGACAAACGAATATCAGATAAGGGTAGCGCCTGAAGTGGCGGCGCAGGAGGATAGGCTGAAGGCTTATCTGGCTGATGAACAGGGTATTGACGTGAGAACCATCTATGGCGTAAGGATCCTGAAAAGGAGCATTGATGCACGCCAGAGACAGATCTTCGTAAATTTAAAGGTACGCGTATATGTGAATGAACAGCCTCACGATGATGAGTTTGTCAGGACAGAATATCCCAATGTAGAGGGACGGCCACAAGTGATTGTCGTGGGAGCAGGGCCTGGAGGACTGTTTGCTGCCTTGAGACTGATAGAACTGGGCTTGCGCCCCATCGTTTTGGAGAGAGGCAAGGACGTGCATGAGCGTAAGAAGGACCTGGCTAACATCACCAAGACCCAGAAGGTGGATGCTGAGAGCAACTACTGTTTTGGTGAGGGTGGGGCTGGTGCCTACTCGGACGGGAAACTCTATACAAGAAGCAAGAAACGAGGCAATACAGACAAGATCCTGAATGTGTTCTGTCAGCATGGAGCATCGACGGCTATCCTCGCTGATGCCCATCCGCATATTGGTACCGACAGACTCCCCAAAGTTATCGAGGCCATGCGTAACACCATCATCAACTGTGGTGGCGAGGTGCATTTTCAAACGCGTATGACGGGATTGATTATTCGTGGAATGAGGAATGTGGAATGTGGAATGAGATTACCTGCAGATGGAGAAGAAGTGCGTGTGATTGGGGTTGAAGCAGAAGACAATTCTCATTCCACATTCCACCTTCCACCTTCCACAAAAGAATTCCTTGGCCCTGTTATCTTAGCTACAGGTCACTCAGCACGAGACGTTTACAGATATTTGGCTGAAGCAAAGGTTGAGATAGAGGCAAAGGGTATCGCAGTAGGTGTTCGCCTGGAACATCCCTCGCAGTTGATAGACCAGATACAGTATCACTCGAAGCAGGGCAGGGGCAAGTATCTGCCAGCTGCGGAGTACTCGATGGTGACGCAGGTGGATGGACGAGGCGTCTACTCTTTCTGTATGTGTCCTGGAGGGTTTGTGATTCCTGCGGCAACGGATAAGCAGCAGATTGTGGTGAATGGTATGAGTCCCGCCAATAGAGGAACGGCTTGGAGTAACTCTGGAATGGTTGTTGAAGTCAGACCTGAGGATATCGGAAATGAAGAATCAGGAGATCCGTTGAGGGTGATGCGGTTTCAGGAGGAACTCGAGAAAATATGCTGGCAGCAGGGTAACATGAAGCAGACTGCTCCTGCGCAGAGGATGGCAGACTTCGTGAATGGACGCCTGAGTTATGACCTGCCAAAGTCATCCTATGCCCCAGGCTTGATTTCCAGTCCGTTGCACTTCTGGTTGCCGAAGATGATTTCCAAACGGCTTCAGGAAGGTTTCAAGACCTTCGGACGTAATGCCCATGGGTTCCTGACGAATGAGGCTGTCATGATAGCCGTAGAGACCAGGACATCCTCACCAGTGCGTATCATCAGGGATAAGGAAACACTGCAACATGTTCGGATTCAGGGACTTTTCCCCTGTGGCGAAGGGGCAGGATATGCTGGTGGTATCGTCTCTGCAGGCGTAGATGGAGAACGATGTGCAGAGATGTGTGCCGCCTATTTACAAAAAAACTAAAAAATATTTGGAGTTTTCAAATCTTTTTCGTAACTTTGCCACAAAGAAAAATGTTTAACTAATTTGTTTTGAACTATGAACAGGGAGGAACAATTTGTCATTACGATCAGTCGCCAGTTTGGAACAGGCGGCCATGAGATTGGAGCGGAGTTGGCACGCAGGCTTGACGTGAAACTGCTCGACAAACAGATTCTTAATGAGGTGGCCAGGCGCAACCATGTTGTCGAAGAGGCTATGGAGAAGATTGAGTCGCGTAATCCCTTGTGGCGCGATGACTTCACCAACTTCTATCAGAACTACATGAGCAAGGCCGAGTATGATGGTCAGGAGCATGACCAGACCTCACGTGACTTATTCAAGGCCCAGGCAGATGCCATCCGGAAGATTGCTTCTGAAGAGTCGTGTGTGATTGTGGGACGATGTGGTTTCCATATCTTTGAAAACCATCCCAACTGTCTGAAGATCTTTATCCACTCCACAGAAGACTGTCGCAAACGTAGAATCGCAGAGAAGTATGGTCTTGACCTGCGGGATGCAGCTGCGATGGTGGTGGATAATGATTACAGTCGTGAACTTTACACCAAGACTTTCACAGGTAAGGACTGGACGGATGCGAGGAACTATGACATCTCCATCGACGTCAGAAAATTCGGCATTAACGGTGCTGTAGACTTCTTGATGAAGTGCATAGAATGAAGTGAAAAGCGAAAAGTGGAAAGTGAAGAATGAAAAATTAGGGAAATAATTTGTGTATATACCGATTTTTTAGTAATTTTGCACGCGAATTCGACGAGCCGTAGTCCGGCGAAGTCAATTTTCTTAACGAAATTTCGAAGATAGTAATTACTAAAGAATCGGTATAATGAATATTTCCTACAAATGGTTGAAGGAATACGTTGATTTCGACCTGACGGCTCAGCAAGTGGCTGATGCATTGACGTCAACAGGACTCGAAGTCGACGCATTGGAAGAAGTACAGAGTATCAAAGGTGGTCTGAAGGGACTCTATGTGGGTAAGGTGCTCACCTGTGAGGCCCATCCTAACAGCGACCATCTGCATGTGACGACAGTAGACTTAGGCAAAGGTGAGCCATCACAGATTGTGTGTGGTGCTCCTAATGTGGCAGCTGGTCAGAAGGTGATTGTTGCCGACCTCGGTTGTGTGCTCTATGATGGTGATAATGAGTTCGTTATTAAGAAATCAAAGCTTCGTGGTGTGGAGTCTAACGGTATGATCTGTGCAGAGGATGAGATCGGAATCGGTCATGACCATTCCGGTATCATCGTATTGCCGGAGGATGCTGTTGTGGGTACGCCTGCTGCTGAGTATTATCATCTGGAGAGCGACTGGCTCATTGAGGTGGATATCACAGCCAACCGTGCTGATGGTCTCTCTCATTGGGGTGTAGCCCGTGACCTCTATGCCTGGCTGAAGAGCAATGGCTACGAGACCTCGTTGCATCGTCCTGACTGCTCTAAGTTCAAGGTGGAGAATCATGACCTGCCTATCGAGGTGGTGATTGAGAATCAGGAGGCCTGCAAACGCTATGCTTGTGTGAGTGTTACTGACTGTGAGGTGAAGGAATCTCCTGAGTGGCTGAAGAACAAGCTGACCACCGTTGGCCTGCGTCCTATCAATAACATCGTGGATATCACCAACTATGTGATGATGGCCTACGGACAGCCTCTGCACACCTTCGATGCAGACATGGTGAAGGGTCACAAGATTGTGGTGAAGACCATGCCTGAGGGCACACCTTTCCAGACACTCGACGGTGAGGAGCATAAGCTCTCAGATCGCGACCTGGCTATCTGTAATGCTGAGGAGCCGATGTGTATCGCTGGTGTATTCGGCGGAAAGGGTAGTGGTACCTACGAGACAACGAAGAACGTGGTTCTCGAGAGTGCCTATTTCCATCCTACATGGATTCGCAAGAGTGCACGTCGTCATGGTCTGAGCACTGATGCCAGCTTCCGTTTCGAGCGTGGTGTTGATCCCAATGGTACCATCTATGCCCTCCAGCAGGCAGCCATCCTTTGTCAGGAACTGGCTGGTGGTAAGGTCTCTATGGAGGTTTGCGATGTCTATCCCGAGCCCATGAAGAATGCGGTGGTTGAACTCAACTATGAGTATGTCAACAACCTCATTGGTAAGGTGATTCCCGTTGAGACCATCAAGAGTATCTGCGACAGTCTGGAGATGAAGGTGTTCAATGAGACTGCCGAGGCTCTGACACTCGAGATCCCTGCCTATCGTGTGGATGTTCAGCGTCCTTGTGATGTGGTGGAGGATATCCTGCGCATCTACGGATATAATAATGTGGAGATTCCTACCCAGCTGAAGGGTTCGCTCGTCATCAAGGGCGATGAGGACCGTAAGCATAAGCTCGCTAACCTCGTCAGTGAGCAGCTCGTGGGCGAGGGCTTCAATGAAATCCTGAACAACTCGCTGACAAAGGGTGCCTACTACGAGGGTCATAATGCCTATCCTGCAGAGAATTGTGTGAAGATCATGAATCCGCTCTCTACTGATTTGAATGTGATGCGTCAGACTTTGCTCTTCGGAGGTCTGGAAAGCATTCAGTATAATGTCAATCGTAAGCGTGGAAACCTGCGTTTCTTCGAGTTTGGAAATGTCTATACCTTCACTCCTGAGAAAGAGAATGCGGATGATCCGATGCAGGCCTATAAGGAGCAGTATCATTGTTCGCTGCTGGTGACTGGTAAGCGTGTCGAAGGCTCTTGGGCTCATCAGAATGAAGACTCGAGTATCTATGAGCTGAGAGCCTACGTCATCAACATCATTCGCCGTATCGGTGTGCCAAGTAATCAGCTCGTCTTCAAGAAGTCTGAGAACGATATCTTCTCGACAGGTATGACCGTTGAGAATCGTGGTGGTAAGAAACTCTACGAGATAGGTATCATCTCCAAGAAACTCCAGAAGCAGTTTGGTCTCGATAACCCTGTGTATTATGCAGAATTGAACTGGACGGCCCTGATGAAGTTAGCCAAGAAGAACGTGGTGCTTTATACCGAAGTGCCCAAGTTCCCGGCTGTGAGCCGCGACCTGGCATTGTTGGTAGATAATAGCGTTGAGTTTGCTCAGATTGAGCAGATTGCCCGTCAGACGGAGAAGAAACTCCTGAAGAAGGTCGAACTCTTTGATGTCTATGAGGGTGACAAGCTGCCTGCTGGCAAGAAGAGCTACGCTGTGAACTTCGTCCTCCAGGATGAGGAGAAGACGATGGGTGACAAGCAGATCGATGCCATCATGCAGAAGCTCATCACCAACCTCAAAAAGCAACTGAACGCCGAGTTGAGATAATAAATCGTCAATCGAAAATTCGTAAATCGTAAATAATATGGGAAGAGCATTTGAATATCGTAAAGCTACGAAGCTGAAGAGATGGGGCCACATGGCCAAGACATTCACAAAGATCGGTAAGCAGATTGCCATTGCCGTGAAGGCAGGCGGTCCAGAGCCGGAGAACAATCCTACACTGCGTGCTATCATCGCCAATGCCAAGCGTGAGAACATGCCGAAGGACAACATTGAGCGTGCTATCAAGAACGCGATGGGTAAGGACCAGAGCGACTACAAGGAGGTAACCTACGAGGGATATGGCCCTCACGGAATCGCTATCTTCGTGGAGACGCTGACTGACAACACCACCCGTACTGTTGGTGATGTTCGTTCAGTATTCAACAAGTTTAATGGTAACCTGGGTACTCAGGGCAGTCTGAGTTTCCTCTTCGACCACAAGGCTGTGTTCACCTTCAAGAAGAAGGACGGACTGGATATGGACGAGATGATCCTCGACCTGATTGACTACGGTGTAGAGGATGAGTTCGATGAGGACGAGGAGGAGAACAGCATCACCATCTATGGCGATCCTTCTTCATTCGGTGCTATCCAGAAGCACTTGGAGGAGAATGGTTTCGAGGTGACAGGTGCTGAGTTCACCCGTATCCCCAACGACCTGAAGGATGTGACGCCTGAGGAGCGTGAGACCATTGACAAGATGGTTGAGAAACTCGAGGACTTCGATGATGTCCAGACGGTTTACACCAACATGAAGCCCGAATAAAAACTAATAACCCTCGCCGCTTGGCGGGGGCTATTTGTTTAATAATCCTTATCGGTGAAAGCTACCTCCATCAGCACTTTCTGGGGGTCTTTCTCCGAATGATAAGTATAGGCAAAGCGATACTTGTTGTCCTTATAGACCTTCATCGTCGTCGTATTCTTCAACTCGGTTTTCAAAGCCCCTACAGCATCAATCTTCTGCAGTACCACTTCACTGTCGGCATTACCCATCAGGGTATAATAATAGTGGATGGTATGAGTGGCGCGCTCGAATGTCAGACTGTCCAGACGGGTCGTCTGGTCAATCCTGATGGGACAATGCTTGGCCGTATACTCCTTCGACTCCCTTTCACATCTGTCTTCCAAAGACTCCTGACACCCTGTCAATATGAGGGCTAAGATGGCTATTACATACAAATTTTTCATAACGAATGCCTATTTTGGGTGCAAAGTTATAAAAAAAAGTAAAAATATTCGTTTAGCGACGATTATTTTTGTAATTTTGCAGATTATAGCACGTAAAAGAACATGAATCATATAAGAAACTTCTGTATCATCGCTCATATCGACCACGGTAAGTCTACCTTGGCTGACCGAATGCTGGAGTTTACCAAGACCATTCAGGTGACTGAAGGTCAGATGCTCGATGATATGGACCTGGAGCGCGAACGTGGCATCACCATCAAGAGTCATGCCATTCAGATGGAGTATATGCACCAGGGCGAGAAATATATCCTGAACCTCATTGATACCCCGGGACATGTGGACTTCTCCTACGAGGTCTCCCGTTCCATAGCTGCCTGCGAAGGTGCCTTGTTGGTCGTTGATGCCACGCAGGGCGTACAGGCACAGACCATCTCGAATCTCTACATGGCCATCGACCATAATCTGGAGATTATCCCTGTCATCAACAAGATTGATATGCCCTCAGCCATGCCCGACGAGGTGGAGGATGAGATTATCGACCTCATCGGGTGTGATCGCTCAGACATCATCCGTGCCTCAGGTAAGACAGGTGAGGGTGTCGAGCAGATCCTCGATGCTGTGGTAGAGCGCATCCCCCATCCGGAAGGTGATGAGGAGGCGCCCTTGCAGGCCCTGATCTTCGACTCGGTGTTCAACTCCTTCCGAGGCATCATTGCCTATTTCAAGATTGTGAACGGTGTCATCCATCAGGGTGATCATGTGAAGTTCTTCAATACCGGTATGGAGTATGATGCCGATGAGGTGGGCGTGCTGAAGATGGATATGATTCCCCGTAAGGAACTGCGCACAGGCGACGTGGGCTATATCATCTCTGGTATCAAGAACTCCAAGGAGGTGAAGGTGGGTGATACCATCACTCATGTGGCTACCCCTTGTAGTGCTGCCATCGAGGGCTTTCAGGAAGTGAAGCCGATGGTGTTCGCTGGTGTATATCCCATCGATCCCACAGATTATGAGAACCTGCGTGCATCCTTGGAGAAACTGCAGTTGAACGACGCCTCACTGACCTTTACACCTGAGAGTTCCGTGGCCCTCGGCTTCGGCTTCCGTTGTGGATTCCTCGGACTGCTCCACATGGAGATTGTGCAGGAGCGACTGGATCGTGAGTTTGATATGGATGTCATCACGACGGTGCCCAACGTATCCTATATGTGTTACACCAAACAGGGTGAGGTAAAGGAGGTGCATAACCCCTCTGGTCTGCCCGACCTGACGATGATAGAGCATATTGAAGAGCCCTATATTCGTGCTTCGATCATTACTGCGGCCGACTATATCGGTCCTATCATGACCCTCTGTCTGGATAAGCGCGGAGAGTTGATCGACCAGCAGTATGTCAGCGGAAACCGTATTGAACTCCACTTTATGCTGCCGCTGGGTGAGATTGTGATTGATTTCTATGATAAGCTGAAGTCTATTTCGAAGGGCTATGCCTCATTCGACTATCATGTCGATGGGTTCCGTCCTTCCAAACTGGCCAAGCTGGATATCCTTCTGAATGGAGAACCTGTGGATGCGCTCTCTACGCTGACTCATCAGGATAATGCCGTCACCTTTGGCCGTCGGATGTGTGAGAAGCTGAAGGAGCTGATTCCCCGTCAGCAGTTTGATATTGCCATTCAGGCTGCTATTGGTGCCAAGATCATTGCGCGTGAGACGGTGAAGCAGGTTCGTAAGGATGTGACTGCGAAGTGCTACGGCGGTGATGTCAGCCGTAAGCGTAAGTTGCTCGAGAA
>JAEETB010000252.1 GCA_016286575.1 Prevotella sp.
TCATTGTTCTCAAAGCCGCTGCGGTTTGTCACTTTCGTGTAAGAGGCACGTATACGCCAGATCATATACTTATTGGGATAGAAGTTGTAGCAGAGTGCCCAGTCGTTCAGATAACCACCATAGATGCCTGCCGTATGGTCCGACAGTGAGGTGTAGTTATACTGCAAGCATATATCCATGTTTCCTGGATCAGGTGTGGCAATACCACCATCAGCCATGTTTGGACTGAAGTTGCGCCCCTTGACGAGTGCGCGTAAGGTGACATAGGCACCGCTGCCCGTAAACCTCTTCAGATCATTTTCGCGCGTAATAGTGTTGTAGAAATACTGTCCGATGATAGCAAAGCGGCCGCGAGAGTACATGATTTCGGGTGAGAATCGGTACATCGTCTTGGCATGATCGACGACAGCCTGTTGCGCATTCACCTTCGCCACGCGTGTCGGCCAGCGGGTGCTCAGGGTAAATTGCGTGTGGTCCATCTCCTCATTGCTGTTGTATCGGGCACCCTCGATACCACCGCTGATACCTACCTGGAACATCTTTCCACGCTCGGCAAAGGGGCGATAGAGCAGACGGGTCATCGCTCCGACGCTCTCATTACCAGTCTGGTCGGTGGTCTGCTTCATGGCATCGCTTTCCACCACGAAACTTGCCGCAGCCAGGAACTTCTTGCCATTATGCTCATACATCAGTCCGATCATACGGTCGTTGTTGAAACAGGTGTTGCTCTGAGGTTCCTCCATCGTCTCCTTAAACGAAGAACTGGTACTGCTCTGGAAACCGTACTGATGGATGAAGTAACCGCCACGAATGAAGTTTGTCTTGCCGAAGTCGTACTGTAGCCACACGTCCTTCATGTTCACCTTTCCATAGGCATAGCCCATGTCGATTTTGCCTTTCCACTTGCCGTAGGAGAAGCCCACCCCGACGCGGAAGTCAGGTATACCGACACCACTATTCAAATCTTCTTCCTGGTGTTGGGGATTAATGTAGGCGGCATCAAACAGAATACGCCCCGAAGGCTTAGCTACCAGTTTCGGCTCTTCTTGTGCATAAGCGGCAGTAGCTATCGCCAATACCGCCATGATGAATGTCAATAGTCTTTTTATCATATAGATTTAGTTCTTTAGTTCGATTTCAGCGGCAAATATACGAAGAAAAATAGATTGTTCCAAACTTTTGATAGAAAAATTAGCGCGACACTGTTGGTGGTGTCGCGCTAATGTTATTAAGTGTACCAAATGGATGGTAACGACTTTTGGGTACTTGACTCGACCAATTGGTTGTCGAGCTTCAACTTTTCTTCTTTAACTTCATTTTTCGTTAACATACGCCGCTCCTCCTTGATTTTTAGTTACGGCAAATATAAGAAAAATTTCCGCAAGTTGTTCTCTTTACCCCTCTTTTTTATGGCTCATTAACATATTGATGCAGTTTGTTGTATTTTTATTCATCTCATATTCGGAAAAGACAGTGCCTAATAACTTAAACAAAAAGGCGCGACTCATCACGAGCCGCGCTGATTAACTCTAACAATTAACTAAACTAATTATGCTTACCCTAATTATATTGACATTAGGTATTCGACGCTGTTTTTAGCAAGTTTCAGGACGTTCTGCTGACAGGAGTTATTTTTGGGGTTAGCACTCTTGTCGGGCGTGCCGTCCTCGTTCTTCATGGAGAACTCGCAACCGCCATTACCAATGCAGAGTACAGTTCCACAACCCTTCTGGAATCCATCGGGAGCCTTGGGGGCACCTTTGGCCTCCCATACATTGAGCTGAGAAACCCATGCTGCCTGTGAATCCCAAGTACCCAGAGGATAGATACCGTATTCTTCTGTTACTGCATTGTAGCAATCCTCAGAAGTGTTGCCGATCTCGGTCAACTTAGTAGGAATATCGAAGAACAGACAGTTGTGGTCTTCCGTCCAACCTGGTCCCTTGAAGGCGATGGCTGCAAAGCACTGGTCGCTAAGCTTCTCGGTAGGAATACCTGCGTAGATAGGATGGCTGCTGAAGTCCTTAGAGAACTCACCAGTATTCAGGCATACGCCCATCTTCCATGTGTCGGGGTTCCAGCCTCCAGCACCGCAACCGAAGGCATTGCCAACACCGCGGAGCAGTGAAGTAGAGAGGCGGTTGATAGTGCCGATATAAGGAACTGCATGCGACCAGAGCAGGAGGTTGCCGCCGTTCTTCACATATTGCTCAATACAAGGAGCTGCATTCTTGGCTACATCAGAGAAATTCCAGATGTCGTCCACATTGCCTGTCTCGATGTCGCGCAGCCAGAAGAGCATGCGATAGTCCTCGATATCAGCAACAGTGTTGATGTTTCCGAAGTAAACATATTCGCCCTTCGGATAGTTCTCGTGGAACCACAGCCATGCGCTGGCCTCGTCGTCGTCACCGTTGGCAACGAGTTCTTCAGGTGTAGCATATTCTGAGAGGAAGGCAGGAATCTTGCCGCCAACCTTTGCAGAACCTGTAATAGGCAGAGCCTTTCCTTCTGCATTCTGTGCAATCAGAGTAGCTTCCCAACGCTCCTTCATCACTACATTCTTCAGCAGATAAGAGGTGCCGCTGACAGTTTCCTCAATCTTCCTGCTTCCATCACCATTCTCCAGTTTCAAGATATAGGATGTCGCATTGTCGCTGGCTTTCCACGTTACCTGAAGGTCGTGCTGATCATCGTTGATGTCGATTTGCTCGAACTTCAGATCGCTTGCAGCCGCAGCACCAGGACGTGTATAGGAGGTCATCACACCGTTAGAGAGTGCTTCGCTGTTGGCATACTTGAAGAGGAACTCATAAAGCTGGTTGGTCTCCAGATTCTTCAGTGTGAACGAACCAGAGGGACATGGGGTGAGCGCCTGCATCTGAGTGCCGTTTTTGAAGACGGCGACCTGCATTGTGGCACCATTGTTGCTGGCGGGCCATGTCAATGTATAGTCGTAATTGTTGTCGCCACTGGGGGATCCTGTTATCTGTGATACTTCAGGACTGCTTAACTGCATAGCACCAGAACCAGGAAGATCTCTATCCTGACAAGCAGTGAAACCACAGATGACGCAGATTGCGCAGATGATATTATATAATGATTTCATAATGTTCAATGTTTAATGTTCAATGTTCAATGAAAATTAGTATCCCTTGTTTTGATGATAGAGTCCCTGAACATAGTTCATCTGGTTAGATGCTATAGGGAAGTACTCATTCTTGCCAGCGGTGAAGAAGGCATCTTTGTAGTACAGGCCATAGGTCTGTCCGTCATACTCATCAGTTACTTCCGTCTCAAAATACTTATTGAGAGTGGTTGAGAGCAAGCCCCAGCGACGAAGGTCGAAGAAGCGGTGTCCCTCCATAGCGAGTTCTACGCGACGCTCCCAGCGCAGGGCCTTGCGGGCATCATCCTTTGAAGCGAAGTTGCCGTAGAGCGCGATGTCGCACTGATCTTTGGCATACTTGATGAGTGATGTCGCACTGATGTCGCGTTTAGCACGATTACGGATGTCGTTGATGATCTGGAGTGCCTCACCGTTGAAGTCACCTTTCTCAATCAGTGCCTCAGCGCGCATCAGCATCACGTCGGTATAGCGCAGCACGTAGTCGTTCACGCCGAATGCCTGCCAGGGCATGTCGTAATCCTCACCCTTAGAGCGCTGTGGTACCTCCTTCATCGAGCAGTAGTAACCATAAGTGTTAGGTGTACGGCTGTTAGCCTTTGTCAGCGTGTACTGTGCCTCATACTTATAAGGATAGGTGGGCATACCTACGGTGTGGAACAGACGGGGATCGTACTTATATTTGGTGTCTGCACCATTGATCACGATGGCGTTGTGGTCTTCGTCGAAATTGTCCATTGGCAGACCATTGCGGGTCTTAAAGGCATTGACCAGATTCTGTGATGGCTTGTGGAAGTCCCATCCGCAAGACCAGATGCCCCATACACCATTCAGCATGTTCGACCAGTTGGCACGTCCGAATTTCGTTCCGTCGTCAGCCCTGTTAGAGTGCTGCACAGCAAAGATGCTCTCGCAAGAGTTGGCATAGTCCTGCAGGAAGATGTGTCCGTAAGTGTCGAGATAATCGTAAGGTGAATTCTTTACAACTTCAGTATAATCGATGACCTTCTGAATCTTCGACTGATCGACGTGGCTATAGCCTGTTGTGGCCTCATAACCGTCGCCGTAAGCCCAGTTCAGGTAGCACTTGGCAAGATAGGCAGCGGCTGCTACCTTGTGAGCGCGTCCTGTAGTGCCTGGAGCTGCCTCACGCAGATTGTCATAAGCAAACTGGAAGTCGTCGATAATCTGCTGCATGATCTGATCGTGCGAACTCTGTGGGCAAGCCTCGATGTCGGCATTCGACATACCTTCGGTAATGAAAGGCACCTCGTACCACATCTGCTGAAGCTTGTAATAGAAGTGAGCACGGAGGAA
>JAEETB010000024.1 GCA_016286575.1 Prevotella sp.
CAAAATCGTCGGCCACAGGGATTTCCCCCACGTAGCCAAGACCTGTCCTCTCTTCGATGCCCAGAAGGAATACGCCTCACTCAATAACTAAAGAAAGCCCCGGTAGTTAATTCTATCGGGGCTTTTAAATATGCACAATGAATTTGACATATTGTTTCTACGAATTTTACGAGCGACGATTATACCTGATTTTCAACAACTTACGTTTTGCTGCAAGGAATAATCGCTCGGAAAACCGCATGGAATCGTTCGGAATTTTCACCCTTTTCCGAGCGACCAGATAGAAACATTACCTTTCGTCTCATTATGAATATTTCCATCAGTTCTTAGACAAAGTTACGAAACTTCCCTCATACTTCCAAATCTCCGCAAGGCTTGCGATGGCGTGAAAAAGTAAAATCTGAGCATTTTTATTAGCTCAAGAACAAAAAAACAACCGAAAAGTTGTATTCTTAGAAATAATATTGTATATTTGCAGAAATTATGAGTACGATTGAAGAAAAACTGCGCAGACATGCGCCTGCCACTCCTTCACGATGGAGGGAAAAGGCAGAATGGAGGAAGCAGAATAAGTCGTGGCTTCGCTATTCTCAGTTGGTGGCAATCCGAATGCTAGACCAGATGGATGCAGAAGGACTGACACAGAAAGCTCTTGCAGAAAGGCTTGGGTGCAGCCAACAGTATGTATCTAAGATCCTGAAAGGTCAGGAGAACCTTTCAATCGAGACCATCTGCAAGATTGAAGAGGCTCTTTCGCTTGAATTGCTTCCTAGAGAAGTGGAAATAGCATAATAGTAAATAAGGTGCAAATTCTGCACCTTATTTTTTATACATCGCGTCACATTCGTTACTATTCAGGATTAATGGTTTTGTAAAAATCTAGATACTTCTGAGAATCTGCGACTAGCTCTGCACCCTGTCTGGTGGCCATGCGCTCAGGTAAAGGCATAATTCCTACACGCAATAGATCCATGCGATCTGAATCAAAACAGATGTTTACTGTGATGTCACCTGTTCTTGGCACAACGGTATGCATTTCACAGGCCATTTTTAGAATCGCAATCTGCTCATCACTCAACGCTTTTAAGTATGTATCGCGAATCGTATCGATGAATAGCGATGCACGGAATCCATGTTCATCGTCGACGCTATTATTGATTCTCTCTGAATCATGAAGGTAGGCAAAACACATGATGACATCCATATCTGCGCCTTCTTGATAGAGCATCTTTCCAAACTTGGCTACTCTATCCCAATGACCAACGCCATGTATCACACCCATATTCTCTGGCCAACGATTCACACAAAACTCACGTAGATCTTCTAATTCTTGATTTGTCATAAAACTACTCATTTCCTTTTGGCAGTATTATGCAAAAAATGCATATTACTATTTTCTTCAAGTTCACCTTCCTTCAAAGCATTGTTAATATGACGAGCTATAACAGACTGATCTTTCTGAAATAGTTCCGCCATTTGAGCCTGTGTTAACCATACTGTCTCATTCTCCAGGCGGACATCAATCTGTGTCTGTCCGTCTTCCGTCTGATATATTACAATCTTGTTCTCGTCCATTTTGCTATCTGATAAAACCATTCTGCAAAGATACAACTTTTTTCTTTTACATCATACACTTATATCTTATTTATTTTATTCTTAAAGATAATGCTCCCTTCATCAAGGCTAACACCTTGCCTAAAGTATGAAACCTTTAAGATTTTTGGAATTAAATCCATAATTCTTTTAATATTTTGGATTTGTCTCAGCAGTGTTGAGAGTTTTTCGTCCGTTTCTAATTATTTGTGTAATTTTGGAGTTGAATTCCAAATTTGCACAAGAAATGGCTAATAATTAATCTTTCAATCGCAGGATGGAAGCAGCGACATTAAAATCCTCAACTACCGCCATCTTCAGGAGCATTTACCTCAAAACCTGCGTTGATAATTTTGTTCATAAATCACCAACTCTCTTGGCAGGGTGATGACTTTCAGACGTTGATACCAGATGCGGGAGGAACCTGCGACATGGCGCTGGGTATGGCTGCTGATGATGTAATAGCTGGCAGTGTATTCGTCCATCATGTCGAGAAAGACCTTCTTAATGCGCGAACATTTCTCATTGATGGCATTATCGAGAGGATTAACCAGATGATCCACACCTTCGATGATTTTCTCCTTATCCATCAACTTCGCCGTAGCCATATAATAACGGGTTATTTCCTCACGATAATCCGAGAGCCGTTTGAACTCTATTCCTTCAGGATGCGCCAGGAAGAGCAGATAGACGGCTTTATGCACAGGCTGAAGCTCCACCTCCTGACGATTATAATCTTCAAGAATGAATCGGTAGTCCTTGGTGATGAGAAGACGGCTCAGCTTCCCCTTGGCAGCCTCGATGCGCAACTCTTCGAGCAAGGGTACACCAAGGGCTTTCAGCAAAAGGTCACTCCTACCCTCTGCTTGTAGCTGCCCTACGAGACGCTTCACCTCCAAGGCTCTCTCCTCAGGTGTCAGTTGTTCATTCATTCGGATCTTCCTTCATAAAACTATCAATCCAAGCCTTCCATCGATTCAGAATCGTTGGTTTTGTGTCCTCCTCAGGCTCTGGCTCAGGTTCTGGTTCAGGGGCAGGCTCAGGTTCTGGAGCTGGCTCTACCTGAAAAGGCAGTTCTTGTGTGATGACCTCTGCTACCTTCTTTTTCTTGGCAGGCTTATAGAGTTTGGGTATCAGATCCTCGTAGAAATCATCGACATCAAGATGTACATCAGCCTGAACCTCAGTGCGCAGATCATCTTCAAGGCCTGTAGCCAAGATTGTCACCTTCGCGTCTTCGCCCAAAGTATCATCCGTTGATGTACCCCAAATCACATCGATATTGGGATCGAGCTGATCGAAGAAATCGTCAATCTCCTGCATCTCACTGACAAAGATAGGATGCTCCTCGCTCGCATATATATTAAAGAGGATACGCTTGGCCTTGCCAATGTCGTTGCCATAGAGCAAGGGAGAATCCAAGGCATCAAGAATGGCTTTTTCCACACGATTTTTGCCACTGGCGCGCCCCATGGCCATGATGGCGCCACCACCATCCTTCATCGTAGTCTCCACATCGCGGAAGTCAAGATTGATACTACCATCGCTATGAACGGTGATGAGTTCCGAGATACCTTTCACAGCATCTTTCAGAATATTGTCTGCTCGCTGGAAGGCCTCCTTGATGGAGATTTCCGAGTTAGAGTAAACGTCGCATAGACGCTCGTTGTTGACAATCAAGATTGCATCCACATTCTTTCGCAGCTCGTCGACACCTTTAAGGGCTTTGATGATCTTCTTTTTCTTCTCGAAGTAGAAGGGAATCGTCACCACACCAATCGTCAGGACACCCATATCCTTGGCCACGCTTGCGATAACAGGTGCTGCTCCAGTACCCGTGCCACCACCCATACCTGCAGTTACGAACACCATCTTGGTACCATCGGAGAGCAGTTTCACGATGTCATTGATGTTAGCCTCAGCCTCTCGTTTGCCCAATTGTGGGTCCGCACCAGCACCAAGTCCGGAATCTCCCAAAAGGAGCTTCACTGGCACAGGTGATGCCTTCAGCGACTGACTATCCGTGTTGCAGACAGCGTAAGACACGCCCTCTACACCTTCAAGATACATGTTGCGCACAGCATTACAGCCACCACCACCAACGCCAATCACCTTGATGATGCCCTGCATCGTATCTTTAATCCCATCAAACTCTATCAATTCCTCACCCATAATCTATGCTTTATTTAATCTCGGCTACAAAGTTACAAAACTTCTCCCACACTTCCAAATCTCCGCAAGGCTTGCGAGTTTTTTTATTCTTCTCGAATATTCCATATCGTATGAAGAACTCTATCCACTGTTGCAGAATCCACCTCACGTAGTGCATCAAAAGTTATTTCGTATATCTCCACTCTAGCACCCAGATGATGTATGGAGTCCTCCATCTGCCTTATCTTCTTATCCCGCTTAGCCAGCTCCTTCTGGTAATAGTCGAAAGCATGCTCTTTTTGGACATTCAGATGCCAAAACGCCCCAACTACCATCAGTGCAACCACGAATGACGCTATAACCAATATAAACTTCTTCATCATAACATCTGTTATTGTATCTTTGTCCTTGCATAACTAAAAAGGTAATTCTGCGCTTCCATAGCCACCTCTTCTCATTTGCATCTCTAGCCATTGTTGGTCACCCAATGTACCATTCCTAAAGATAGCAGCAATCTTGATTTTGTCATCTTCAAAACCATTTTTGTATCTTTGCCTCAATTCTTGCCTGATAAGGGATCTGCTTCCACAGCTCTTATCTTCAAATTCGTTAATGAGTTCGTTTGTTGACATCTCCTTGAAACGCTCTTCTCGCTCACCCAGGCGATCCATATACAAAATCTTAAAGATCTCTTCTTTCATCACCTTCTTGATCCATTTACAATGGCTCAACGACACAAGTTCTTCGCGTTCAAGCGCTGGCAACATGTCCACGCATTTCCGTAATTCCTCTTCGCTCCATTGAGTATAATAGAGATTCTTCGCTTGTTTAATAATGTACTCGTAATCTGTCATAGCTCATAAAATAATATAGATGCAAAGATAAAAACTAATTCCAAATTAATAAAGAAAATAATTTTCACAAGCCTTGCGAACCAGGTAATTTGCATTGCCATATCACATTAGCTCGCACAAGATCTATCTTCTTTACCTCACCCCTTTTACCTGAAATCGAGTAATATCTAGCTACGCTTTTGGGCAACAGAGAAGAAAATTGTTTGCGAATCCGAGTACACTTCTCATTAATGGAGTTCTGAGTAGGATTTGTAACGTCCATTATACTCTTCTTTACCCTATCTGTAAGACCATAGGGTCTCAAAAGCAGATATATACTTGTTAGTTCTCTACGGTAGTCAGGCAAATATTTCAGTATAATGCCCTCAGGATGTGAGAGAAAAAGAAGATATACAGCCTTAACCAACGGTTCCATTTCTACTTCTGTAGGTTTATCTCCAGAAAGCACGACCTTGTAATCTTCCGTCACTAATAGCTGAGGGAACAGTTCTTCCTCATTCAAGACTGCTGCGATCTCTGCATCCTCAACGCCATACGCTTTGAGTTTTCGTACTTTCTCTTTCACTTCGTCTAAAAGAATGGAGCAATGAAACTGCTCCAATTCTTTTGAGATCATTTGCTTAATTTGCTTTTCCATTGTTTTACTTATTAAAATCCCAAAGCATCCATCATTGCATCATACTCCCAAGGAGTCTTTGGCATTTCGCCATACATTCCATCAGTCAGAGCGTCCCAGGAATCTTCTTCCGTCCACTCATAACCACAACACTCATAATCATCATACTCCTCATAAGAGTCATCAAAAAAATCTCTTGCCATAATTGTAATTTTTAAAATGTTAATACTATGCTGCTTTTTTCATGAGCAGGCTCTGTGATGTCTGCTCCATTAATTTCTTCTTCAGGTTCAACTGATTCTCTACGATCAGATCGTAATCACATTTGCTGTCACCCATCTTGATAGTGAGGACAAAGAGCTCTAAGAATGTCAGGAAGCAGAAGAGGATGATGTAGAATACCAGTGATACTGGGCTCTGCGACACTACATGAAGAGTGGCTTCAAGTTCCTCAATAAATCCTGGTGCTCGCTGATTCACCTCTGCTGTGGTTTTCTCTGCAATGTCTTTCTTGTCCTGACGCAGCTGCTCCAACTGATTGGCGTAGATCTGGATCTGTTCGTTATTAGCCTTCAACTGTTCAGCCAGCGGATTAGCCATAGTAACAGTATTCACAGATTGTGTCTTTACCTTCTTTGGAGTTCCATCTTCACCCATGACAACCTGTTCCTGAGTTGTTACGTTTGTACCCTTGATTGTTGGCCTTTTCTGTAGCTGCTCGCCAATGACTATCGTTGCCTTACTCAACGAATCCATGTCATGAGTTATTCGTTGGATATCATTTTCAAAGACAAACAGGCGCTTGGTGACAGTCTCCTTGATAACGTCTTCGCGATGCTCCTGAATGGCCTGCTCGATATCATTGCGGAAGATGATCTGGTCGAAGATGCACGCTCCCAGAAAAGCCATACATAAGGCTAGCATCACTCTCATCGTGGTCATCAGGCGAGCTTTACCTACTGTTAGGATAATCACACGTTCGACACAGAGGACAATCAGCATGAAGGTTAGAGAAACACCTATCTTCAGTACTGTAGATTCGATATTGATGTATCTGTCAGCAAAGCAGAAGCCTATTGTACCCCAGAGAAGCATCATGATACAAATAGCTGAGAGAAGTTTTCTGTACTGGCGATGACTTGCCTCGCCACATTCTTTCAGAATTTCCTTATTCCATCCAATGAGAAAGCATCCTATATCTGATAAAGTCTTCATAATCCAATCCGTTTTATTTGTTTTCAATATACTTGAGCGTAGCAGCTGTAATGCCCTTCAAAAAACCTCTGCGATAAGATTCAATCATAGTGGTCATCTTAGGATCGTCAGCCATGAGTAATCTCTGCATCTCCTCGATCTCAGACAGATGCTCCTCGTAAGTCTGTTTCAGCGAATCCAATTGTGCTGCTGCAGACAGGGCATAAGCCTTACGAGCATTCTCGATCTTGAATTCCAACCCTCTGACATCACTCTTGTAACGAAGGGTAATCCTCTTGAAAAGCATCTCCAGATCGCTACGGATTATATTCTCCTTAATGTCTCGATAAGAGATGTCTGAGTTGACCAGTGCATCTTGGAAGCCTTCCTCCTCGAAGTTCTTGTGGATGAAGTTGAAGATGACATCGATAGGCATTCCTGTTCCCCAGGTAATCGTGATGAGATTCTTCTTACCTTCCTCTTCTTCCTTTGGTTCCTCTACAGGATTCTCATTGTTGACCTCCTGCTCATCATTGATCTCAAGAGGAATCACGTTCACGTCGCTGTTTGCGACCTTCTTGTTGTTGAACATATTAAATAGTGCCATAGTTGTATAGTTTTAAATTGTTATTATTACTCCTCATTAACTTATGCAGCCTTCAGTTCCTGATTACTGATAACGATATCAAGATTCTCACCAGTCTCGCGCGATGTATATCGGAATACCATATTCCTATGTGAGCGAGCCAGACGGAAGGTCTGTACGCTGGACTTATCGATCTGAGAAACGATAACCTTCCTAAGCTTTTCAGGAATGATATTCTCAAACTGCTTCTTAACCTCATAGTACATAATGTAGGAGTCATTTGTCACCTCAGAACCATTCCACATCGTAATGCTATCAACTTTCTTTGGGCAGAAATAGCACTGATAACTGGCCAGTTTCTGGAGGTACTCCTCATCTGATACGCTCTCATCTACCGTTTCAGCAAGGATGATATTAAGCTCCTCTTCGCTGAAGTTATTCATAATGTCCTTTACATCTACCGGATCTTCTGAGAAGGTCAAAGAATAAATAAGGAATGCCAGGAAAGCGATAATACCAAATACAAAGGACACAGCCCATGCAATAGCAATGATAAACCAGTGGTTAGCGATCACTTTCTTTGAATGTAAAAATACTCGTTTCATAATTCTAAAATTTTAAATTGTTATTATTTTGTTTCTTTGCCTCTTTATACTAGAAAAAATGAAAAGGTAACCGCTAATTCAAAAAAAAATTGTATATTTGCCCAAAATATTTCTTTATGGTGCGAAAATTACTACTGATAATAGACCTTTTTATCATGGTCGGAATCGTTGGAAATGCCCAGCGGAAAAGGGCTTTCATGGTGGGTATATCCCATTATGATACAGCCTTGACTGGTTATCAGTGGAACAACATCAATGGAGTGGAAGATATCAATCTTTTGAGTCCTATTTTGAAAAAACAAGGTTTTTATTTAACCACGCTATTAGATGAACAGGCCACTTATCTGAATATTACTTCCCAACTCTCAACCTTCACAAAACAGACAAAGAAGGGGGATCTCGTATATCTTCATTTCTCTGCACATGGTCAGCCCGTAGAAGATCTTAATGGTGATGAAGAGGATGGATGGGATGAAGCTATCATACCCATTGATGCTTATAAGAATTACAAGAAAGACGTATATGAGGGAAAGAACCATCTGCTCGATGATCAACTGAACACGTATATAAAGAAGTTAAGAGCGAAAATCGGAGCCACAGGTTTTCTCTATGTTGTAATCGATGCGTGTCATGCCGGCACCTCTTCAAGAGCTAACGATGAGACGGTAAGAGGCACCAAGGTAGGCTTTACATATAATAATAAGGTGTTCAAACCTTCAACCCAAAAGAAATCCCATTATAAAGTGGATGCGACTCCCAAGATGTCGCATGTGATGTACTTGGAAGCCTGTCGCCCAGAACAAGTGAATATGGAGATAAAGGTAAAGGACAAACGCTATGGCCCACTATCATACAATATCGCACAAGCTTTAAAGGCCAAGCAAATATCCACTAATGCGAACGAATTCCTGAGTAGCGTCAAAGCTGCCATCATGAATGATGGTTGCTGGCCCAACAATCAGAATCTAGTAACTGAAACAAGTTTCTAACATGGCAAAAGAGATATCATTGCAGAATCAAGACTTGAATCGCTTTATCTCTGGCGAGAAAGGTAAGATTCAGACATATCTGCGAAAGAATTATTCCGTCTCGGATGATGATCTGGATGACATTTTCCAAGAAGCCTCAATGGCCTTGTTCTTGAATCTTCGCGAAGGGAAACTTACAAGTCTTACCAGTTCTTTGGGCACTTACTTTATGAAGGTCTGCATCAATCAGACATTGAAGTTCATTGGTAAGAAGAGTAAGATGATGCCACTTATTGATGAGAATAGAATTTCAAACAGAAATGAGGTTAGAGATGATAAGATAGACCAACTATATGGTTTCTGCATGGATACAGAGGAAGAGAACAGAAAGGTGCGCATGGAGATGCTTGTTAACAATATCATTGCCTCAATGACTGATACCTGCAAGAACATTCTGCATGGCTACTATTGGAATGACTTTTCTACCTCAACCATTGCAGATATGTTTGGCTTCTCTGATGCCAATTCTGTGAAGGCCCAAAAATACAAATGTATAAAGAAGTTTACAGATAAATACAACGAATTAAAGAATAAAATCTATGGATAAGGACAACGAGATATTACAGCAGTCCATTAATGATCGCATCGATGCGTTTGTTCGTGGTTTGATGACAGAAGAGGAAGAGGCTGCTTTCAAACAAGACATTAAAGCTGACCCTGAACTTCGTGCTCAGGTACTGGCTACAGTATCTCTTATCAAGGGTATTCGTACCCAAAACGCAAATCAGGAGAAACTGCTTATCCAGAATAGCACAAAGAGTAAGGCACGTACCCTCTTATGGTGGGTTTCGTCTATCGCTGCAGTCTTTGCCATCTTCTTTGGTTACTCTAAAGACCAGCGGTACAATGAGTTGTCTGGCATCGTATCACCATATTGCAACGAGTACAGCATGAGTGAATACGCTCGTGGTGATTTGGATTCTACAACTGTTGCTAATCTCTACACCTTATTTAATAATATAAGGGAGCAGCGCAACATGAGTACTATCATTGAGACTCTGGAACCCATCTATGCTAACCTCGAATCCGATTTCACCTATTCAGCCTATGCCAACGACATAGCCATGAACCTCGCCCTCGCATATATCAAGGATGACCAAACAGACATGGCCATTCCTATATTGGAGAAACTTGTAAAGGAGAATCCAGATGCGCCTATCGCTGCTAGAGCCGAGGAGATTTTGAAGAAATTAAAAGAATAAGAATAACTACAAAATTTTTAAATCTATGAATGATGATATAATTTGCAGTTGCCACCATAAAATGGTAAAATGTGGAGAGACAACAGATACATCTTTAGGAAAGAGTACACAAAGGTTCAAATATGTTTGTCCTCATTGTGGGAATGTTGCATTCCTTGATCCAGACAAGTGGGATTTATAGTTAATCAAGTAAAATAAAGCCAGCCCAATAATAAGGAGATTTACCCATTTCTTTTAGTTCATTCTGAGCAAGCAGTAATGAATCATGGGCACTTTTCCCATCCAAAAGATACTTATAGAAGATGGTCATTAAGAATGTTGTTTCCTCATCTGGGACTTTCCATAAAGACATTAAAATCGTATTTGCTCCAGCCCTTTTTAATCCACGTTGAAGTCCAAAAACGCCATCAATACTATCAATATCTCCCAAACCGGTTTCGCAAGCTGACAAAACCATCAGTTTGTTATTGCTCAAATCAATTCGTGATATCTCATCTGCAGTTAAGATTCCATCTTCTACTCCATTAGGTATTGGCTTCCCTAGCCAAGCATTATTAGCGCCAGCAAAAAGAAGACCGCTATGGAACATCGAAAGCTCTTTCTGTGTATATGAGATATGGCCAATGAAGTAGTTTGAAGAAATTATATCGTTGGAAGAATAATAAAAGCCATGAGTAGATACGTGTACAATATCAGGAGCTTTACCATCCAATGATTTAAAAGACTCTTCATTAGCTTTATTTTGATCATAAATAGTTAGATGTATCCCGTTTTCACTCATTAATGCCGCTATCGAAGTAATCTCTACTTTAGTACCTGGTAACAAATCCCATGTACCTCGCGATAGTGAACGAGTAGCTAAAAAATCTCCTGATGAATAGTAATTATAGTTTGAAGAGTTATATGCCATCTGATCGATATCTTCAAAATAATTAATATCGCCATACATTACTGCACTTTTAATGTTGAAAACATTATTTTTTATTATACCTATATTGGCAGTGGTCGAAACCTCGTACATGCGATAGATCTCAGATAATCGTTTTGATCCATCAGAAATAGCAGAGAGATTGATCTTATTTAGAGAACCAGAAGGGGAATAATAAATTGTGGAGCCTGACGGGATGAATGACAACAATTTTGACCATATCATTTGGAACAATCTTGTGTCTGAGATATTATATAGACTATCTATAGTTACTTGTTGTGTTGCATTTGCTTTACTAAACAAATTCTCCAATTCGTTATTGGGACACAATTCAACTATAATAGGATCTGTGCTATCTTTTGACAAAATGAAAGCTCCCAAATGATAGGTCGTTTTTTCTATAGGAAACTGAATATGAGGAAGCAAAGTAAATTCCAAAGCGATTTCATTATCAGACAGCATACTCTTTACATCTTCCATTGTTTTGAATTGAGCAAAGAGTTTTGAACTAAAATCTGGAATAGAACTAATTATAATTTTCTCAAGATTACTTATACTATCAATAATTATACTTATTGAGTCCGCAGAAATTTCCTTTCCAGATAATCTCTTTTTCAAATCTTTAATCGATAAATAGTTATTCTGAGCATCTTTGTTATTGCTATTTTTAACAGCACTTTCCAAAAACTTCTCAGAGTTAAGAAGCATGCTTTTGGTAAATAGAACATTATCAAATGCCATTGCAGTTGGTAATGATTCTTTGAAATTCATAGCAACATAGTTATTACATAACGATAGATAACGAGAATATTGTACCCAATAACTATCTCTTTCTAATTCTGAAAATTGTCCAAACACACTTGCAATACTATTCTTAACTTCTGAATTAAAACTGTTCAGATATGAAGCCACATTAATATCTTTCTTTAAACATTTTATTAATAATGAATATAAATCCATGGATATTATATACTGCATGGGGTTCTTCAACTTATATGCCTGATCCAAACATGTTTCGGCTTTCTCGTGCATATTTTTACATAAATAAATAACAGAGAGATTAAATAGAGCCAATGATTTTATCATTTCTGTCTGCTTTGATATGCAATTATTTACTACATATTCAAAGATTTCTGCACTCTTGTCATAATCATCCATCATTCCATATATCCACCCTAGGTTATTAAGCCCCAATAATATATCATAATTGTTAGGACTATATTTACCTAAAGCCGATGTGTATATTTCATTTGCTTCTTCTGCCATAATTTTCATCGCATCAATCTCTGTTTGAGGGTCTAGACATAACGCAATATTAGAGAGTAAACGACCATATCCTATTGTTCTCTTTTCTACTTCTGTATAAGTAGTTCTTGCCATATTATACCAACGCAAAGCTTCTTTAACGTTATGGATAGAATGGAGTACCAAACCTTTAGTCAAATAAAGGATTCGTATTTCATCGGAGGTATACTTCGTTCCTTTAATGTATTCTAACGAATGATTCATTAGTTTATCTGCCTCTGCGTATTTTCCTTCTTTTAATAGAATGCTAGATAATTCCTGGACAGCAAAACAGTATATACTATTATCACCCTTCCCCCCCTCTAAAGAAGTTATTAAATCCCTATATAATGAAACCGCTTTTATAACATTGCCCGTTTGGGTCTCTTTATAGGCTTCTAGCAATGGAATGTTTGATGCAGTCCTATCAATCTCTGTGCTGCTCGAATTTAGATACATTTTCATAATGTTCAACCTAAATTTTAACTCTTGTCTTCTTGATTCATCATCAGTGTTGATATTTTCTAACAGATTGACTGCCTTTTCTAAATCATTCATCGCATCTTCCACGTTTCCCAAAGCAATCTCAGCATCGCTTATCATAATTTGAGCATTAGCATATTCTTTTGAGAGTTCTCCATATAACGACTTACATACATCTCTATGTTCTCTAGCATATACTAACGCTTTGGTATATTGGTCACTTAAAGAAAGAGCAATGATGAGATGGGAAAGCATTTCACAATACAATTGGTTTCGTAAATGTTTCTTCTTCAAAAGTTGATATGATTGCATATAGTAAAATTCTGCATTCTGATACTCTTTACTATGTAGATATGCATCTCCAATATATACAGCTGCTATTGGCTTTCTCACCGTCGTGTCTTTTGACTCGTTTGCCACATCCATATACTTTCTCATAACGTTTGCTGCATTGTCCCATTCTCCTCTTGAGCAATAGTATTGATATGTGTTTATCAGAACATTATAATAACTATACAAATCATGTTCCTTATATTTGGCGTAATAAATCGATGAGAAATTAGAAACCTCAACTATTATACTATCATTAAGATAATTATATATTTCCGCCCACATGGAAAAAAGTGGCCAGCATTGCCATGAATGCGCATTATTATTCAAATTTTCCCTGATGTAGTCAAAAGCCTTTTTCCCATATTCAGAATAAGGTATAATTACCGAAGGGTCTTCATAGGTCCGTATTTTACTGTAGCCATTAAAACATTTCATTAGATTTAAATAGAAAGAGACATCTTTCTTTTGTGGTCTAGACAAATGATAATCTATGACTGAATCAGCTTTGTCATGATTTTTGTCTGTGATTAGGCTTTGTATCATATTCATCGATATTTCATTAAAAACATCTTGTGCAGAAACAGATATAAAGCAAAACAAGAAAATGATTAAAAGTGAATATCTCCTCATACCAGCAATATCCTAATTTATACCATCCAACATTATAAATGAAGCCCAATACTCAGGCTTGTCGTATTTCCCATTATCAACCAGACGGAGGTTCTTCTGAGCATCCTTGAGTGATTGGTGTTTTGTCTTACCATTCATCAGATTTTTATAGAATTCCACCATTAATATTTTAGTAGCCTCATCATCAACTTTGTCGAGACTCATGAGCATGGTCTTCGCTCCAGCCTTTTTGAAACCACGCTGAAGGCCATACACGCCTTCATTGTCTACATCACCCAATGCTGTTTGGCAAGCAGATAGTACCACTAGATCAAGACCTCTTAAATCTAGCTTTGAAATTTCTGACGCTGTTAGGATACCATCTTCCAAATTATCAGGAACCTCCTTGTGCCTGGGTAACATATCTCCACCAGACATTACCAAGAAAGATCTTGAAAGAGATTTATCCTCTTGAATCTGACCACCTCCACTATCATCTAACTGAATAAACGACAGATTTGATTCTCTCTTTTTTGATTCAGCTTCAGATGCGCCAATATACATACCATGAGTCGCCAGGTGAATGAGATTCATTCCTTTGCCTGAAAGTGCCTTAAATGATTCTTCTGTACCAAAACTGTCACTAAACATAGAAACTGCCACATTTCCTTTCTTTAATGTCTTGTCAATTTCTGCAATCTCAGTTTTCGTATTAAATAGTGGTTCAAAACTATTTCTCACAGACAACGAGTCTGATAAGCCCCTGTACATAACGGAAGTACTATTCTCAATTCCCGAATTCTCGTTTTGTGCAATTAAGACATTCGTATCTACTGAATAATCCAATCCTCCATAAAGAGCAGCTGATTTGCAGGCGATCTCTTCGTTCCCTACAATTTCTCGCGTTGATGATAATCTGTATATTATATATTTATCTGAGATATTCTCATGCTCATCAATATCGACGTATTCAATGCCTATATTATTTAAAATTCCTACAGGAGAAAAGAATAGTGTATTAACATTTTTACTTTTCTGAAGTATTGGATTCCATATCAATCGATACAATCCTCCAGGATTATCACTCTTCATGACTTCATGAATCTGTTGTTCCATACATAAAGGAACAAGTTCCGGACTATCTGAGTATTTATTGATGACTAGTGCATAATATATTCTATTCTGAATTTCACAAGTATCATAGAATTCAACAAATTCCACACTTAATTCTCCATCTTTCAATTTATCTCTTATATCCTTCCAATTAATTCTGAAGCGCTTGGTATAATCCCCATATTCTTTTGATGCAGAAACCAAATAATCTTCTTTCTCATTGATGGCGTGCCTTAATGAATCAACATCAAAGATGCGTTGCTCAACTGGTAATTGGTATTGTCTATTGAGTAGATTCTTATTCGCTATTAATTCATTATAGTTATTAATTAGGCCTAGATCGCCGCTCTCCCTGATTAAGCGCCCAAATTCTATTTCAGAATTAAGGAGAATCCCCTTCCTAAGTAATAGAGCATTATAAAATTCTGAGCAAATCTCAGGCTGCAGCATGTAATAACACACTAGGGGAAAAAGCCAGTCAAAGAATCTTTCCATATAAAAGACCACATTAGCTCTCTCTGTGGAAGTATAATTTGGGAAATTAGAATTAATCATTTTCCTGTAGTTTGTGGATGCTTCAATAATAGCATTGCGTAGTTTCATTGTATCATTTGCATAAAAATACAACTCTGACAAATCCTCTAACGCACCTAAATATAAACCATGAGTTTCGTTAACTGTTTCCTTTATTAATGAGAATCTATCTTCACCTATTTTTATTGCTCGATCAAAATCACCTGCTTTTCCATAAATATAAGGAAGTATCCTTAGTTTCTCAATGTAACGAAGATTCTTTTCACCTACCATGTCCTTTGTTTGGTCTAAAGCCTTATTTATACATGCAACAGCCTCTGATATCTCTTCTAGATCCAGTAGGCATCTACCTTGATTATAAAGTGATTCTATTGTGTACAAGTCATTTTCGCCATAAAGAACCTTTCTTATTTCATATGCCTTACAAATATATTTTAAACTTGTCTTATAATCATTCTCATTTCTCGCATAATACGTCCCTAAATTATTATATAGAGAACTTAATAAATCTCCATTTTCATCAATGCTGTTTTCTGTGAGCTCTACCAATTGTAACAATAGTTTTTTGGCTTCATCTTTATAGCCCAATTCTATATAAGAAGTTGCCAGGTTATTTGCAGCTACCATTGTTTGATAATCATTAATACCTATTTTATCTTTCAATAAATCATAACAAGATTTGTTAATACGCAGTGCTTCTTTAGGTTTATTTGCTTTAGAATAACAATGGGCAAGGTTTAATAACCTATTTGCATAAGCACTGAGGTCTTTTATAGAATCACTTAAACTTACTGCTTGTTTCGATAATTCTATAGCCTCTTCTATACGCCCCAGTTCACTATATGATTTTGAAAGATTGCTTAATGCCATTCCATAATTAATACTATTCTTGTCTTCTGCTATATCCAAAGCTTTTTCTAAATATATACTTGCAGTAATGAAATCATCTTGATTGAAATAATGATCTGATAACATAATAAGAATGTTCGAGTAATCATCATTGTCTAATTTTTCATTTTGATTTTTTTCATAGTAAGATACCATTTTTTTGCATAATTCATATTCAAGGCTATCTTCTCCTATTTTATTCAAAGCAAAGATTATATCGTAATGTGATTTTGTATAATACTCTGGTATATCTATTTGTGATTCAATAGTTCTCAAAGCTTTATTACAATATATTAATGCTTTCTTAGAGTCATTATCAATGGCCATCAGCCTGGCTATAGTACTTGCATACTGAGTATAGAAATTATAATACCATCCAATTACTTCTTTATTATCCTCCATATACTTTATTAATCTCTCTCCATGTCTTATTAACTCTTTAAGATTCCCGAAACCAACATATGATTTGAACAAATTATTAAGAGACCAATAATAATCAATATGATCCACACCTGGGCTCTTTTCCCTAATCCTTATTGCTTTCAATTCGAGATCGATTGCTTTCTCAAATTCTTCCAATTCATTGCATATTCCTGCACATAGACTAATGGTATTAGCATACCAGAAATTTTCCCCTAGATTTGTTTTCTCTATTATAGAAGCTTCTATGTATTTTTCTAAAGCCTCCTTCTTATGTCCATTATCGTATAGATTTGATGCAACATCCAAGATAGAATCAGACAATACCGTTTGTCTCATATCAATGGGGGGTAGGTTATAATACTGACTATATCTTCTTGCTATAGTATCATTACCCAAATAATGTAAGCAACTTGCTATCCATTGTTTTCCATGCCCAAAGTAGTTGCTTTTTTCACCTTTGGCGACATACATGAGTGAATCGCTTAGATAAAAGGATTTTATTGCTTCCTCGTATTCTTTCTTTTTGTAAAGATTCACCCCTTTTTCAAATTCATCATATGAAGAAGTGAAAGCATTTTGTTGATTTCCTTTCTGAATGACAGGAACTAGGCTTGTCTCCAGACCTTTCTTGTTCCTATTTAGAATATGTTCAATAGATAATTCATATCCTATAATACATTTTATCTTCGTAACATCTATGCCTAAATTGGATATTAGAGAATCATTATCAATAATAAAATAGGATGTTTTATAAGAACTGCATATTTGTCGAATCTGTTCTGGAGCATTATCTACTGGAATAAAATTGGGGCAATCTTTACTCTTATCAATTACTACGATGTAATCAGTATATCCATCCCTATATTTATTTAGGCACAGATAATCGATTACAACCTCATATTCTTTCAAGTTACTTCTTAACAAATCGGTTGTTATACTGTTATTCGCAAATTTCTTGAATGTAGGCGACTTCTGTGATATTTCACTTGTAATTTCAATTGATTTGTTATATAGAGAATCTTTTACCTCAGAATCTGTGCTTTTAAAATAATTACTATTTGTTAAACTGAGCGCATCTAACTTCTTCTCAGATTCACTACCCAATTCTTTTTTAATCTGAGATTTAATTTCACTTATCTCGGCTTGTCTTGATCTCAATAGTAGTAGACTGTTATAGATCGCATCAATAGACTGTGGGTCATTATTGTATTTCTGAAGAATACTAGGTAATGCTGCAAGTATTTTAGTTTCAAATGTAGATTTTATCTTGCCCCATTGTTTTCCTTCGTCATGATTAAAATTGCATAATACATTATAAAAATGTAAGTACTTATACATATCGTCAAGTCTATAGTCGTCCAAGAAAACTCCCTTAAAGTTTACCCATAAGGCCATCGCGTTTAAATAATTATATACAAAAAGCGGGTTACGCTTGCCAAATAATTTTAACGATAGCTCTGACGATTCTTTAAATAATGAATATGCATCTTCAAATCCTTTATCATAGAATCCTTTAGCGGTGGCGGTAAGAATAGATAGGTATTCTTGGCTAAATTCGCCATGTGTTCTTTTGTAAATATCTAGCACTTTAAGACTACATTCATGATATTTGTCATAATCGCCTAAATGGGTAATTATGGTTGCATGGAAGAGTAACGTGTTTGCATAATAATCATCATCTTCTCCCAATAGTTTCTTATAGGTCATTAGTATTTCATTCGATACTTCAAGAGCTTCTTTATACATCTGCATTGTATAATATGAATTCCTTAATACCTCCATATCATCAAAGTAATGCTTATAGCTCAAAGAATACTGATCTCCATAAATAATCTGGATCTCTTTTACGTTATTCACGCAGTCCTCATATTTCTTGAGAAAATAATTCGAATGAATTAAATAGAAAAGGTTTTTTACCATTTCATCTCCTGAGATATTTGAACTTTTACGAATGAGATATGCCTCTTTTGCATATATATTTGCTTTTTCTACATTTGATAAATTCCAATTATACACAACGAGGCTGTCTAAAGTTGGTAATCTGTCTTCTATAGCTATATCTTTCCTCTCTTTCATAAGAGTCAAACATTCCTCTGCATTAGCAATTGCCTCATTATATTGCTTCATGTCGGAGTAAACATTTGACATATATTCCAGTGTATAAAGATATGAGGGATAGTCCAAACTTTTTATTTTCTCTCCAATTTCTTTTGCAAGCTGTGCATACTCTAAGGCTTTGTCTAATTGATTTATACCTCGATAGGCATAAGAAATATCCAAGGTAATATTAAGATATTCAATACTCTCCTTACCCTTATATTGCTCAATATTGTTTTTTGCCTTGTTGAGATAGTTAAATCTATCGTTAGAAGTTGGAGCATTTAAGAAAGCTAAATCTGTTAGTGTAAGAGCATAATAGTCTTCTGACCATAGCTTATGATTTTCATAAAAAACCTCCGCCTTCTTTGCGTATTCTCTCGCTTTATCTATTTCTCCATTGTCACGTAAGAAATGAGCATAAGAATAATAAAGGTGCCCCATGAGAGGATCTTCACTAACAAATCCGCCCTCTGCTACATCTTTAATTATATTGCAAGCTTCTTGTATCTTATTGGTATTATAATGCCTCCATGCATGTCCTAATAGATATCTGGTGTAAATTGGAGACTGCAAGCCTAGAGAGTCCTTCAATATAGCCAAACCTTCTTCAGCAAGTGATTTGTATTCATCTTCCTCATTAAGGGGAATGTATTTCGATAGTTTTACAACAGAGATAGCATAAGGAACAGTTTTATTACCATATAGACTATTAATAGCTACATTTCTACTTGCATACTCTCGCGCTTTTCTGAGGTCACCTTTCCCCCCATAATATGCTGAAAGGCTATCATTGTACATTACGCTATCTATCAATTCAGATACATCTTTTGAACTTTGAGAAAATGACGATAAGCTGTTACCTATAAATATTATTAGGAATAAATAGTATTTTGTTTTATTCATATTGAGTAAAATTTATAGTTCTACATTTCTTTGCAAAAATAAAAAGAAATTGTGAAGATTGCAAGTTATCAATGAAAAAAGTGCGTTTCACAAGGCTTGTTATTTGAAAATGCTTGAGTTTCATGGGCGTTTTTAATATTTTTGCGTCAAAATCGAAAAAAATTTGTTTTTAGTGGTTACCTTTTGACTTTTTAGGGTATAAAGAGACAAAGAACAACAAATTAGTAGTAACAATTAAAAAATTAGAATTATGAAAAAGTTTATGATGACACTGATGACAGTCATGATCGCCATCGCAGCAAACGCACAGCGTTACAACGTAGGTAGTTCAAGATCTAACACGGACTACTTTGGTACAACTACCACAACCCACAGCAACCGCTATGGTCAGACAACGGGAGCCTCTACTTCGTCAACGGACTATTTCGGAACAACTACCACCACGCACAGAGATCGTTATGGTAATACCATCGGAACCTCTACCAGTTCGACTGACTATTTTGGAAATACCACCACTACCCATCGTGACAGATATGGCAATACGACTGGATCAAGTAGATCAAATACGGACTACTTTGGTACAACCAGGACTGACTACTACGATTCTTATGGAAATTCCACTGGTTCATCTAGAAGTAATACTGACTACTTTGGAACGACAAGAACTACTCATGAGGATTCTTACGGCAACACTTGGGGATCATCGTCGTCATCTACCGATTACTTTGGCACCACAAACACTGAGCACTATAGCAATAACTCCAGTGACGACATCTGGTCGTGGTAAATGTAATACTCAATGGATAATCAGGCGTCTGGAAGGATGCTTGATTATTTGCGCTTTAGAGGTTTCTTGCAGAATAAGCCCCTATTTGGCGACAACACAAATGGTTTTGACATCCATTGGGCTTGTAGTGATGCAAGCCCAATAAGGTTTTATATTAGGTGTGGCAGGGGGTATTTCTTAGAAAGAATCGGCCATCAGATCTTTGCGACCAATGAGACTGAAGATGGTAATGTTGTTGTCGTCATTGACTATCCGAAGAGAGCGAAGAATCTCATTCAACGTAGAACCACTGGTAGTCACATCGTCAATCACCAATACATTCTGTTTACGGATAGTTGCATAAAGCTCTCTGTCAGATTCTGATGCAAACTTCAGAAATTGAATCATGTAAGGACGGAAACGGCTCTTCTTGACATCTTTGGCTATTGTGAAATAGTCCTTTTGGTGTATGAGCTCAAGCATGTTGTTGATAGACTGCCTGACTTCTTCCTTCTGAGCCT
>JAEETB010000253.1 GCA_016286575.1 Prevotella sp.
CGTAGTTCTTCAAGTGCATCAAAGGTTCCGTCACGCCAATAATAATTAACCTTGGGACTGGCGACATTCCAGATTTCCTCACATAGTTGTATCCTGTCACCACCATCAAAGGCGAGGAATGCTTCAATGATATTTGCCTGTTTTTGGTTTAGATGGCGTTGATTTTGACAGTTGCCCATTTCTACCAGAGCAATGACGGCAGCGTCAAAGAGCTGGTCACGCTTCTGATGGTATGACTCCCAGGTTCCATCAGCAATTTTCAGAGCGTCATCGTATAGAGGCTTCAAGGCTTTGTCATCAAGTTCCAAATCTGGATCAGTCTTAGCCAGCATTTTCGCAAAGTCAAATGCATCATTGACGTATGTCTTACGACCTTCTGTTGTTTTCTCAACACTCATCGCCTTTAGCAAGAAATCCTTCAAATCCTTGGTAAACTGCCTTAAACCTGCCTTCCACTGGTCAACGATAATCTGGACTACCTTCTTGAAATTCAGGCTGCATGCAGCAAATATGAGTTCTCTTAAATCTTTCAACCTATCACGCAAAGCGTTATTGGCTTCCTTGGATTCTTTCAACTGGTCGCCTAACCACTTGATTCTTTCGTCCTTAGTCACTTTTTGCCCATCCTTGGAACCGCCAGACCAATAGATGGTGTTCCCCTTCTCATTGGTAGCATATCGCTCTTTGTCAATAAGACCGGCATGTACCTTTTTCATCTCGGCTATCTCAGCATCATGCTCAGCCTTTGCTTCGGCTTTTGCTTTGGCAACTGCTGCTTCCTTGTCTGCCTTAGCCTTAGCAAGAGCAGCATCCTTGTCCTCTTTGGCTTGAATCTCTGCCTTCTTTTTCTCCTTTTCACGAACCTTTGCCAATTCCTCCCATGTGACAGGCTGGTCTTTCTTGTTACCGCTTGTCCAAACATAGGGATAGCCATTCTCATCAACAGCGGTTGTTGCTTGGCGGAGTTCTTCTTTGTGGATAGTTCTCTCTTCTTCAATTGCTTTCCTTACGGCTGGGCTAAGGCCAGAATGGAGCAACTTGTCTAATATGGAAGCCTGAGCCATGTCGGCTAATTCTTTCTTCTGTTTCTCAATATCAGCTTGGTTTTTCTTTTTCTCTTCCTCCTGTTTTTGGATGATGTAGTCGTTACGCTCCAGGTGCTCGGCTCCTGTCTCAGACTTTCGTTTGCCACGTTCCATCTCCAATGTCTCAGCCGCCATGTCTTGTAATTCTTCCATGTCTTTCTTACCAAGTTTAAAGGACTTTCCCGTTTCGTGGTTCATCCAATCCCAAATGATGTGCGCGTGAAGATTAGGTTGCCAGGTTGAAGGATCATCAGGGTTGGTGTAATGGCCTTCATCCTTATGGATGTGTATCTGGATGGCTCTGACTCCCCATCTTTGACACACTTTCTCTGTGTACTTTAGGAGGTCAGACATTGTGGTGTCAGGCTTGATGTTGACCACACTCTCCCGGATGGGACTGCTGCCATTACGCTCTTTCGGTTTACCATTTTTACCAATGACAGTTACCTTCTTCTCCTGCATGGCTCGGCCAGTTTTCTTCTTTACCATCGCTTTGATGGCATCATAGTGCTGCTGGAGGGTGACACCCTTCAAGTCGGGTACCACATACGATTCATTGTTATGACTCAGTTCGGTACGTACATACAAAGTGCGTGGGTTTAGCGAGGCGATATAATCAGCGTCCCGCCTGTTATGACGTTCACTCTGCTCGATGTTGCAGGGCTTTACGTGGTCGGATGCTTTTGCTGTTGTACTCATATTACGATTTTATGTTTTTATGATTTTATGAAAATATGAATTTATGTAATTACTGTTTTACTGTAATTCAGAAATTTGTAGTTTCTGTATTTCATCCATTAGGAGGTATCGGGGTGGAAACCCTGATTGGAGGGTGCAGGGAGAGAGTCACTTCCTGCTCAGGGTTCTTAGGGGCAGATGCCACTGAGCGGGGCGGTCAAGGGGGAGGGTCACCCCCTTGCGAGGTTCCATAGGGCAAGCAGCCCTTGGTGGGTTCTTAGGGCAAAGCCCTGAGTCCCTCGGAAGAGCCCACAACTACGAAAGCGAAGCTCGTAGTTATAGTGGGCTATATCAAGGGCAAGCCCTTCATCTCCCTGCACGCTCGTTACGGATCATGGTACTGACTGTTTATGGATGATGTCTATCAGATACTGGTTAATGTCTTGGTGGGTAAAACTGTCATCCACCTTGAACTTGCCACCGAAATGTTCCGACCAAAAATCAACGCAGAAGTCATCAGGGTAGAGGACGATTTGTCTCCCTATGAGCTTCTTCATCATTTCGTCTGTCAGATTATTGCCAACGCCTACTGCCAACCATTCGATATCAGGATAAGCCAACGTGCCAAGCAGGGCAGTCTTCTCTTCTTGGACAACGACAGCCTGTCTGCCATACAACAGGTGTTCACCAAAGAACACGTTAGGGTCAACATAATAGTCGAAAGCATACCAAGAATAGAGATGATTGACAAGTGCATCATGATTGAGGATTGATCCGTCATCTACATTGAAGTGTATGACATTACCTCCAACAATCATCCCCTTGCGGTTAATCCGAGGCAGCAAAGTGCCATAATGCTCTCCCTTCACTTCATCAGTCGCTCCCAACCGATAACGCATGACAAGATGATCAATCCTGTTTTGCATCTTCGAACTATCCCCTAACACGCTGTCCAAATAGTCTGTCAAAGAGGAATGGTGGGTAACAAAGCTGTCCATCGGTATCTCTATGAGAGATCGCTGATAGGCTGGAGCCTTGGTGGCGAGTATCTGTTTCAATTCTTGTTTATCCATTTCTTTATTCAATTTATGCAGATTATGCAATTATACAGCATGAATAATGTGAATAATGAATAATCTTGGATTACTCTTTTAGAAGTCTTGAAACCTTACTCTGCGAGATTCCGAGCTGTTCGGCAATGGCTGTCTGCGTCATCCCCTTGCCAGAGAGTTCCCTTACACGAGCCTTCACCTCATCCCTATCGTTGCCGTTCTCAATACTCAGGTGTTCCTGCTCAGTTCCAAAGCCACGACTGACAAAGCCCAGATTACCACATTCATCCTTACGACGCTCATAGATTGCCACATGGTCAGCGCCCATCGTCAACTCACCATTTCGCCACTTGCACTGTTTGACATAAACAAGGTTTGGGTCAATGCTGGATTGTGCTATTCCTATAGCGTCATCAATCAGCTGGTTTATCTTGGCAGATCCCTGCATGGCCGAAAGGGAAAGAGGAACGTTGCCTGAAAACATCTTGGGAACATGGTTGAGAACCACTAACGTCCAGTTGTATTTCTTCTTCAAGGTGTTTAGTGAAGCCATCAGAGCTCCCGCATCAGCACTTCTGTCAAGCGACTGACCCAAGGCTGTGATATTGTCAATAAACACGACATCCACATAATTGGCAACTGCCACTTCCTCTATCCCTTTAAGTACATCCTCTGCAGGATGCTCTTTATCCATCTCAGCACGAAGAAAGGTGGAAGGGAAATTGGGACTCTCATAGCGGTTGCCAAGTTGACGGGGTGTCATTTCGCAGTCCACATATAACACCCGCTTGCCTTGTTCGGCAATATATCTTGCTATTTGCATAGCAAAGATCGTCTTGCCAATGCCAGACTGTCCGAAGATGATACTGAGATCACCTTCGAGCACAATGTCTGGGTAGAGTGAGACCAATGGTGGCAACAAATGTGCATCTTCAATGCACTTGTTCATCGGCTCAACTATGAAACCACCTCCATTCACAGGCTCTGCATCTTGGAGTGCCTTGAATGACTGGTTGATAATATCGTTTTCAATCATAACGCTCTTCCTCCTTTAATCTTTTTAGAGTTTACAAACTCGCTTGCTTCTCGCTCTAAGTCTTCCGTACTCTTTCTACGTCCTTGGTGTAACCATTCGTCGATTTCCGACTTCTTGAACGTTAACTTCTTTGAGTTCTTATAATAAGGTATAACCTTATCATTGACCCATCCATAAATGGTTTGCTTAGCAGGATGAGATGGAAGATACTGACGCAAATCGTCAATGTTCATCCATTCCGGCTGTTCATGAACATCTTTCTGGACGCTCAACTCGTTCACCATCTCTTCTAAACTCTCTACCTTTGAGATAAGGTAGTTTAATGCCTGGGGCATCTCTTCTAAATTGCTAATCATTCGTGTCATTATTTTAAAATTTAAATTTTGACACAAAGGTCGGCTTTATTTCAAAAGTGCATATCAAGTGTTAATATGCACCACCATTGCACCTGTTTATTTAACGGAGATTAATTGTAACCTCCTCAAAAAAGGAAGAAATCAATAATTAATCAAGATGAAAAACACCTTGAGGACGGGTAAATGGGATAAAAATGGATAAAAATCGAGAAAAAAGGTGGTGCAAACG
>JAEETB010000254.1 GCA_016286575.1 Prevotella sp.
TGATATCGACAATCAGCAGGACTTCGACTCTGCGGAGTTTGCTTCGGCTGACGTGGCGATAGAGTTTACTGCTCCACAGGCGGCATACGGTAACTATCTGAAGGCCTGGGCCAAGGGTGTGAAGGTGGTCAGTGGTTCGACAGGTTGGATGAAGGAACATGGCGACGAGGTTCGCAAGGCCTGCAGCGAGGGTAAGACCCTCTTCTGGGCTTCTAACTTCTCGATAGGTGTGGCTATCTTCTCGGCTGTGAACCGTTATCTGGCGAAGATAATGAACCAGTTCCCCCAGTACGATGTAGAGATGGAGGAGACGCACCATGTACATAAGCTCGACCATCCAAGTGGTACAGCTATCACGCTGGCAGAAGAGATTGTTGAGAATATCGACCGTAAGGAGGCATGGGCTGAAGATACAACAGACAAGAAACTGTTACGTGTGGATCATATCCGTCGTGGAGAAGTGCCAGGCATTCATACGATCCGTTATGATTCGGATGCCGATCTGATTACCATCACCCATGATGCCCACTCGCGTAAGGGATTTGCTTTAGGAGCCGTCTTAGCCGCAGAGTATACCAAGGATCATCAGGGACTGTTGACCATCTCTGATATGTTTAAATTCTAAAATATTGCACTAAAGAGGTTAATTCTTCAAGTCTGACGCAACTTACGTCTAATGATGAAGCGTCAAAAACGTGATTAATCAGAAATTCAGAAAGAATGGAGAAAAAGAAAGAATTCAATCCCAAAGTGCAGTGGGCCAAGTTCATTGCAGTATTGGTGCTCTATCTGCTCTTCCTCTATTGGGTTAAGAGTTGGTGGGGACTGCTCGTTATTCCGTTTATCTTCGATGTCTATATTACGAAGAAGATCAAGTGGCAGTGGTGGAAAGAGGCCGAGAAGCCAGTGAAGTTCGTGATGTCGTGGGTCGATGCCTTGGTATTTGCCCTCGTAGCTGTATACTTCATCAACCAGTTCTTCTTCCAGAATTACGTGATTCCATCGAGTTCGCTGGAGAAATCGCTGCTGACGGGTGATTATCTCTTCGTGTCGAAGGTAAGCTATGGTCCACGTATCCCACAGACCCCGCTGACGATGCCATTGACTCAGCATACACTGCCCGTTGTGGAGTGTAAGAGTTATCTGGAATGGCCCCATTGGGACTATCGTCGTGTGAAGGGTTTGGGTCCTATCCAGTTGAATGATATCGTGGTATTCAACTATCCTGCTGGCGACACACTTTGTTCAGCACCCCAGTATCAGGCCTTCGACTATTACCAGATGTGCTATGGTATTGGCTATCAGTTGTATCCGAACCGTCCGAATCCTGATTCCCTCTCAGCAGACCTGCGATTCAAGTACTTTGATGCCATCTACGAGGCTGGGCGCCAGGCCGTCAGACAGAATCAGGTGGAGTATGGTGAGATTATCACACGCCCTGCCGACCGTAGGGAGAACTATGTGAAGCGCTGTGTGGGACTGCCTGGACAGACTTTGCAGATCAAGAACCGTATCGTATATCTCGATGGCAAGGCCAATAAAGAGCCTGAGAACGTGCAGTATACCTATTATGTCAGGCTGAAGCAGTCGCTGCCTGAGGAACTGATGGAGGAGCTGGGTATCTCGATGGAGGACCTGACAAGCCTGAACACCGTGGGTTATCTGCCGTTGACGAAGCATGCCGTAGAGGTATTGCAGGGTAGGAAGGACCTTGTGGAGAGCATCAGGCTGAACACGGATGCCAACGAACTGGAGATCTATCCGTTGAACGGCAATAAGCATTGGACGAGAGATAATTACGGCCCTGTCTGGATTCCGAAGAAGGGTGAGAAGATAGCCCTGACGATGGACAATATTGCCATCTACGAGCGCCCCATCAAGGTGTATGAGGGTAACGACCTGGAGATCAAGGACGGTAAAATCCTTATCAATGGTCAGGAGGCGAAGGAGTACACCTTCAAGATGGACTACTACTGGATGATGGGTGACAACCGCCATAATTCGGCAGACAGCCGCTACTGGGGTTTCGTGCCTGAAGACCATATTGTAGGCAAGCCTATCTTCATCTGGTGGTCGAGCGATCCTGATCGTCATGGCATCAGTGGTATCCGCTGGAGTCGCTTAGGACGGATAGTGGATAATATAAAATAAGATGCAAAACATCTTGCTGAGTACAACCTATTTCGGCCCGGTACAGTGGTATCAGAAACTGTATCGGGCCGAACATGTGGAGATAGAGCAGTGGGAGAGTTTCCAGAAGCAGACCTACAGAAATCGTTGTCTCATCGCCACGACCCAAGGGGTACAGGTACTGACGGTGCCGATTGTCCGTGGAGAGTCGCCGCTTATCAAGGATATCCGCATCAGCGATCATGGCAACTGGCGCCATCTGCACTGGAACGCACTCCAGAGTGCCTACGGCGATTCACCTTTTTTTGACTATTTCCAGGACGATATCAAACCGTTCTTCGAGAAAAAGTGGGAATATCTATTGGATTTCAATGAAGCTATCCGTGTCAAAATGTGCGAACTCATCGACATTCAGCCCAAAGTTACTTTTACTGAGGAGTTTACAGTTTACAGTTTACAGTTTACAGATGATTTGCTGGCAAGTCCCTCTTTTTCCGCTAAGGAAGCAGCAGAGTTACCATCTGTAAACTGTAAACCGTCAACTGTCAACAAATCCCAGGATTTCCGCTCGGCTATCAATCCCAAGCACCCTGTGGAGGATCCGGATTTCACAGCAAAACCTTATTATCAGGTATATCAGCAGAAACACGGATTTCTGCCGAACCTTTCCATCCTCGATCTGTTGTTTAACATGGGAAGGGAAGGCATTTTCTTCCTCTGAAACATGAAATGAGACATATTTGAAACATTTCCTGCTTATTTTGTTGGATGTTTCATGAATATTGTCTATCTTTGCAGCGTCTAAAACTAACGTATCGCTAACTTGCAATGAGAAAATTTAACCTGTTATTAGTTTGTTTGTCGTCATGTCTCATGGGTTGGGGCCAGACACAACATTTCTATACTGCTGATCAACTGTCGAGTAATCAGATTACTGAGATCACCCAGGATGTCGCTGGTTATATCTGGGTTGGTACAGAGTACGGACTGAACAAGTACGACGGTTATCGTTTTAACAACTATCTGCACGATAAGAATAATCCAGCCTCCATCAATAGCAACAATGTTGTTTCGCTGTTCGTCGACAGCAGGGGTACACTTTGGGCAGGCTGTGGAGCAGGTCTTTGCTACTATAATAGAGCTAACGATGACTTTGTGAGGCTTCAGTTCCCTAATAAGCGTCCCGTTCGTGTGAACGATATGATCCAGGAGGATGACAACCACCTGCTGGTGGGTACGGCGGGCTATGGTTTGTTCCGTGTTGACCTGAACACCCAAAGGGTAGACTCTGTGCATAACTATGCCAAGCCTGACGACAATGATTATTTCAGTCATATTCTTATCGATGAAAAGGGTAATTTCTGGAAAGCAGGCTCTACGCCTATTGTCTCCATCAGACAGAATAATAGAAGTCATACAATCCAGACCCTGGAGTCACCCTTCGGTACAGTGACCGATTTCATCAATTACGAAGGGGGTGTGCTTATGGTGTGCAGAAAAGGACTGGCTTACTATCGGGACGACAGGCTGCAGACCGATTTTATAGATACCAGTATTTTGGACAGTGAGAATATGCAGTTGCGAAGTGCGCTGCTCGACAATGCAGGTAATCTCTTTATCGGAACCTTGGGTCAGGGTCTTTGCTGGGTTCCGAAAGGAACCAGGCTGCTGCTGAGATATGATTATACCAGCGGTTCCTTCGATTTGAACACGTCGAATGTCTGGGCACTCTTTGAAGACAATCAGGATAATCTGTGGGTGGGATGTCTGAAGCGAGGATTGCTGATGCTACCTCAGCATGAGCCCCAGTTTACCACGTGGGGATTCTCGGCTCAGAATGTCAGCATTGGCGGTTCGGTGACTTCGGTTTGCCAGGGAGATAACGGTATGACGTGGTGCGCTGTGCAGAACAACGGCATCTATGGCTTTGACGCCAATGGCAGAATCGTCAGTCATCCGGCCTCCCCGTCCAATACCTATTCCATCTATCGCGACAAACAAGGGCAGTACTGGATAGGTTCCAGTAAAGGACTCTATTCCTATAATCCGTTGACGGGGGCTTATAAGAAAGAAGTGGACTTTGACAGCGATTATATCAACGTGATGGTCGATGACGGAAATGGACATCTCTATTTTTCGACCTATTCCAAGGGATTCTGTTCTTATGACCTGAAGACGAAGGAGTTGCGTAATTTCAATATGCAACAGACAGATGAGGAACGAGGACGTGTACATAACAACTGGGTCATGTCGCTGTTGCTCGACAGCAAAGGCCTGTTGTGGATTGGTACATCGTCGAAT
>JAEETB010000025.1 GCA_016286575.1 Prevotella sp.
AGACGAACACCGTTGCACCAGCGAACCACTGACCATAGAACTTACCCCATACGGCTTTGCCCCAGCCCGTATCGGCTACGGTCAGATGGAGCGAACCCTCATGGAGGTTATGCCAGAACACACCTGTCGACAGATGGCCCATCGCATAGAGGTAATCGTGAGCCACCATCTTGGGCTCACCACTGGTACCACTGGTGAAGTACATCAGCATCGTGTCGTTATTGTCGTTCACGAAGGCGGGACGTACGAACTGAGGTGCCTGCTGCCACTCGCTCTGCCAGTCGTGGAATCCCTCAGGAATGGGTTTGCCATGATCGGTAATGGTGATATATTGCTTCACTGTGGGACTCTCTGACATAGCTGCCTGAATCTGGCTGACTACGTATGCATCGTCCACACAGATGATGGCCTTCACAGAAGCACGGGTGTTGCGATAGATAATGTCTTTCTTCGTCAACATGTGGGTGGCAGGAATCACGATAGCGCCAATCTTATGCAGGGCGAGCATCACTACCCACCACTCATAACGGCGCTTCAGAATCAGCATTACGGGGTCGTTCTTGCCAATGCCCAACGACATCAGATAAGAGGCGGCCTGATCGGTCTGCTCTTTCAACTCTCCATACGTCGTGCGAATCTCTTCGCCCTGATCGTTTGTCCAGAGGATGGCGAGCTTCTCAGGTGCCTCCTCAGCCCACGCGTCCATCACGTCGTAGGCAAAATTGAAGTTCTCAGGGATGATGAACTCCAGGTTCTTGTTGTAATCCTCAACAGACGTAAACTTCGTCTGCTTCAAAAATCTTTCTACCATATATTTTTTCTAGTCCGTTGCTAATTATTATTCAACAGTGAATGCGAGGAACTTCACAGGTTTATCGCCTACGGCCAACATGCCGTGGGGTTTCGATGAGTCAAAATAGATTGAGTCGCCCTCCTCGAGGATGATGGTCTTGCCACCAATGAAGAGTTCCATCTTACCTTCGAGCACCATGTTGAACTCCTGTCCAGGATGGGTGTTCTTGTAGATGGTGTGTGCACCTGGCTTCGGTTCCACCGTCACGATAAACACATTAGCCTTGTGATTAACGAAACCGCCCACCAGCGACTGGTACTTGTAGGCCTTCGTGCGCTCGATAGACATACCCTGTCCATTACGCGTCACGTAATACGATTTCATGTGGGGTGCCTCTGCAAAGATCAGTTCCTCTGTAGATACACCATACTTATTGGCAATCTTCATCAGGTTCGAGATGGTAATGTCCAACTCGCCCTGTTCGATTTTCTCATACTTCTCTGAGCTGATGCCGATGGTCTCTGCCATCTCGCTCACTGGAATGTCGAGCACGTCGCGCAATCCACGCAGACGCTCGCCTATTTGCTTCAGTTGTTCGTCCATATATTTAATTTTTCTACTCTAAACTCTAAACTTTAAACTCTAAACTAAATCCTACCTCAGGTCCTTGAACTGATAGTTCTTGTACTTCTCCCTGGGGAATACGAAGACATCATCGCTGATGTTGCCTGCCTGGAAATTCGAGAAGGTGATAGTACACCAGAAGATGCTCACCTTGATGCGCAACCGCTTCGGATAGTAGGTGTTTGGCTCAAGCAAGGCTATGATTTTCTTCATCTTCACCTTGACACCAGGCTTTGCCAGGAGCGTCACCTTCAGTCCCTCTGGATCCTTGGCGATGTAATACTCGTAGCTGTCGGGCTCAAACTTGAACATCTGGAGTTTCTCATCAGCCTTGTTCACTTTGGGGTCGTGGATCTCCACGTAGCCCTTTTTCTCTCTGACAATGTGCTTGACCGTTCCGTCGTTCCACATCTTCGAGCCTTTATACTCCGACCTGGCCATATCGCCCTTGTTCCACGACGTACCTTCTTCCTTATAGAGGTGCAGGATGTCAATCTTATAGTGGAATGTCACACCATCAGGCCCGAAGATATGATTCCACGCTGTATTAAACACCCTCTTGGCCTGACGGGAATTAGGCGTGTCCTGGGCAGACGCAGGTAGGATATTCAGACATAAGAACATAAGAACAAAAAGAGCGAACCCCTTATGTTCCTTTTGTCCTTCTGTCAAGAATTTGATCATCTGTCTCATTTGTTTATTTCAGTCCAGCTTTCAGCCCTCGGATAACGGCTGAGGTGAAACCTGCATGCTCCATCTCGTTGAGACCCTTGATGGTGACACCACCAGGCGTCGTCACCAGGTCGATGGCTGCCTCAGGATGCATACCACTGGCTTCGAGCAGTTCTACGGCACCCTTCATCGTCTGCATCACGATCTTTTTCGCGTCGTCAGCCTTGAAACCCAGCTCCACACCACCTTCAGAGGCAGCACGGATATAGCGCATGGCGTAGGCGATGCCACACGAGGCGAGCGTCGTTCCTGCTGCCAGGTGCTGCTCGTCTGTAATCAGGGTGTTACCCATCTCGTCGAAGATGTCGACCACCGTCTGGGTATCCTTCTCTGAGGCGCCGACGGGCACGATGAAGGTCATCGAGGCCATCTCTGCAATGGCGATGTTAGGTATCGCAAGGAAGAGTGGGGGACAACTTTCGCCCAACCAACTCTTGATGCTCTCCGACGATACGCCTGCTGCAATCACAATCAGAATCTGCTTCTTGGGGTCGAGCTCAGGCTTAATGTCCTTCAGCACACGCTCTACGAGCCAAGGCTTCACGACTACGCAGACGATATCTGCCACGTCTGCTGCCAGCTTGTTATCCGTTGTCACTGAGACACCCAACTTCGAGAACTTCTCCACAACAGCCTGTGAAGGATCGCTCACGGTGATATCCTCGTTCTTGAATGTATTGCCTTTGATCAGTCCTTCGACTGTGGAGCCTCCCATGGCTCCGGCTCCTATTACTGATATCTTCATAATTACATTTCTTCTGGTTTCACTCTGATCAGTCTCTCGATAAAGTCATCGGCCTCTGCCTTGGTCAGGCACAGAGGTGGCAGCAGACGCAGGATGTTCTGCCCAGCGCAGCCAGTAAAGCAGTGCTCATGCTTGATGAGGGGCTTACGTGCCATCGCGTGGGGCATATCCAGTTCGATACCGATCATCAGTCCACGACCACGAACGTCCAGGATATGCGAACTGCCAATGCCCTTGATACCCTCGATCAGGTAGTCGCCAATCACACGGGCATTCTCCACGAGATTCTCCTCCTCGAACACGTCGAGCACAGCCAGCGCAGCAGCACAGGCCAGATGGTTGCCTCCGAAGGTCGTTCCCAGTTGTCCGTAGACTGGCTCGAAATCAGGTGAGATCAGGACAGCTCCCATGGGGAATCCGTTGGCGATACCCTTGGCCACCGTGATGATATCAGGCTTGATGCCCAGCCACTGGTGAGCGAAGAACTTACCGCTTCGGCCATAGCCACACTGGATTTCGTCGCAGATCAGGACAGCACCATAACGCTTGCAGGCGTAGGCCAGACCCTGAGCAAACTCAGGCGTAGCCATCTGGACACCACCCACACCCTGGATGCACTCCAGGATAACGGCAGAGACACCACCCTTCGACAACTCACGAACCCAAGGCTCGAGGTCGTTCAGAGGCAGGAAACGCACGTGGTGGTTGTCGTTGATGGGTGCCACGATCTTAGGATTGTGAGTCACCTCCACAGCCAGACTCGTACGTCCGTGGAATGCCTTCTCGCAGCTGAGCACACGTGTTTTACCAGTCTTAAACGAGGCCAGCTTCAGGGCGTTCTCGTTTGCCTCTGCACCTGAGTTGATCAGGAACAGCTGGTAGTCGTCGTAACCGCAGATCTTGCCCAGTCGCTCAGCCAGTTCCACCTGTAGCTTGTTGATCACTGAGTTGGAGTAGAATCCAATCTTCTGCAACTGCTCCGTCACCTTTTCGATATAGTGCGGATGCGAGTGTCCGATGCTGATAACGGCATGTCCGCCATAGAGGTCGAGATACTCCTGACCCTTGTCGTCCCACACCTTACAACCCTTGCCCTTCACGATATTCACGTCGAAGAGCGGATATACGTCGAATAGTTTCATAACTTTCACCTTATTATATTTTGGCTGCAAAGTTACTGCAAATATCCGAAAACTCAGCACTTTCGCCCGTCTTTTTGCATAAAAATGTCATCGACAGCCGAAAAACTGAATATCAGGAGCATAATTATGCTCAAAACCGCTTATTGAATTGCCCTCCAGTGAATGGAAGAAGCAGTAAAAACATTAAGTTCTCATCCATTCAGCCATAAATTTGTCATAGATTTCATAAGTTCCCTCATGATGAGTGATAAGTTGCTTGTCGACAAGAATCTGCGCAGCTTTTTGTACACTGCTGGATGAAGGTAAATAATGCCGTTTTATGAAATCTGAGCCCGTTATCTGTTTGGCTTTTCCCTCGTGCCCAATAGCAACAAGCAAATCACGCTGCTTAATCGTCAATTGGAATAATGTATCTTTAAAGGCCTCTTCGTTTTGCCTTATAATCTGGGTCGCGGCTTTGTCGACATCATTAATTGTCGCATGTTCTGTTGTAGAATAAAGTTGATTAAGAAGCTTCTGCAGATACCAGGTTGTACCTTCATATCGTTCATAAATAGTCTTAACCACACCGTCATCGATTTGCTTGCCTGCCGTTTCAAAATGATGACGAGCAAAAGATTCGTATTCTGATAGCGGTACAGGCTTAAGGAACATGAATGATGTACTTTGATAGAACGGTCTGGCTGGTGATGAGAACATTTCACTCATCATCCTCTTCTGAGAGCCTGAAAATACAAATACTGCATTGCGGCAATCCTGAACATATGTCCGTAACAACGCCTCCACGTTTTGCTCAGGATAATCTACTATGGCTTGAAACTCATCAATGGCTACTATACATGGCTTGTCTGCCGTTTTAAGGTAATTAAAAATCTCTTCCAGTGTAAATGATGGTGATTTAATCTCGCCGATTCCCAAATTCCATGTGGCATTGCCCTGTCCGTCGAAAGAGATTCCTGTACGAAGTGAGGTTACAAACTTAAGAAAACGGTCTACAGCCTCCTGACCTCGCGATTTCAGACGGGTGACAATGCTGTGCCCCATCTGGAACACCATGTCTTGCAGATTCTTGGTTGCATAGATGTCAATGAGAAATGTATAGTATTGCTGATGTAAGTTTGGTTGGGCAAAACAATGTTTTATCAATCCTGTTTTTCCCATACGACGGGGTGATATGAGAGCCACATGATTGCCATTGGTCCATAATGTAGTCAATTCAAGCGTTTCTTCCTTACGGTCGCAGAAGTACTCGGCGGACTCATAACCGTATGTAATAAATGGATTAATCATCATGTCATTATACTTTTTGGCGCAAAGATAGTGAGTTTTATTCAAAACTCCAAGAAATTATCCAAAAAAGATTATCCTTTTTAGATAATTTGCAATATAGTGGGTGTCTCCAATACCAAAAGCTGCAATTCATTGTAAACAACCCCTCATCCCTCACAGATTCTTCTGAAATACCTTTGTATACAGGGGATTTGGGATGTGAGGGATGATTTTTATCCCTCACATTTCCCTCACTTATCCCTCACATTCTATGCCACGCTTAGTGGAATCACCTCGTAATAAGGTATGTGCGAATGATCCTTAAAGTCGAAGCCAAGAGCTGAAATCACCTTGCCAAGTCGGATTTTGTTACCAATAGTGTTCTCCAGCGTAGGATAATCCTTCTGGATGACCTCGATAATCTGGCCGCAGTTCATCGTCTTATACGCCTCACCCTCATTGGGCTTACGGAAACAGGCTGTAAACATCTCGCCAATGTCCTTCTTCTCCATGAAGTCCTGATTCAACTGCTGAAGGCGGGCCACTTCGTCGTTGTTGAACCAATACGGCGCCTTTTGCTCATTCAGTTCGTACAACACCTGTGCATAAAGCTGGCCATAATCGATCTCGCCCGTGTTGTCAATCATTTGACCATCAGGAATCTGGATACAGATGTATCGACGTGAACCGGTGGCATCCTTCAGCGGATGACGATTGTTCGTGGTGGCAACGAATGAGGCAAATCGTGGACGATCCTCCTGCGCCCTTCCAAAGATAGGACGGCTGTTTACCTTACTGACAGACAATGTCTGCTTCAGTGAAGACTGCTGAGAATCACGAATAGACTCCAATTCATCGATATTGACGAGGAGATTGTTCGTTAGCGCCATCTCCTTGTCGAACTTATTGGCCAGATTCAGGTGGTCCATGTAATACTCACGCAGTTCCAGCGGCAGCAGTCGACGCACGAAAGTGGTCTTTCCACAACCCTGAGGGCCAATGAGCGTTGGCACACACTCGTTGCCATGCAGCATATCCAACAGCATCCAATGGGCTACGGCTGAGCGAAACCAGATGGTCAGATAGTTCAGTTTCTCAGAGGTGACACCAGGCAGACGACTGAACACCTTGGCGATATGGTTCTGTCCATCCCACTTTGGTAGATTCTGAAGGAATGCCTGTACTGGATTGTGTTCTGGCACCTCTTCAGACTGTACATACTCCGTAATCTCTGTCTTCGGACTGCCCTTTTCCAGCACTTGTTCGCGCTTGGCACGAATGATGATACTGTTGAGAGCCGTCTGCGTCAGCGTACGGTATTCCAAATCCGCCTCATTCGAGGCGCACGAGAGACTGCCGATAGTATCGACAGTATTGCCTTGAGCTGAATGCACAGCCTTTGGCAAGATTGCGAATTCTACCTTCCCGTTGAGGATGTTTCGACGGAATCGGTAGTTTTCCATCAGGAACTGCTCGATCACAAGCGTTCCTTCCTGAGAGGCTCCTGGAGTCCCTACAGGCATCAAAGCACAATTCTGCATACCTATAATAATTTGTTTCTAAATTGTCGTAGTAATATCAACGCGCTTTTCACAGCGGGTTTTTCATGTGAACAGCATCGCTGCACTTTCAGTGTGCAATGCTGCGATTAAGCGAGAGCAATCAAACTTATTTGAATTGCTGAGCGTGAGTAGCTTCGCATGCTTACAGCATGCAAAGTTACAAAATTTTTTTGTGAAATCCAAGATTTCCCCCAATTATTTCCCAATTATTTTCAAGTGATAAAGCGATTTTGGCTCCTCTATATATAATTAAGGTGAAGACAAAGTGATAGGCGATGTGAGGGATAAGTGAGGGATATGTGAGGGATTTTTGCGACCCCTCACATCGTGAAACCCTTTCTACAAAGGCCTTTCCGAAGATTATGTGAGGGATGAGTGGTTATAGTAAAAATTGCTAGATTTAAATGTAGCAATTATTCCCATTAATGGGAATTCCTTTGGCACTTAGAGCCAATTGACGAGCAGTAATCTCTCTCGATGTTTCCAGGCTGGGAACGTTTTATTCCCAGTAAGGGAACAATCAGCCGTAGCCGACTTGGTGGGCAACCGTTGGGAAGCTGATCGCCAGCCGTAGCCTACCTCGTCAGCGATAAGCGCCACTTAATTTTCAAGAAGTGCCACTTATTTCTCAGCAAGTGCCGCTTATTTCACAGGTTTTTCAGGATGAATTATTAAAAGCGGGAGCAACATCGCTGCTGCTCCCGCCCGAAATTAATTCATATTGCTATTTAGCGTTTGTGTGATTGAGCTATTGATTGAATTTAACCGTAATCGAATAATCATCGCTTGGCAGCATAGAATACTTATAATTCATCCAGCCTGATTTATGTTCTCGTGTACAACTATTGATTATTGTACCTGTTGACTTATTACCTACAGCCTTTCCGCTTTTGTCAGGTAAAGGAATATTGGATGCGGACAATTCTTCCCTACTCCAGCCTTCCTCTACATTTCCACCCACGCTCGCATCAGCAACTTGTTTAGAATATTAATTGCATTTAGCTGAGAGATTAGTAATCTTGCCCTTCACGATATTCACGTCGAAGAGCGGATATACGTCGAATAGCTTCATATTTTGTTTTTTTATCTTTTTACTTTTTTACCTTAATATATTCGGTTACAAAGTTACGGCAAATATCCGACAAATCGTCACTTTCCTCCATCTTTTTGCATAAAAGTGTAAAAATGGGCCGATATCCTGCATACAAAAAACAGATTTTTGCAATCCTAAACATATGTATAAGCACATGTGGCATACTATACTCCTTCCAAACTATCTGTTTAAACCGACTAAACTCGCTGGAAGTCATAGACTTTCATGAGCAAAGGATAAGGGAAACTAATAAATTCTCGAGAGAATTTTTGACTTTGCTACGTAGTTTCTGGGACTTTAGTCGGAGTAAACCCTAAAATTCTCTAGAGAATTTCAGAGAGCTGCCGGCTTATTCTTCGAGAGGTGCTGACGGTATGCAGGTTTAGACGTCATAAACGGACAGAAAGATGCCGATTTGCCGTTATTTAGTAAAGCTTAAGTAGAGGTAAAGTAGAGCTTTTGTAGAAGGATAATAGAGGTAAAATGTAGTTGAAATATTTGCGCAAATTGCAGAAAATGAGCGTCTTTATGGGCAAATTTACAATTGAATAGTAGAGGTTGATCCGAAAATACAACATTTTCGCCTGTCATTTGGCATAAAAATGTCAACGACGGGCGAAAGTGCTGTATACAAAGAACATATTCTTGCAATCATCAAAAGACAGGGGCCAGTTTGGATGCCCCCTGTCTTTTATTCATAAGGCGCACCTGGATTCCAGGTCGCAGGCGTGCTCACACCATCCTGATCCTCACTGAGATAGACTTCGTCGATGGTGCCGTCCTCATTGAGATAGACTACCCCATATTGCAGGTTCTTGATGTTGTTACCGTCCACCTCTCCTGAGATTACCGTTACGTATGTGATGGTATATTTCCCTAACGGATCGTCAATAGATAATGTCTTGATATTTGAGATAGTGAACTGATTGCCCGAGCCGCCGAGATAGCAGACGTACTCATCGGCCGGTGCAGTATATTCACCTGCTTCCTGATAGATTCCCAGCTTGGCGAGTGGCTTTCCTTCGTTTTGGGTGGCAATCTTGAAGATATAGGATCCTGCGAAGATGTCGCCTGGCTGTCCTGCCTCTGGCTGGTTGGTGTATAGCAGTATGGCAGGATGCATCTCAAATACGCCGTTGATGGCAGGAGGAGTGTCTTCAGTATGCAGTTGCATGCCGTGATTGGCTAACTCGGTGAGTATCGCCTCGCTGGGGAGTTCAGCCTTTTCGTCCTCCGATGTTTCCCAACGGTCATCAAAGATTCTGGTATAAGGCTGCTTCACAGGTATGGTGCGTGTGATAGTTTGGCCGTTGGATAGCTTGCCTGAGAGATAGATATAGCCCTCGCGGTCACTCTGGCTGTCATTGATAGGAACTCTGAAGATAAATCTCGCATTTTCTACTGTTTCAATCGTAATCCAGTCAACGCTGCTGGTAACGGTGATGTCTGATACCAGATAGTTACTTGTGTAGAAGATGGTATGGCCGTATTCATAGCCATCTTCAAACTCCACATGCGTCTCACTGGGCTCTAGCAATGGGATTCCATCGGCAAGTTTCAACTCAATCCGACTTGTCCAGGCCTCGAAATTGAATTCACCTGCGTATTTCTGCTTGACGACATCATTCAGCGTGTAAGACTCTGGGTGATCGCCAGTCTTTTCGTAGTTCAGCTCTGTTATGTAATCCGTCAGCTTATATTCTGCCAGTTTAGTCACATCGACGTCTGGCTGAAAGATAATAGTTGCACTGCCGTCTTCTTCAATTCTAATCCAGGTCTCGTCGAAATCCTTCAGATAATAGACGGAGGTGACGGTGTAATCTGGCACAAACATATCCATTTCGTAGTCTTTCTTATAGACACGGTGTTGCTCTGAGACTGCTCCGTCTTTCAGTTTGTAACTGTAGATTGACTTATCGTCACCCTTGTCAATGTTCAGGTAAATCCTCCATGCATGGTCTGTTCTGCTGCTACTTGAGGCGTCAGTCCAAGAGCCGACAGAGCGGTATTGCAGTTGGTCGCCATTTTCCAATGTGTAACCGATATCCTTGTGTAACTCCTGTGTTCCAGGAGCAGACATGTGGATTGTACTGTAATTACTTCCAAGGGGTGTCAGATTCGTGACAGCCATTCCGCTCGTAAAGAGTCCCTCGCCGTTTCTGCTGCCGTCTTCAGTACCGTCTTGGGTAATATAGATGTAGCGCTCTATCTTCTGGTTAGTGTCAGTCAATATGCCGCTTACCTCCACTTCACCTTCTCTTTCATCCTCTCCTGGGTTTTCGTCTATGACGATGGTGATAATGTTGTCCTTGAGGGTCGGATGGATGAAGCTCTGCTTCGTGGATACCTGAATGTTGCTGACATTGATAGAGGCGACGGTCACAGTCTTGGTATCACCCTTGACTCCAATCTTGAATTCCGCAGGCGACAGTTTGAGATTGTTGATATTAAGGCGCTTTTGAATGACGCTAATCTCGTCGCGGCCTATCTCGTTGCCCTCGCTGTCGTATCCCACGCCAACGATGGTTGCCTCGCGCAACTCCAATTGATCTGGCAGCGCGTCGTAGATGATGTGAATCTCCGCAAGCTCCTTATAATAGGTGAACTCAAACCAATCGGCATCCGACGTATAGCGCAGGTCGCTGATGTTAGTCTTAAGCGGCAGGGTCTTAGTGCCGGCAACCTCCGGTAGCTCCAATTTGCGATTATCCATCAGAATCATCGGGGGACCGAGGGTGAACTCTTTTTCTATATCGGCCATCATTGGCATGCCACGATGCTCCATGATGGGCGTGCCCACATATTTCTTGTCAGGATCCAGCCCTTCGAAGGTGTACTCCATCGTGAATTCACCACCCTCATATCCTTTATCATCATACCAGATATCGACAGTCTTGCCTGTTTCTTGGTCCTGGACGATAAAGCCGTAGGGCACTGGCTCCCACATATGGCGATTCTTGATTTTCGACGTTAGCTTTCCCCGCCACGGGCATTTCTCGTCCACTTCCCAGTCGATATCGCTAAAGTTCGGCACACGCCCGAAGATGAAGAGTTGCTTGCTTCCCAGCGTTTTGGGGGAGCCATTGGTATAGGGCCCTACCGCCCATGTACACTGGTAATTGACGATGGGGTTGTTTATATAGATGAGCGTGTCTTTATTGAGTTTCTCGTACAGCTTCCAAGTATCCTCAAAATCCATGTCGGCGATATTCTTCGCTGTAACGGGATCATGGCTTTCGGCTTTAATGCCGAAGTCGAGGCCCAATACGAATTTGAATCCCATGTTTTCCACGTCTTTGAGTTCGATCTCTACTTTGCCATAGTTGCCGATAGTGGCCGTAATCTCATTTTCAATGTTCTTGAAAGATGAGATTCCATTGAGTGTTTCGGATTCAAATATAAATGATGGATGACCTTTGGAATAGCCTAAGGAGACAGTGTATCCCGTTGTGTTAGACCATTCGTAATTCAGCATGCCTGACTTGCTGACCTCAATGAACGGGCCATAGGCAGCCTTCACTTCACAGTTTTCATAGGAATAATCTTTCCCTCCGAGCGGTACTTCTATCCTGGCGGTGAAGCCTCCTTTAAGATTGAGTTGAATAGTGTTTTCAACCTGGCAGTCTAAAAAGAAATCCGATACGGGGGACAGGGATTCTTTCTCTAAGACAAGAAAAGCGCGGAGGGCATTGATGCGTGGCTTAATGCTGGTTGACAAACTGCCCATACCGTCAATTGAAACGGAGGTTGTTTCCTTAAGAGCTTTGATGGCCTCTAAAGAACCTTCTATCTTATAGGTATTGGATACTTCTGGTAAATCGATTTCTTCAAATGCTAAGCGGGTTCGGGCACGGGACATATTGCCGCTTTCACCGCCGACAAACTTTAGCACAAGCTGGTCATAGATATCACTAAGTTCAGTTTTTCCCATTGTGACGGTTACCCCATCGCTGCCGTTATCTACCGAGGCCACGATGCCTCCCATACCGTAGGGCAAGTAGGTGCTACGATCTTTAATCACCATTTTGTCACCTTTCTTCGGGATGAGTGATGACGGGGTACTTGAAGACAGTCGGAACCAGGATGATGAGTCTGAGGCTACGATGTAGTTGCTGATGCTCTTGTCGATAAGGTTGACGTCTGCCTTGTACTTCGTCTCTGGGGTGACAAAAGCCACTGAGTCGATGGCAGAAATGGGGATGCGGAAACAACTGTCGAGGGCATAGACTTCTTGTACCACGTAATCGCTTTGCTCAACGCCTAACGTGTCGATCTTGGAATATTCGATGCGGTCGATGTCGGCATAGAAGAAAGCGTTAAAACCTCCATCATTACGGAAGATATAAAGTGCATCCTGCGCCTCTTGGCCATTTGCGGGCTGGATATTGAACATGCCCAATATGGCCACTAAGATATATAAGGTGTAACGTTTCATCGCTTTGTAATTTTATAGGTGACGTTGTCTGCTTTAACGAGATAGATCCCAGTGGGCAATCCAGAGAGACTGATGCGATAGGTACCTGTGCGATGGGGCTTCAGCTGACGGATCAGCTTACCATCGAGGGCATAGATACTGGCAGTGGCATTCGCTTTGAGCTGGCTGATAACAACCACATCGCCTTCGAAAGCTACTCCTGTGGGGGTGGTGATTCCTTCGTTGATACCTGTCGTCGATCGCTTGTCGTAAGTGAAGCGCAGGACATCGGCAAGGGCAAAGCTGACATCGCCAGTCGTAGCACTCACCTTGAGGTTGACACCTTCAAAAGTGACTTTGGGTTTATCTTTCAAGAAGAACGTGTTTTCAGAGCCGTTCTTCATCTGGATGATAAGTGTCTCCACTTCATCGACTGCTTTTGATTCCTGTGGTATCAATAGCAGAAATGCCAAAAGGGTTAAAATCCAAGTTAGTCTCTTCTCCATAATTATACAGTGATTAGTTATTATTTTTGGCAAAGATAGGAAAATAATCTGTATCGTCCAAAGGACCACGATCCCTACAAGATGCTTTGGACTTGGGAAAACCGTGGCTACATCCATCAGGACTCGCTGACGGGCGTCTACCGCAATACAGAGAGTTATCTCGCCATGCCGTCGCCGTTGACTTGAGTGGTTTGTACCTGTTTTCCATCAACAGCATAGATTGTGGCTGACTCTTTTGGCTGACATCCGCTGACCCCACTCTCGTTGCTAAGAGGGTCATCACTATCACGAATGATGCTTTTCGGGTTTTCATATTTATGTCTCGCTTTAGTTATTATCTGCAAAACTACAAATAAAATTGGTATAAAGGGACGAAAATGGTAACAATTGACTAACATTTTGCAAATTGTTAGTCGATTTACGATTCTTTTGTTTCTGTTTGGGGAAGATGTTCTTTCTTCCAATCGCCAGGCGTTTGACCTGTTAGTGCCTTGAATGTACGGAAGAAAGAGATGTCATTGGCAAATCCAGAATCGATGCCAATGGCGTTAGCCTTCAGATTGGGGTATTTCAGCATCAGTTGTTTGGCGTATTCGATGCGGTAGCTGTTAATATACTGTGTGAAGTTGCAACCTTTTATGATGTTCACGCACGATGAGATGTTGTTTCGATGCGTACCTAACTCGTTGGCTAAACCTGATGCCGTGAGATTGCTGTTGAGGAACTGCTTTTCTTCAACTACCAGATGGTGGATGCGTTGCATGAGTTCTGTATTGGCAGCCTCTTTGGAATCTGGTATCTTTGACGCCTCGACTTCTTTTTCAACCTTCTGCTCCTGTTTGGGCTGTCTGTAAATGAGGTAGATATAGATAATGGCAATCGCTAACAAAAGAGAACCACCTAACAACCATGGGATAGGATTGAGAAAGGAGGATGAAACGAACTCTTCGCTGCCAAAATGGAACAAGAATACGTGATCAGTCGGGTAGAAATTTTGGCTGGGATTCTCTTTCTTCCCAGTGCCGCCCGTCAACAGCAGATTGCCTTTAGGTGTGATCAGGGGTGAGGCATCGACAAAATCTGGGATAGGGTCGGTATAGTAAAGCGTGACTGGGCATGGGGCGCCTTTTAATGCAGGACTATAGTCGATGCACAGAATGTAGATGTGGCTGCTAGTCTGATGAATGGAATCGTTCCCCATGATGTATCCTTTCTTAGCCTTTCGATCCACAAGAATCTGTGAATAATAGATAATTTTGTTCTCCTGAAACTCCGTGGGAATGGGGCTGGTGGTAGATACTAACGAGAAGTTAATTCCATCGGCTTTGGCTATGGCCAACTGTCCCTCTTTGTTCTTCACAGGAAAGAGGTAGCTGTAGATGCCTTTTACTTCGTCGCCGATAAAACTGTCGTCATTGTGGATAGATATGTGGAGATGCGTTGGTTTCCAGGTCTCGAAAAACGGGTCAGTGAATGGTTCACCTTTCAGACGATCAACGATAATCGTGTCGAAATCGTTGCCTTTATATTCCTGCCCACCAAAGATGATAACATCATCAGGGGCAATACGGAAGACGTTCGTTAATGCACGCTTTTGCGATGTCTTTTTGATATTGGTAAACGTAATGTTGCCATCATACATCTCAATAGCATCCTCGTTGTACCAGTTGCCTGTAATCACAACCCTGCCACTATCCAATTCCATCTGGGTGTGCGAGGCGCGTTTCGTATCTAAGCATCCAAAACCGTCAAAGGTGTGGGTCTTGGGATCGTACATCTCCACTTCATGACTCTGTCCGATGCCTAAACCTCTCTCAAAACCACCACTCAGTAAGACCTTACCAGATTTTAATATCAGGGCTGAGCCTGCGTCATGGGTATAGACCATATCCATCTGGTGCCAGACGCCATCTTTGAAATATTCTGCTGTTGGTGTGGGGACAAAACCTGAAGTGTGTCCGCCAAAGACGGTGATCTCACCATTTATATATAAAGTATGGTGTCCTGAACGAGGTGTGTTCAGGCTTGGCAGTTGCTCAGGCTGTATCTTGACAACAGGACAGACCGCTTGTTGCCGACTGTCTGTCTTCACCTTTTGCGCCAACAGATTTAACTGCGCAAATAGGCTGATAAGTACAATGATGGCTGTTTGCTTCATTTTGTTGACTGCAAAGGTACGAAAAGAATAGCAAATAGAGCTCCTTATAACAAAAAAACCGACTAACAATTTGCAAATTGTTAGTCGGTTCTGTGAATTAAAATGCTGATGCTTTCAGTCGGAGGCCTGAGGTCTCGTCGAGGCCAAACATGAGGTTCATGTTCTGAACGGCCTGACCAACGGCACCTTTCAAGAGGTTGTCGATGGCAGAGGTGATCAGCAGTTTGCTGCCGTACTTCTCGACGTGGACAAGGGCCTTGTTGGTGTTGACAACCTGCTTCAGGTCGATGGGCTTGTCGCTGTAGTGGGTGAAGGCAGCGCTGGCATAGAACTCCTTGTAGGCTTCGATGACATCCTCCACTGGGGCTGGTGTCTTGACGACGGCTGTGCAGAAGATGCCTCGTGCAAAGTCGCCACGATAGGGGATAAAGTCGATATCGGCATCGAGATAGCCTTGAATCTGTTTCAGCGACTGACGGATCTCGGCGATGTGCTGGTGCTGGAAGGGCTTGTAGATGCTCAGGTTGTTGTTACGCCAAGAGAAATGGGTCGTGGCTCCTGGCTTCTGACCAGCGCCTGTAGAACCTGTGATGGCATTGACGGCTACGTCTTCTTTCAGCAGATTGAGATAGGCTGCAGGCAGCAGAGCCACCTGAATACAAGTAGCGAAACAGCCTGGATTGGCTACGTGCTGGGCTTTCTGGATTTCCTCCTTGTTGATCTCGGGCAGACCATAGACATAGTCGTGATCGCCCTTAATGCGGAAATCCTGTGCCAGGTCGATGATCTTCACGTTCTCAGGGATGGTGTGCTCCTTGAGGAAGGCCTCGCTCTTGCCATGTCCGAAACAGAAGAATACGACATCCACCTTGTCAAAAGGCATCTCATCGGTAAACTTCAGATCCGTATCGCCAATCAGACCTTCGTGGACATCGCTGACGAGGTTGCCTGCGTTACTCTCTGAATTGGCAAAGACAATCTCTGCCTCAGGATGGTTGAGCAACAGGCGGATGAGTTCTCCGCCTGTATACCCAGCTGCACCTAAGACCCCCACCTTTATTCCTCCCCGAGGGGAGGATATATTGATTTTACTCATTTCCGTTGTTCAAATTTATTTTTATTATATTTAAAACACTAGAGATATCTTTTAAGATATCTTCGTTTTTGAAACGTATAACAGCAAATCCCCAATCATTTAGGCGTTGAGTTCTATTCTCGTCTTTTTCTATCTGTTCGTATTCCGAATGATATCCTCCGTCAACTTCTATAACGAGTTTCTTTTCAATACAAACAAAATCAACGATGTAATCCCCAATAATGTGCTGTCTGTTGAATTTGACGGATAATTGTTTCGCCCTGAGATATTCCCATAATACTTTTTCTGCATCTGTAGGGAACTGCTTGTTCTTCTGAGCAAAATCTTTCAGGAGCAGATATCTATCAGGCGATGCCGTATTATAATTTCCGTCATTTCTTCCCATAATAATCTCCCTCCCCTCGGGGAGGGTCGGGGTGGGGGTTACCTCTTCTCGTCCTTATGGATACCGTAGTAGACACGCAACGGGGTAGAGCTGACCTTGATGAAGCCTTTGGCCTCGTCGGCAGTCCAGCCAGTCTGTGTCTCGCCGTATTCGCCGAGTTTCGACTTAGTCAGGTCGTTGTCAGAGTCGATGCCTACGGTCTCAAATCCATAGGGACGGAGTTTCAGGATAGAAGTACCAGTGACGTTGCGCTGGCTCGAAGTCAGCATGGCCTCGATATCGGGCATGACGGGCTCCAGGTACTGACTCTCGTGGAGGAACATGCCATACCAGTTGGCTACCTGATCCTTCCAGTACTGCTGCCACTTGCTCAGAGTCGACTTCTCCAGCAGGCGGTGAGCCTCGATGATCAGTTTGGGAGCAGCGGCCTCGAAGCCTACACGACCCTTGATGCCGATGATGGTATCGCCCACGTTGGCATCACGTCCGATGGCGTAAGAGGCACCAATCTCCTCGATCTTCTGGATGGCTTTCACCTTGTCGTCGAACTTCTCGCCATTCACGGCTACGATCTCGCCTTTGTCGAAGGTGATCTTCAGCAGTGACTCCTGCTCAGGAGCTGTAACATGCTTCAGATAGGCGTCCTCTGGCAGTCCCTGAGTGGGATCGAGCAGTTCGCCACCACAGATACTGGTTCCCCAGATACCTACGTTGTAACTGTACTTCAGCTTGGCGAAATCGGCATTGAATCCGTGCTCATTCAGATAGTCAACTTCTTCCTTGCGAGTCAGTTTCTTGTCGCGAGTCAGCGTGATAATCTCAATGCCAGGAGCCATGACGAGGAAGGTCATGTCGAAGCGGATCTGGTCGTTGCCTGCACCAGTCGAACCGTGTGCGATGGCATCAGCACCAATCTCCTTGGCATAGCGTGCGATGGCGATGGCCTGGAAGATGCGCTCGCTGCTGACAGAGATGGGGTAGCAGTTGTTACGCAGCACATTGCCGAAGATCATGTATTTCAGCGACTTCTCGTAATACTCATGCGTTACGTCGAGGGTTACATACTGAACAGCCCCCAGTTTGTAGGCGTTCTCTTCGTTCTTCTTCAGCTGCTCTTCGCTGAATCCACCTGTGTTGGCACAGGCTGCATAAACGTCCCAGCCGTCCTGGGTTAATTTCATCACGGTGTAGCTGGTGTCAAGTCCACCTGAAAAAGCTACTACAACTTTCTTGTTTGCCATATCTTTATCTTTTTTACTTTTTTACATTTCTTCTATTCTGTCTTCCCGTCAATTTTGCGGATGCGCTCGAGCACCTCATCGGATAGTTTGGCGGGCAGATGCTCTGTGGGGTCATACAACATCGCTGTGCAGATGCAGTATTTCCTGCCTGTGCGATGCAATACGTCGACATTGCAGCATCCCTCGCAGCCTTTCCAGAAGGCTTCATCCTCAGTGAGGTCGGCAAAGGTCACTGGCTGATAGCCCAGAGCTGTATTCATGGCCATCACGGCAGCACCACTCGTCAGAGAGAATATCTTGGCGTAGGGCCAACGGGTTCTGGCCAGCGTGAAGGTCATATCCTTGATGCGCTTGGCAACGTGGTGTCCACGGAAATCGGGGTGGACGATCAGTCCTGAAGTCGTCACGTACTGCTGGTTCTCCCATGTCTCTATATAGCTGAAACCAGCAAAGCGTCCGTCCTTCGTCAGGGCAATCACAGCCTTGGCCTCTAGCATTTTCTTGGTCAGATACTCGTGTGTTCGTTTGGCAATACCAGTGCCTCGCACTTTTGCAGCCTCGGCAATCGTGTCCAGGATGGTATCTACATATACCTCGTGCTCTGGACCAGCCACTAATACTTCAATTTCAATTTCTTCCATGATGATTATCTCATATTTGGTACCACGTCGCTCAGGGCTTCGATCACTTCCTGATGCCTGATGCCTTCTTTGATTACTATAAATATGGTGTCGTCGCCAGCGATGGTTCCCAGAATCTCAGGAATATCACTGTTGTCGATGTTCCAGGCTATCGAACTGGCATAGCCTGGCCGTGTCTTGATGATACCCATGTTGCCTGAGAAATTGATGCTCACGAAGCCTGGCACCTTCATCATCTCGCGAATGCTATTGGGGGTGCTGACGCGCTTGTACATCGTCTCGTTGGGCAGTACATAGACATAGTTGCCACTCATGGAGGCTGCCTTGGCTACCTTCAACTGTTTCAGATCACGACTCAGAGTGGCCTGGGTGAGCTTGAAGCCTTCCTTCTGGAGGGCACTTAACAGTTCGTCCTGACTGCCTAACTGCTGACTCGAGATGATGAGCCGGAGTGCCTCTAAACGGTTGTTCTTTACTTTCATCGCGGTATATTTATTCAAAATCGGATGCAAAATTAAATAAAATATTGCATCCGACCAAATATTTCTGCATATTTTTGCAAAAATATCATCGCTTCATATCAAAGCCCACGCGTACGCCGTCGTAATTCTTGCTTAAATCTCCAATGGTTTGAAGGTCCTTGTTACCGCTTAATGCAGACATGGTCTGCAGGACGGTCAGCAGTTTGTTGGCCTCAAAAAGCAAGGAGATGCCAACGTACTCCCTCTTGGTATAGCAGTTCACGCTCAGCAGGAGTCCTTTTAAGGTGATCTTCTGAGTAGCTTCGTCGAATGTGTATCTACCGCTGAATGGTGTACCTGCAATTTTAGATGAGAAAGTGCCATCCTCATTGAATGTGACGATGGTGTTGCTCGACGAGAGTCCTACCTGCTGATAATAGGGCAGCAGCTTCTCTTCGATTTTGACGGCAGCCATCTCTCCGCCTGCTTTTGCCAACAGGTTCTCACTGGTGAATGCGCAGCCAGGGTTGGAATAGCTCCAAGTGCCAATCAGGTTCTGGGCTTTAACTTTGTCGAGGCCGATGACGCTCTGGATGGCATTGACAGCTCCAGTCGTACTCATGATGGAACCTATATTTCCGCAACTCACCAGGATAAGGCAACACATAGTCGCCATGATAAACTTCAAATTCTTCATATGCACGTTCTTTTAATTATATCTGCGTGCAAAGATAGTTGATTTTCTGTCAATATTCGTCGTTTTATCAGAAATTAACGTAGGAAGGGATGGGTTGGAGTGCCTTAGCGCTACCTAGGCCGTACCTAGGCGCTACCTAGGCGCTACCTTAGCCCTACCTAGGTAAGGACCGCCTATAATTATATAATAAGGTATAGGCAATCCTGTGATTTGATTTATATCAAGAGCGTCGAAAAAGCCGTCCAAAAAATGAAATTTTCTTGGGAAAAGTTTTGCTGGTTTGCGGAAAAGTTGTACCTTTGCACCCGCTAAACAAGAAACGGTGTTTCGAGTGAGGCAAAAAGAAAGTGTTCTTTGAAAGATTTACATAGACAGAAGTAGTACAAGAAGCGAGAGCAGAAATGCTCTTGGGTAATAGAAGAACAAACCGTCAAGAGATTGACAAAGGTGCTTTAACTTGATACTGGATAGTCGTTCTGAGACAGATTAGAAGATAGATTGATTATTTACAAGGTTCCTAGGAACGAGCGCAATGAAAGTTCACTTTCAATTGCCGAGTGACGACGGAAGCTCGTAAAAATTCTATCGAAGATATAATTTTTACAATGAAGAGTTTGATCCTGGCTCAGGATGAACGCTAGCTACAGGCTTAACACATGCAAGTCGAGGGGCAGCATGATCTTAGCTTGCTAAGATTGATGGCGACCGGCGCACGGGTGAGTAACGCGTATCCAACCTTCCCCTTAGTAGGGCATAGCCCGTAGAAATGCGGATTAATACCCTATGTTGTATATTGAGGACATCTGATTTATACCAAAGGTTTACCGCTAAGGGATGGGGATGCGTCTGATTAGGTAGTCGGCGGGGTAACGGCCCACCGAGCCTACGATCAGTAGGGGTTCTGAGAGGAAGGTCCCCCACATTGGAACTGAGACACGGTCCAAACTCCTACGGGAGGCAGCAGTGAGGAATATTGGTCAATGGACGAGAGTCTGAACCAGCCAAGT
>JAEETB010000255.1 GCA_016286575.1 Prevotella sp.
CCCCAGAGTGTCTGTTTCAGCAGCGGTTCAAATTTAATCATCATTATAATAGTTTTACCTTTTTACTTTTCTACCTTTTTACCTTTATCAGTTCTCTTTCCAAAAGCTGGGTGTAAACAGTACCAGAACCGTCATGATTTCAAGACGTCCCATAAGCATCAACACGCAAAGCAACCACTTGAGATAATCGGGAAGCATGCCCCATGACATGACGTGGCCTATCTCATTTTCCAGAGATGGTCCGACATTACTGACACAACTCAAAGCTATGACGATGGAATTCGTGGTGTCAATACCAGATATCAGCATGATGGAAGTCGTCACCGTAATCATAAGAATTGTCATGGTGAAGAAAGCAAAAAGCGAAATCAAACGGTTTCTCGGAACATTCTGACCATTAACCTTCACAGGTAACACTGCATTAGGATGCAGTGCCTGACGGAAATTGTTTTGTATCACCTTGAGCAACATCACACCTCGTATACACTTAAATCCACCACTCGTACTACCAGCACAGGCACCCAGATACATGACCAGCCCCAGAATAATCCAAGTGATATGGGGCCATTGGGCTACATCGTCGCTGAACATACCCGTCGTCGTAATAAAGGCAACCACCTGGAACAAGGCATTTCTGAAGGCCTCCTCCCAATCATAGCCCACATTGACCACCAACATATACATAATCCACAATGTGGCAATAAGTACGACACTGATATACAACTTAAACTCGGAATTCTTGAACAACGAACTGAACTTCATCTTAAAGATGGCTACATAAAGCAATGTAAAATTGATACCTGCCAGGAACTGAAAGATGATACAGATATAATCCACCGTTGGCGAACAGAAATGAATCGTACTATCATTATGAATAGAGAATCCGCCAGTGGCTGTCGTGGTCATCGAGTAATTGGTGGCTTCAAACCAGTCCATACCAGCCAGCCAGAATGCCACACCACAACTGACGGTCAATATCAGGTAAATAGACCAGATCCACTTAGCTGTAGTTGTCAGTCTCGGATGCATCTTAGCCTTAATGGGGCCTGTGGCTTCTGCTGCAAACACCTTCACACTGCCGCCAACCAGCGAAGGAAGAATGGCAATGGTGAAGAAGACTATTCCCAATCCACCTACCCACTGCATCAGCGACCGCCAGAACAGAATACCATGCGGCAGACACTCTACATCGTCGAAGATGGTGGCACCCGTCGTAGTGAATCCCGATGTCGCCTCGAAATAAGCATCTGTCAGATTCGTTATACATCCATGGATCAGGAACGGCAACATGCCAAATAGTGAGAATACCAGCCATACTGCCGTCACCAGCAAGAAAGCATCATGACGGTTCAGAAAATTCTCGGCATCCTTGCCTAAAAGGAAAAAGAAGAATCCACTTCCAAAAGTCACCATCATCGACATCAGGAATGCCATCTGGTCGTCTTCATGAAACGAGAAGGCAATGACAACACACCACGCCATGAAGAAAGCCTCGATGAACAGAAGTGAACCAATGATCTTGCTGATGATACGGAAGTTTACCATATCGCGTTCTTTTTGAAGTACTTCTCTAAATTGTTTAGTTTCTGGTCATGACAGAAGACCATCACAGAGTCGCCTGCAAGAATCTGCGAGTTACCATTGACGAGCATGCCGACACCGTCGCGCACAAGACCGCCAATCGTTGTTCCGAATGGCAGGCGTAAGTCCTTCACAGGTTTCTTCGTCACCTTAGAGCCCTCAGCCGCTGTAAACTCTGCTACATCCGCATCAACGAGCATCAGCGAACGCAGGTTGTCGACATCTGCTTCAAGCATCATCTGGAAGATATGACTGGCTGCAATGGTCTTCTTATTTATGATAGTACCGATATCCAAACTCTCTGCCATGCTGACATAGTCAAGATTCTCGACCATCGCAATCGTCTTCCTTACACCCAGTTTCTTGGCTGTCATACAAGCCAGGATATTAGTTTCCGCATTGCCTGTCAACGCCACAAAGGCTTGCGTATGCTTGATACCCTCCTCTTCGAGCAGTCCTAGGTCGCGTCCATCACCGTGTATCACCATAGCCTCCTCTTCTTCGAGCAGTTCATTCAGTCTCTCACAACGCTGACTACTCTTCTCAATGATTTTCACGTTCATGTAATCAGGAATCGTCAAGGCTGCACGTACAGCAGTCTTTCCGCCACCCATGATAATCACATTCTTCACATCGGTGTAATGCTCCTTTCCCACAATCTTGCGGATATACGGGATATACTCCTTCGTGGTCATGAAATAAACCAGGTCATTGGTACGCAGTTCATCCATACCACTTGGGATGATGGTATCGTCTTCACGCTTGATGGCTACAATGTGATAAGGATCATCAGGACCACAGAGTTCACGGAGCGGACGGTTCAGGATCTCTGCTGTTTCACGCAGTTTGATACCAAGTAAAATGAGGGCACCATTATGCACGTCCCAACGCTGGCGTACCCACGACAGTTTCAGACCGTTGGTGATGTCGATGGCTGCCAGCACCTCTGGATAAATCAGGGAGTCGACACCGAGTTTCTTGAAAAAGACCTGGTTCTCGGGAGAGAGATATTCATAGTTGTCAATACGGGCTACTGTCTTCTTCGCGCCAAGAGTATGGGCCAGGATGCATGCATTCAGGTTAGTACTCTCCTCAGGCGTAACGCCTACGAAGAGGTCTGCCTTATCAGCACCTGCTTCCTTCAGAGCCTTGATACTGGTAGGTGAGGCGTTATAGGTCATTACATCATATTCCGACAACCCACCCAGACGTTCCTCATCGTCGTCGATAAGCACACAATTCTGATGCTCGCCCGACAAGAGTTTCGACAGATGGGTTCCTACGGCACCTGCTCCGGCAATGACAATTTTCATAACTCCCTAATGGCTTTAATAATACTATCAGGATCAAGACCTACAATCTTCTGCAACTCGGGCACAGTACCATGCTCCACAAAATAGTCAGGCAGTCCCAGTCGTATAACACGAGGACAGTAATGATGGTCGTTCATCCACTCCAAGACAGCAGAGCCCAAACCACCACGGATGGTACCGTTCTCAACAGTGACGATACGCTTAAACTTCTTACCTACCTCCTCGAGAATCTGTTCATCCAGGGGTTTCAGGAATCTCATGTCGTAATGGGCCACACTCGGGGCTCCATCCTCTCTTAGCAACTGGGCAATGGCTTTCGTCACATTATTACCTATCGGTCCAATACTCAATACAGCAACATCGCTCCCGTCACATAGTTTGCGACCTGTCCCCACTTTGACACTCTCGAACGGACATCGCCAATCTTGTAGCACACCACCACCGCGAGGGTAACGGATTACGAAGGGGCCCATGTCAGGCAACTGTGCCGTATACATCAGTCTTCGCAATTCATGCTCATCCATGGGCGACGAGATGATCAGATTGGGGATGGGACGCAGTGCAGCCAAGTCGAAAGCACCATGATGCGTAGGACCATCTTCACCCACGAGACCTGCACGGTCGAAACAGAACACCACGTTCAGGTTCAGCAGCGCGACATCGTGAATGATATTATCAAAGGCCCGCTGCGAGAAAGCGCTATAGATATTACAGAAGGGCAACAGGCCATCCTTGGCCATACCACCAGAGAACGTCACGGCATGCCCCTCAGCTATACCCACATCGAAGGTACGCTCAGGCATCTCCTTCATCATGATGTTCATCGAACAACCTGAAGGCATAGCCGGTGTCACGCCTACAATCTTTGGGTTCTGTTTGGCTAACTCAAGTAGCGTATGACCAAACACATCCTGATATTTCTGGGGTTTTGTAGGATCGTTGTCAACTAATCGCTCACCCGTATCGGGATTAAACTTACCAGGTGCGTGCCAAACCGTCACATCCTTCTCTGCGGGCGCATAGCCATGTCCTTTCTGGGTGTGCAGGTGCAACAATTTCGGACCTTTCATATCCTTGATCTGTTGGAGGATACGCACCAGTTCTTTCACATCATGACCATCGAACGGACCGAAATAACGAATGTTCATGCCGTCGAAAATGTTCTGCTGGTGGGCAATGGCACTTTTGACAGCATTCGACAGACGTTGGATACCCTTTCTGCGGTCATCGTTCATCATACCCTTTCTGTTCAGCCAACGGGCAGTCTTGAACTTGATGGCATTATAGGTCTTGTTGGTATTCAGCCCCAGCAACAACTGTTTCATACCACCCACAGAACGGTCGATACTCATATTGTTGTCGTTGAGAATGATCAACAGGTCATTGGGCGATGACGACACGTTGTTCAGTCCCTCAAAAGCAAGACCTCCTGAGAGGGCACCATCGCCGATGACAGCCACCACATGACGGTCAGTCTTACCCTCCAACTT
>JAEETB010000256.1 GCA_016286575.1 Prevotella sp.
CGTTCGTAGAATGAGAGTACGAATCATATTGAACGGGTAAGCAGAATGATTTAGCAGAAAAATGAGTAAACCAATGAGACTATTAGTTCCAATCAAATTCTCATTATGGGATTAAGAAAGCAGATCGTGCTGGTTGACTGTAGTTGTCCCCCTGTTGTTTCATTGCTTTACACCACAAAATCGAGCCGAAAAGGGATATTCCATTCGGTTTTGTTTTGTTGCGTGTAAAGCTATCTTTCCGGATGATTGTAATCCACGCACAAAGCAAAGTGCGTGGATTGTTTTTGGCTCAGAAAGGAGAAGAGCATGGGTAAGGTTTCTGGTAAAACACACACGAAGGAACAACTGGACAACTGGGCAAATCAGCACAATCCCAACAACAAAGCTTATAAGGCGAATGCCGACAATAATGCGAATCAGAAGAATCCGAATCGCAGGACTCATCAGCAGGCTCATAATGCCAACCGCCGCAATAAGCAGTATTGGACACCCGAATGGGCGCCTGACTATCCGGAATACGATGATTAAATGATTGGAGAGATAGGAATGTCAAAACGCTTTTTTGATTATGATGATGGTGATTTCGCAAGGAGCATATCAGATAATATGGCAATCGACTCCGATGGCGATCTGATGATGCGTATGGGCGATAATATGGCCATGGATATGGATTCAGGAGAGCTTCATATCATTTCGGGTTGGTCATCTGACAAAGAAGAGGAAGACTAATGTTGCATACTCCTCCGGCCCGGCCCAATCCACAGAGAAAAACCGAGGTGCCAGTTCCATGACCTTCAGCTCCCTGACCTTTTTGTTCGTGTTCTTTCCGGTCACCTTTCTGCTCTACGCGCTGATCCGGAACCACACCGCCCGCAACTTCATCCTCGCGGCCGCCAGCCTGGTGTTCTACGCCTTCGGCGAGCCGGTGGCGGTGATGATCATGCTGATCTCCATCGTCCTCAACTATCTCTTCGGCCGCGGCGCCGCGGGGACGAAGTGGGACAAGCCGGCGGTGGTCCTGGCCGTCGTTCTGAACATCGGCCTGCTCTTCGCCTACAAGTACACCGGCTTCTTCACGGAGATCCTCAACGCCGTCTTCCGGCTGTCCATCCCCGTGCCCCAGATCCGCCTGCCCATCGGCATCTCCTTCTTCACCTTCCAGGGCCTGAGCTACGTCATCGACGTCTACCGGGACAAGAAGAACGTGCAGAAGAACCTCTTCTCGGTCCTGCTGTACATCTCCTTCTTCCCCCAGCTCATCGCCGGCCCCATCGTGCGCTACTCCGACATCGCCGCCCAGATCCAGGAGCGGGAATTCAGCTTCGACCGGATCAGCCGGGGCGTGTGCCGTTTCCTCTTCGGTCTGGCGAAGAAGGTCCTGCTGGCGAACCAGATGGGCCTGCTGGCCGACAAGGTCTTCTCCTTCGGCGGCGGCCAGCTCGCCACGGGCACGGCCTGGATCGGCGCGGTCTGCTATACGCTCCAGATCTTCTTTGACTTCTGCGGCTACAGCGACATGGCCATCGGCCTGGGCTGCGTCTTCGGCTTCGACTTCAAGGAGAACTTCAACTATCCCTTTATCTCCGGCAGCATCCAGGAGTTCTGGCGGCGCTGGCACATCTCCCTGTCCACCTGGTTCAAGGAGTACGTCTACATCCCCCTGGGCGGCAACCGCAAGGGCCGGACCCGCACCACCCTCAACAAGTGGATCGTCTTCTTCCTGACCGGGCTCTGGCACGGCGCCAGCTTCACCTTCATTCTCTGGGGCCTCTGGCACGGCCTCTGGCAGATGCTGGAGACCTATCAGATCGTGCCCACCAAGAAGAAGTGGTTCAAGCCCATCGGCCACGTCTACACGATGCTCGTCGTGATCCTGGGCTTCGTCCTCTTCCGGGCGGATACCCTGGCCCAGGGCTTCGGCGTCATCGGCGCCATGTTCTGGCCCACGGCGGGGACCCCGGCGGTCACCCGCGAGATCCTGTCTCTGTTGAGTCCCCTCTTCTTCCTGAGCTTCGGCTTCTCCCTGCTGCTGTCCACGCCGATTTTCCGCGTTTTCCGCCAAAAGGCGGAACAAACGGGAAAGATCGCCGTCTACAACTACGCGGCCTGCGCGGGCTCCCTGGTCCTGTTTGCGCTGTCGGTCCTCACCCTGGTGTCCAGCAGCTATAACCCCTTCATCTATTTCCGCTTCTGAGAGGAGGTCTTGCATCATGAAAAAAGGCTTCAAGATCGTCTACGTCGTCCTCTTCTTTACCCTGCTCTGCGTGCCCATGCTGCTGATGCCCTTCTTTAAGAACGACGCCAGCCTGGAGAAGCGGGCTCTGGCAAAGTTCCCCGCCTATCTCACCGAGGGGCAGCTGAACCTGAACTTCTCCGACGAGTTTGAGTCCTGGGTCAGCGACAGTCTGCCCCTCCGGGCCCAGCTCCTCACCGCCTCCAACACCCTCAAGGGCGAGCTGCTCCACACCGCGAGCTCCAACGTCATCGACGGGAAGGACGGCTGGCTCTTCTACAACACCGAGAGCGCGGACTTCCTGGACACCAACGCCCTGACGGACCGGCAGATCCGGTCCATGGCCGTGACCCTCTCCCTGATCGAGGAGGACGTGAACGCCCGGGGCGGACGCTTCACCTTCGTCCCCGCCCCCAACAAGTCCTCGGTCTACGGGGAGATGATGCCCGCCAGCTTCCGGGCCGCCCCGGAAAACAACCTGACCCGGCTCACGGCGGAGCTCAAAGCCGCCGGGGTCAGCTTCACCGACCTGCGGCAGGTCCTGCTGGAGCAGAAGGCCTCCGGAGCCGCCCCCGACGTACCGCTCTACCACCGCCGGGACTCCCACTGGAACTACCGGGGCGCCCTGGTCGGCTATAACGCCATTCTCGACAGCCTGGGCAAGGAGCACGAGACCTGGGCCGACGCGCCCTATACCGTGGAAACGACCTGGAGCGGCGACCTGGACAAGCTCCTCCTCCCCGCCGGCGGCGTTCCGGACGATCAGGTGGTCTGGCAGATCGACCACGCCCGCTTCCGCTTCACCCAGCCCATGGGCGTCCGGGATCACGAGGCCCAGCTCGAAAACTTCATGAGCGACAAGGAGGACCGGGACGATCTCTTCACCGTGAAGAACCTGGACCGGAAGGACGGCAGCGCGGTCTACGTGGTCCGCGACTCCTTCGGCCGGGCCCTGCTGCCCTTTATCATCGACTGCTGGGAGAGCTCCACCTTCAAGCGCACGGACTGCCCCGACGTCGCCACCCTGAAGCAGGGGACGGACCTGATCTATGAGATCGCCGAGCGCAATCTCTCCCGGGTCATCTCCACGGCCCCCTTCCTCTACGCCCCGGTCCGGGAGAACCGCTCCGTCGAGGGGCTTGCCGACGGCGGCGCCGTCGATGGAAAATACGAGCGCACCGGCTACGGCATCCGGCTCTACGGCGCTCTGCCCGAGGAGCTGCCCTGCGGCGACTGCCGGGTCTGGCTCCGGCTGGAGCAGGCGGGCAGGGTCCTGACCGTGGAGGCCTTCCCCATCTATGAGGCCAAGCTCCTGGAGGGCGAGGGCAGCAACGGCTACTCCGCCATTCTCTCCAAGGACCTGGATCTCACCGGGACCTGGACCGTGACCGCCATTGCGGAAAACATTCAGTTCAACTGCGGCACTTTTACCGCTGAATAATTACATCAAGGAGGAAACCAAAATGAAATTCACAAAAATCCTTTCTCTGCTGTTGGCGGTCCTGATGATCGCCGCCCTGTTCGCCGGCTGCGCCGGTGAGACCAAGCCCACCGAGGCCCAGACCGAGAAGCAGACCGAGGCCCAGACCGAAAAGCAGACCGAAGCCCAGACCGAGGTCGAGACCGATCCCCAGAGCGAGACCGATACCCAGGCCGAGCCTGTTGAGATCGACGTCTGGCTCGAGGTAAACGGCCAGCAGCTCCGCGTCGGCGTCCCCTTTGCGGAACTGGAGCCGATGCTGCCCGAGGAGACCGCTCCTGTCCAGGAGGTCGATTCCTGCGACCCCGATTCCGACTGGCACCAGACCACCCATACCTATGACGGCTTCACCGTCACCGTGAACAAGGACGGCGTCGCCGTCGGCATCAGTGTCGTTGACGGCGACTACGCCCTGAACGGCACGGTCAAAATCGGCTCCACGCCGGACGACGTGAAGGCCGCCTTCGGCACCCCCGACACCGACGAAGAGTGGGGCATCTACTACTACGGCACCATGCCTATGCTCAACTTCTACCTGGACGAGGAGACCGGCCTGATCAGCGGCTTCGGCGTCATGTCCGAGTTCGTTATGTAATTTCCCAAACAAAGGGCGCGTTGCAAAATAGCGTCTGAAAAAACAAAGGCACCAGCTTTCCC
>JAEETB010000257.1 GCA_016286575.1 Prevotella sp.
CCACTCTCATAGAACGGCAGGTCGAGGAAGTGGATATGATGGCTGTCGATGCCATTGTACTCACAAGCCAGACGGGCCTCACCTCTGCGGATCAGTCCCTTCAGACGGAGGACCTGCTGGTTGTCGAGATCGCCATCTTTCTTATTCCTGATAAAGGCCTTGACTGCCTGATAAGAGTGCTTGATCACCTCGTCGGAACCATTGGCAAAGATGGTGTTGAAGCCGTTGATGAAGTGCATGAAACGTCTTACCTCCTCATCGCCCACAGCGATATTGCCTGATGTCTCGTAAGCCACATGCACATCGTGCTTCTGCTGCATCAGTCGTCGGATGGTACCTCCCATGGAGATGACGTCATCATCAGGGTGGGGGGAGAACACAATCACACGCTTGGGGTAGGGCTTAGCCCTCTCTGGACGGGTAGTGTCGTCGACATCGGGCTTGCCGCCAGGCCATCCTGTGATGGTGTGCTGCAACTCGTTGAATACTTCGATGTTCACCAGACCGGCTTGTCCGTCGAACTGTTCTACGAGATGTCCCAGTCCGTTGTCCACATAATCCTTGGTTGACAGTTTCAACAGGGGCTTGCCCGTTTTATTACAGAGGTCAATGACTTGTCGCCTTAACACATGGTCAGGCATTTTGATGTTAGCTGTCAGATTCAGATTCATCTTGTAATACGTATTTTTAGTAGTAATGAATGATTATTCGGCAAAGATACGAAATATAAATGGAATAAACATGCTTTTTTGGGAAGATTAACAAAAACAAGGCTCAAAGTTTGGGAGTTTCGTTTTTTTGTTGTAATTTTGCGCCCTAAAGTTAATATCGATATCAATTTTTTAAATAATTATGTCCAACACCAACACTTTCATTGGTTCCAAAATCAAGGGAATCAGAGAATCGAAGAATCTCTCCGTTGAGGAGATTGCAGAAAGCAGTGGTCTGTCAGTAGAACAGATCAATTCCATTGAGAACGACCAGAACCTGCCCTCTTTAGGTCCGCTGATCAAGATAGCCCGTGCACTGGGAGTGCGACTGGGAACCTTTATGGACGACAGCGACGCTCTGGGTCCGGTTGTATGCCGTGCAGAAGATCGTGAGCGCGAGAGCAGTATCAGTTTCAGCAACGGTGCTACTGATGCCCGCAAACATATGGAATATCATCCGTTGGCTCAGCAGAAGGCTGGTCGTCACATGGAGCCGTTTATCATCGACATCAATCCTGAGACGACACCCGATTACAAACTCTCAGCCCATGAGGGTGAGGAGTTCATCTATGTCATGGAGGGTGAAGTAGAGGTGGAATACGGTAAGGAAAAGTATTCGCTGAAGGAAGGCGACTCTATCTATTACGACTCGATTGTCAAGCATCATCTGCATGGTGCCCCAGGTAAGTCGGCTAAGATCCTCGCACTCATCTATATTCCATTCTGATTTTTAGACAGAAGAACATAAGAACAGTAAGACTGTATGAGTAACGTGAAATTAGACATGGCAGGCAGACCGCTGCCAGACAGAACATATCCTGCCGAGACGGGCTCTGAGGGCTATCAGCTCCATGAGCGTACACTCGGTCAGTGGCTCGAACACTGGGCTGAGACAACGCCTGATAAAGAATACATCGTTTACAGCGACCGTGATCTTCGCTTCACCTGGAGCAAGTTCAATGAACGTGTGGATAACCTTGCCAAAGGCTTGATCGCCATTGGCGTGGAAAAGGGTTCTAACGTGGGTATTTGGGCTACCAACGTGCCCGATTGGTTGACATTCCTTTACGCAACAGCCAAGATTGGTGCTGTATTGGTGACAGTCAATACCAACTACAAGCAGAACGAGCTGGAGTATCTCTGCAAGGACTCGGACATGCATACCCTTTGTATCACTGATGGTACTTGGGACTGTAACTATGTGGACATGACCTACACCATGCTGCCAGAGCTGAAGAACTGTGAGCGTGGTCATCTGAACAGCGAACGTTTCCCCTACATGAAGAACGTGGTGTTCATCGGTATGGAGAAATATCGTGGTATGTTCAATACAGCCGAGTTGCTGCTCTTGGGGCAGAACGTCGAGGACGAGACGCTGAACGAGATGAAGAGCAAAGTGTCGTGCTACGATGTCTGCAACATGCAGTACACCAGTGGTACGACAGGCTTCCCTAAGGGTGTGATGCTGACACACTTTGGTATTGCCAACGATGGTTACTTCACGGGTGAGAATATGGGCTTTACGCAGGACGATAAGCTCTGTGTCTGTGTGCCCTTGTTCCACTGTTTTGGTGTGGTGCTCGCCACCATGAACTGTCTGACGCATGGTTGTACGGAGGTGATGGTCGAGAAGTTCGATCCACTCGTCGTACTGGCCTCTATCCATAAGGAACGCTGTACGGCTGTCTATGGTGTGCCTACGATGTTTATCGCTGAGCTGAATCATCCGATGTTCTCGATGTTCGACCTGACTTGTCTGCGTACTGGTATCATGGCTGGCTCGCTCTGTCCTGTGGAATTGATGAAGCAGGTATCTGAGAAGATGTATATGACCATTACCTCAGTATATGGACTCACAGAGTCGTCGCCTGGTATGACCCAGACCTGTCTGAACGATACGTTCGAGCAGCGTTGCACCACCGTAGGTCGCGACTACCCGTTTGTCGATGTGAAAGTGCTCGACCCAGAGACTGGCGAGGAGTGCCCCGTTGGTGTTCAGGGTGAGATGTGCTGTAAAGGCTTTAACGTGATGAAGGGTTACTATAAGAATCCTACAGCCACTGCTGAGGTGATCGACAAGAACGGTTATCTGCATTCGGGTGACCTGGGAGTCAAGGACGAACAAGGCTTCTATAAGATTACAGGTCGTATCAAGGATATGATTATCCGTGGTGGTGAGAACATCTATCCTCGTGAGATCGAGGAGTTCCTCTATCACATGCCTGGCATCCGTGATGTTCAGGTGGCTGCCGTACCTTCGAAGAAATATGGTGAGGCCGTTGGTGCTTTTATCATTCTGGAAGAGGGTGTAACGATGACACCTGAGGATGTGCAGCTGTTCTGTCGTGGCAAGATTGCCCGTTATAAGATTCCGAAGTACGTCTTCTTCATCGATCAGTTCCCCCTGACGGGTTCTGGTAAGATCCAGAAGTTCAAACTGAAGGAGATGAGTCTCGACCTCTGCGACAAGTTAGGAATAGTAGTGGAGTAATTAATAGGCACAGGTTAACACGGCTTTATAAATAAAGACACGGCTGCTGCACAAAGAAAAAGAGCAGTGTTAAACCGTGAAATCCGTGCCAAAAAGTTAAAAATATGTTTGAGAATTTAAGTGATAGGTTAGAGAGATCGTTTAAAATACTGAAAGGTGAGGGAAAGATCACCGAGATCAACGTGGCTGAGACCCTGAAGGATGTACGTCGGGCCCTGTTGGATGCCGATGTGAACTACAAGGTTGCCAAGCAGTTTACTGATACCGTGAAGCAGAAGGCCCTGGGTATGAATGTGCTCACTGCCGTGAAACCCAGCCAGTTGATGGTGAAGATCGTTCACGATGAGTTGGCTGAACTCATGGGTGGCAAGGCTGCTGAACTGAAAGTCGAGGGACGCCCTGGTGCTCCTGCCATCATCCTGATGTCTGGTCTTCAGGGTTCTGGTAAGACCACATTCAGTGGTAAACTGGCTAATCTGCTCAAGACCCGTAATCACAAGAAACCGTTGCTCGTGGCTTGCGACGTTTACCGTCCGGCTGCTATCCAACAGTTGCATGTCGTGGGTGAGAGTGTTGGTGTGCCTGTCTATTCAGAGCCTGACAACAAGAATGTGATTGAAATTGCTAACCACGCCATTCAGGAGGCTAAGGCCAAGGCGAATGATGTGGTGATCATCGATACCGCAGGTCGTCTGGCTGTCGACGAGGAGATGATGCAGGAGATTGAGAGCCTGAAGAAGGCGGTTAATCCCAATGAGACCCTCTTCGTGGTTGACTCGATGACGGGTCAGGATGCTGTCAATACGGCAAAGGAATTCAATGATCGTCTTGACTTCGACGGTGTCGTTCTGACCAAACTCGATGGTGATACCCGTGGTGGTGCTGCCCTCTCTATCCGTACGGTTGTTACCAAACCTATCAAGTTCGTAGGTACAGGTGAGAAGATGGAGGCCATCGACGTGTTCCATCCTGACCGTATGGCTGACCGTATCCTTGGTATGGGTGATATCGTTTCTCTGGTAGAACGTGCCCAACAGCAGTTCGACGAGGAGGAGGCCAAGCGTCTGGAGAAGAAGATCCGTAAGAACAAGTTCGACTTCGACGACTTCATGGGTCAGATTCAGCAGATCAAGAAGATGGGTAACGTGAAGGA